>JBBQSY010000016.1:0-47680 GCA_038213495.1 Bacteroidales bacterium
TAGATGAATTTAATTACCGATTCAATAGACGCAACAATATGGACACAATATTCGATTTGCTTATCATAAAAATGGTTTTCAATGAGCCTAAACGCTTATTGTCAAATATTTAAGAAGGCGGTCTAAGCGTATATACCTATAAAATAATTCATCAAAAGAGTACCACAATATTGAATCAGATCATTTATAATCAGCGATATACAGTAATATCAGGAGCAACCGGAATAATTGTTTTCGATATTTATAGTTTATGATTTAGCTTTCGCAATCATATATTTTTAATATTCAACATGAAAAGCCATTAGTATTTGACTATCTTAGCTTGCTATTTTGCAGAATTGAGTATAGTTTTTAAAAAGTTATGGAGCAAACATCTGTCAAAAATAATCCGCAATTCCACCTTGGTCTGGATTTAGGGTCCATTTCGTTGAACACTGTTCTGATGGACGAGGATAGGAAGATTATTGAAAACCACTACACGTATTGCGAAGGCCGCCCTTTTAATGTTTTGAAGAGCATTCTTGAAAGTATTGTCGAAAAGTATGGTGCCGAAAATATTGGCTGTATTGCTTTTACCGGCAGTGGCGGCAAAAAAGCCGCCGAACTGACAGGCGGCTCTTTTATCAACGAAATAATTGCACAATCCAGCTCGGCATCTGTACTATACCCGCAGGCACGCACCATTATCGAAATGGGAGGCGAAGACTCCAAACTGATACTGATGGGAAACGGCGAAGAAAACGGGAATGCACGTTTGTCGGATTTTGCGATGAACAGCCTGTGTGCAGCAGGCACGGGTTCCTTCCTCGATCAGCAAGCTAAACGGATCGGAGTACCTATTGAAGTTGAATTTGGAAAACTGGCGCTTTTATCCGAAAACCCTCCCCGGATTGCCGGGCGCTGCAGCGTTTTTGCCAAAAGTGATATGATCCATCTCCAGCAGATTGCCACTCCCCTGCACGATATTGTTGCCGGATTATGCTTTGCTGTTGCACGGAATTTTAAAAGTAACCTCGGAAGGGGTAAAAAATACAAGGCACCCATTCTGTTCCAGGGTGGTGTAGCTGCCAATGCCGGAATGGTGAGGGCTTTCAGGGAAGTTTTCGAGCTGGCTGATGATGAACTGATCATCCCTGAATACCACGCCTCAATGGGTGCAATCGGCGCATTATATCATGTGCTGTCGAACGGCCGGGCCGATGTTGCGCCATTTAAAGGACTTGATGATCTCAACTACTACCTGCTGAATAAGGAATATGAAAATCGTTCGCACGATCAGCTTGTAATATCCAACGCTACTTACAATAAGACTGTTGTGGTTAATAAAAAGCCCGGTGAAAAAATAAAAGTTTCGCTTGGTGTTGATATCGGATCACTGAGTACCAATGTGGTACTGATTGATGCCGAGAATAATGTGGTGGCACGGCGGTATCTGCCAACAGCAAGTAAGCCGATGAATGCAGTGCAGCGAGGTTTAAAAGAAATTTTTGATGAAATAGGTGCCGACGTTGAAGTAATTGCCGCTGGCACAACCGGATCAGGAAGGTACCTTATCGGAGACTTTATTGGCGCTGATCTTATTAAAAATGAAATTACCGCCCAGGCAACCGCCGCCATTGATTACGATCCTACTGTAGACACTATTTTTGAAATAGGCGGTCAGGATTCAAAATACATTTCAATTCAGGATGGTGTAATTGTTGACTTCGAGATGAATAAAGTGTGTGCCGCAGGTACCGGATCGTTCCTCGAGGAACAGGCTGAGAAACTAAGCATCAATATTATCAACGAATTCGAAGACCTGGCACTTGGGTCTAAAAACCCCGTTCAGATGGGTTGCCGTTGCACCGTATTTATGGAGTCGGACCTGAACTCGCATCAGCAGCGCGGTGCCGATAAGGATGACCTGGTAGGCGGACTTGCTTATTCAATTGTTGAGAATTATATTCAAAAAGTAGTCGGAGCTAAACCTATAGGGAATAAAATATTTTTCCAGGGAGGAGTAACCAACAATAAATCCGTGGTAGCTGCTTTCGAAAAAATTACCGGCAAGCCCATTATAATTCCACCTCATTTCGATGTAACCGGCGCCATTGGAGCAGCTATACTCGCACGTAAGTCTATGGCCGAAGGGCAGAAATCCCGTTTCAAAGGATTTCATATCAGTGATATTCCTTTTAGCATCAGCAGTTTTACCTGTAAATCGTGTACCAACCATTGCGAAATACAAAAGGTTAAGGTTGCCGGCGAAAAAAAGGCACTTTTCTATGGCGGTCGCTGTGAACTTTATGAAGTGGATGACCGCAAGGGAAAAGTAAAAGACATACCTAACTATTTTGAGGAAAGATTACAATACCTGATGGGGGATTACAAGGAAGAAGCCCCCGATGACCGTATTACGGTTGGTATTCCGCGTGCACTGATGGTGTTCTGGCAGCAATTCCCTTTCTGGCGCAATTATTTCAGTGAACTCAATTTCCGGGTTGTTCTATCCGATCCGACGGATTTTCAGCTTACAAAGAAGTCGCTCGAAATAATGGTTGCCGAAACCTGTTTCCCTGTGGAACTGATACACGGCCATGTGGATAACCTGCTTCAGAAGAATGTTGATTTTATATTCCTGCCCTTTATCGTGAATTCAAAGGGTGCGAAATCCAATCCTACCAATAATCCCAATTGTCCATGGATTCAGACATACCCGTTCATGCTGCGAAGTGCATTCACAGATCCGAAGACCAGGGATAAATTCCTGACTCCTACCTTGCATTTCCGCTATTTCGGCAGGGTGCTGAACAATGAAATGGCTACCTTCATGAAAGGAAAATTCGGCATTGCCAAATCAAAAACTATAAAAGCGATAAAACTGGCGGATGAGCAGCAAACAGCTTTTGAATCTGTAATTCAATCAAGGGGGCGTGTTATACTGGATAATCTGCCTAAGGACAAGAAAGCAATGGTTATTCTCGGTCGTCCATACAATACAGGTGATCCTGCTCTGAACCTGCGCCTCGTCGAGAAACTGATTAACCTCGATACCATTCCGATCCCCGTGGATTATTTGCCTTTGCATGAGGAAAATATTTTTGATGATTACCGTGTGATGTACTGGCCCAACGGGCAGAAAATTCTTGCAGCCACACGAATTATACGGAAGAACGAAAATCTCTTTGGCGTTTTCCTCGGTAATTTCCGCTGCGGACCCGATTCTTTCATCACTCATTATGTGCGGGAGGAAATGAAAGGCAAACCTTACCTGCACCTGGAGGTGGACGAACACAGTGCCGATGCCGGATTGGTTACACGCCTCGAAGCTTTCCTCGATAGCCTCGAAGGGTATCTGAAAGTAAGCGGAATGCGTGAAATAGAACCAAAATACATACATAATACTGAGAATAAAGTTGAAGGACGTACACTTTATCTTCCCTATGCGCGCGATACGGTGCATGCTCTTGCTGCCGCATCCAGGTTATGTGGCTTTAAGTCGGAAGTGCTTCCCATGCCAGGAGCCTACGAAATAGAACTTGCCCGCAAACTGACCAACGGACAGGAATGCTTCCCTTTTGTAGCAACATTGGGAACTTTTATCATGAAACTGCAGGAACCTGGCGCTGATCCATCGAAAATGACCTTTTTTATGCCCGATCATAACGGGCCATGTCGCTTTGGCGATTATAATAAACTGCATCGCATTATTTTTGACAGGCTTGGATACTTTGAAGCGGAGATTCTTACACCTACCAATGATAATGCATATGCCGAAATAGCTCCGGGTAAATCAGGAAAGTTCAGGCTGAACGCCTGGAAAGGAATGGTGGCTATCGATTTGCTTAAGAAGATGGTGCAGGAAAAAAGGCCATACGAAAAAGTTAAAGGCTCTGCCAACGAACTCTACCAGTTCTGGTTGCTGAAGGTGATTGAGTCTGTTGAAAACGGATCCGGAACATTGCCGAAAACGCTCGAAAATGCAGGCTTGGCTTTCAGTAAACTCGAATTGGTTGAAGGGAAACGTAAACCTGTGGTTCTTGTTTTAGGAGAAACCTTTATGCGGGATAATCCTTACTGCAGCTCCTTTTTGGTTGAAAAACTGGAAGCTCTTGGTGCCGAAACTATTATGGCTCCATTTGGCGAGTGGCTTATTTACTCTTCGTACCGTTATTGGCGCGACAGTTTGTGGAAAGGCGATCTGAAAGGTATGTTCAAATCGAAAATCCAGCAATGGGGGCAGCATTATACAGCTAATAAACTCAAGAATGCGGTTAAGAGCTTTGTGGAAATGGAGACGGAGATAGAACTGGAAGAAATGATTAAACACAGCGCTCCTTACATCCATAAGGATTACGATGGTGATCCGGTGGCAGCTTTCGGAACTGCCGGGGGACTTACAGAGGTAAATATTTCGGGAATTGTATACATAATGCCATTTACCTGCATGCCCGGAACTTTAGTGGCTACGGTAAGTACTGATTTCCGTAAGGATCACAATAACATCCCCTGGGAAACTATTCCTTACGACGGACAGGAAGCAACCAATATTGATTCGCGTCTGCAGGCATTTATGCATCAATGCCACGAATATGCCAGAGTACATCATCCTGAAAAGGAAAAAGTTCTGCAGGATTAGTGTGCCGGTATTTCCCCTTTGTGTAATTTATTCCGGATCAACCCCTCAGAAGTCCAGCGCTTTTGAAGGGTTTTTCCTATTCTGAAAGAAAATTTCACAAATTCCATCATCCACTCCGGATTTGCTCTGTATCTTTACAGCAGTATGTCCGAACCTGGACATCCCAATAGCTATCGGGACAGAACAGAACTGGTTTTCAACAAAGCCACTAAGAACACGAAGATGCTTTGTGAACTTTGTGTCTTAGTGGGACAGGAATCTTGCCAAGATATACACAAATATTTTTATGAATTCACTAAAAAACAATGCAATGAAAACCGGAAACCGATATGTTTTAATACTGATTTTTCTCATAACTGCCTTTTCAGGTTTGTTGGCTCAGGAAGATCTTTTTAAAAAGAATCTCGAACTCATAACCGAAAGTGATAAATCAGCCTACAGAAAGCTTATGCAGCCACATGAGCAGCTAATTGTTGATAATTACGATCTGAAGTACCACCGTTTTTTTCTGTTTGCCGATCCTGCCGTCACCTATATCAGGGGTTCGGTTACTTCGTATTTTGTAGCCACCGGGTCCACCATGAGCAGCATTCAGTTTGAGCTTTTTTTAGCCATGTCAGCCGATTCGGCTTTCTATCACGGGCTGAAAAAAAATGTAAATCATACCGGCAACGTAATTACAATACCTTTTAGTGAAAGTATCCCGGAAGGGACTTTAGATTCAGTTACAGTATATTATTCCGGGAATCCGACAACCAGTGGCTTTGGGTCATTCGGCAACGAAATCCATGGTGGAGCACCGGGAATGTGGACCCTTTCCGAGCCTTATGGCGCTTCCGACTGGTGGCCCTCGAAAAATGATCTTACCGACAAGATTGATTCCATTGATATGTATTGTGTAACTCCAAAAGGAAATCATGTTGCCGGCAACGGTTTGCTGATAAGCGAAACGCCTTATGGAGCTAACTCCACTTTAGCGCATTGGAAACATCGGTATCCGATCGCTTCGTACCTTATCGCCATTGCATCAACAAATTATGCAAGGTTTTCTGATTATCTGGTTAATGGGACCGACTCACTCGAAGTTTTAAATTATGTATATCCCGAAGATTCAGTTCTGCTGCGTCAAAATGCTAAGTCGGTTCTGCCAAGCCTGGCGGTTTTCGAAGATTTGTTTACACCCTATCCTTACCGCGCCGAAAAATACGGACATGCCCAGTTTGGCTGGGGTGGAGGTATGGAACATCAAACCATGACTTTCCTGGGGAAATCTGCTTTTAACCCTGAAATTATCGCCCACGAGCTTGCACACCAGTGGTTTGGTGATTTTATTACCTGCGGATCGTGGCATGATATATGGCTGAACGAGGGATTTGCCACCTACTGCGCAGCCCTGAGATACGAAAATATCGATCCGTATTACTGGCCCATCTGGAAGAAGATCAATATTAAAAGTGTTTGCAGTCAGCCGGGAGGATCAGTTTATTGTGACGATACAACCAGTGTGAACCGGATTTTTAGCGGTCGACTGTCATACAGCAAGGGAGCTCTGGTGCTTCATATGCTGCGGTGGGTGGTTGGAGATGAAAACTTTTTTAAGGGGATGAAAGCCTACCTGAATGATCCCAGGCTTCGGTTTGGATTTGCACGCACCGATGACTATAAAAAACATATGGAAGCTGCTTCGGGTCGGGATCTCACCGGCTTTTTTGCCGACTGGATTTACGGCCAGGGATATCCTAAATATACTGTAAATATAAGCCAGTCAGTAGATAACAGCCTTTCGGTTACTCTGTATCAGGGTCAGTCGCATACTTCAGTTAGTTTCTTTGAAATGCCTGTGCCCATAAAGTTTTACGGAGCAGGCACAGATACCCTTATGGTATTTAATCATACTTTTTCCGGCCAGGTGTTCGCAGCAAATCCAGGGTTTTCAGTTGACTCAACCCAATTTGATCCTGATCAGTGGCTGATTTCGTCAAATAATTCGGTTGTTTTGGGAAAAGATGATCTGCCGGCAGATAAAATCCTGGATCTAATGCCTAATCCTGCAGGCGATATGCTTTATGTAAGGAACAACCTCGGGTTTATAAATTCATTTGAAATTCTCACAATGGAGGGGAAACTGATAAGGACTGAACAACTCAGGAGGAAAAATGAGAATCTGATGGTAAAGACTCAGAATCTGAAAGCCGGAATGTATTTACTCAGAATTAGTTATACAGACGGGGTTGTATCGAGGAGGTTTATTGTTAAAAGGTAAAATTGAGCGAAACGAGTTTGAATCCAGCTTCCAATGAACACGGGTTTAATGCGTTATATACTAGTTGTTTAGGTAATTGAACCGGCTATCCGAAACCCGTAATCCGAATTCCAAAAATATTTTACCCGGGAATTCCGAACGAGTAACCTTGTTTCAGGCAATGCTCAATATATAAAGGCAAAGCATATTCCATCCGTTCGCGGGCTTTAATGCTGTCGTGAAAAACGATAATGGCTCCGGGTCCCGTATGTTTAATCGCGTTTTTGAGGCAACGTTCGCCGGTCACTTTTTTATCATAATCTCCGGTTAGAGTGCTCCACATAATAATTTTGTAATCCGCTCTCAGTTTCCTTGCGATTTTCCGGTTAATTTGTCCGTGAGGAGGGCGGAACAGGCTGCTGTTAACCAGCTCTTTGCATTGTTCAACTTCCGATAGATAGGAGTTATAATCTGTTTTCCAGGCTTTCGCATGATGAAATGTGTGGTTACCAGTAGCATGTCCATCTTTTATCAACAGATCATATATGTCAGGATATTTCTGTACATTTTCGCCTACACAGAAAAAAGTGGCTTTGACGTTGTATTTATTCAGGATTTCGAGAACCAGGGGCGTAACTTCCGGAACGGGTCCGTCGTCGAAAGTCAGAAACACTTCTTTGCGGCTTGTAGGAACTTGCCATATAAGTCCTTGTGGGAATATCGCTCTTAACCAAAATGGTGCAGAATACAGGTTCATCGCTGGCGTTTGAATGGCGAAAATACATACAAAATCCTGACAAAACAGTGTTATTTCCCGATATTGATTGTTTAGGAATAACAAATGCTACTAATTCATGCATTTAGTATCTGAGATCCCAAACAGGAAATCGAATATGAAATATTTACTTTTGACGAATTATGCCGCACGATAGGGGTAAAAGCGCTAATCAATATTCGTAAATCATCATTTTAAATCACAAATTTGAGTCTGCTCCGAAAGGTCTTTTACCCCTAAATCCCCTAAAGGGGACTTAGCCCAATTTGTTGATTTACAACGCATTATTTTTTAGGGGCCAGTGGTAAAAAGTTGAAAATCAATAAAATGTGACTTTTCGGAGTGAACTCCATTTTCATTCGTAATTCGTAATTCGAAAATTATAGACTATTCCCCGGATCCGGGCCAGCTTTAACATTCTTTACATAAAAAACCGGGGAAAGGGTTTGCTTAAACTATTGGAAAATTGTACATTTGCAAAATGGAATAAAAATCCAAATTCTATTGACATTCAGATAATTACATATATTAAAATCTTCTCTAATGAAAAAATTAGTACTTCTTCGCCATGGCGAAAGCGAATGGAACAAAGAAAACCGTTTTACGGGATGGACAGATGTTGATCTTTCGGAGCGTGGTGTAAAGGAAGCCACCGAAGCCGGCAAAGTATTGAAAGAAAATGGATTCGATTTCCGGCTTGCTTATACTTCATACCTTAAAAGGGCTATCAAAACGCTCAACCTGGTTCTGGAAGAAATGGACCTGATGTGGATACAGGTTGAAAAGAGCTGGCGTCTGAACGAAAAACATTACGGCAACCTGCAAGGCCTCAATAAAGCTGAAACCGCTGAAAAATATGGTGATGCACAAGTTCTGGTATGGCGCCGCAGCTATGATATTCCTCCTGCAGAACTGGCGGCAGATGATCCGCGCAATCCGCGTCTCGACCCGAAGTATGCTGCGATAGGTAATGAAGCTCCGGTTACAGAATCCCTCAAGGATACCGTTAACCGCATGGTTCCATACTGGGAAAATGAAATCCGCGAATCGCTGCTTCAGCGCGACGAGGTTTTGGTGGCTGCCCATGGGAACAGTTTGCGTGCTGTTATAAAACACGTAAAAGGAATCAGTGATGAGGATATTGTGAATCTTAACCTGCCTACAGGTATCCCGTATGTATTCGAATTTGATGACAACCTCAACTTTATAAAAGATTATTTTCTGGGCGATCCCGATGTTATTAAAAAACTGATGGATGAAGTTGCTAACCAGGGTAAATCAAAAAAATAAATTGAAATAATTATGTTCCATTTCCGTTAACGGGAGAGAACAATTTTCTATATTCATTATGAGAACCTGGGTAATCCCTGACGTACATGGTTGTTTGCTTACGCTTCGTATGCTTGTCGAAGATCTGATCGGACTAAAGAAGGAGGATGAACTTATTTTCCTTGGCGATATAATCGACCGTGGACCATCCAGCAAGGGTGTCATCGATTACATTATGAAACTGGAAGCCAGCGGCATTAAAACCACTGTAATCAGGGGAAATCATGAAGAATATATGGCGAAAGTATATCGTGATGAAGAGTCAAAAGGGCTTTTTCGCCGTATGCTCGGGTTGAAAGCCCTTTCATACAAGGACTGGATGTTGTTTGGCGGAACCGATACCATGAGCAGTTTCAATGCTTTCAGGGTTGGCGCCATTCCCTTACGCTACATCGAATGGATCGAATCCCTTGTTTTTTACCTGGAATGGAAGAAATTTCTCATTGTGCATGCAGGCTTCAATTTTGAAATTGAAGATATTTTTAGTGATACAGAGTCGATGATGTGGATTCGGGAATATAAAATTGATCCCGTAAAGCTTGGCGATCGTAAAATAATCCATGGGCATGTGCCTGTAAGTCTCGACTTTATTAATCAATCGATCATTTCGAATTCATTTAATTTTATCGATCTCGACAACGGGGTGTACCTCACCGACAAGCCGGGATATGGCAATTTGCTGGCGTTGGAACTTAACACCATGGAATTGCTTGTTCAGCCGAATCTTGATTTTTGACATTGTTTCTTGATTTTTAGTTTATAAAAAAAGCCCTGGAATTTAATTATCCCAGGGCTTTTTTAATTTATAATCTGTAAGATCTAGAACAGGTTTCCAATATTGATATAAAGTCCTTTCAGGCCATCCTGTTTGTTTACAGCAAAGCCATAATCAATTGCAAGAATAAAATTTTCGTTCAGGGCAATCCTTAAACCTGCACCAAGGCTGGGATGCAGTTTGTCCTTGTCGTATGAGAAATCAAAATATTTTGCCTGATCCCCTACACTGATTTTCGACTTATCAATCTTTACCTGCTGCACTACCATTCCGAAATCGGAGAAGCCGTTCAAAGCTAAATAAAGGTTTTGCTTCCCAAGATGCGTTTTCAGGAATTTCCATCGCATCTCGAGATTTCCGTAAACAATTCCGTCGCCAACAACCCTGTCACGCATGATACCGCGCAATGTTTTGGCGCCTCCAAGCCCGTCGGTTTTTGTAATCGATGAATAAGAACTGAGCATATAAGGCTGCATAAAGAACGGCGCATGGCCGCCAATAGTTCCCTGGTAACCCAGCCGGTATACAAACGAAAGGCGGTCCGGAACAATGGTGAAATATTGCCGGTGAATCAGTACCAGTTTGGCGTACGAAAACTCGGAATTGAACAGGAATTCTGGTGCATACGTTATAAGAGCTTCGCTCCACATTCCTTTCATGGGATTAGCCTCGTTGTCGCGGGTATCGTACACAAAACCTGCTTTGAGGAAATTAGCGCTTCCGCCGTCTTTTTCAGCCTGGCTGATAATGCCCCATCCTACATATTTATCGAATAAGGTAGTGGTGTCCGTCAATATATCTGAACCACTTTTGCCTTTATTGATTGCAGCAAAGTCTACGCGCCCGGCTTTCATATTCATTATGCCAAATCCTGCCAGCCAGTGCAGATGATCAACGGGCAGATTTCCTTGCAAGTCAGCAGTAAATCGAAACATTTTGCGTAAATCGCGGTAAAATACCCGTGTAATGTAATCTGCCGATTCCTTATCTTCAAAATCAGGATTATAGCTACTTTGATACCCATTGAACCCATAAAAATTGAGTGATTTTTCGGTCAGATAACTCAAGTCGGCGGTTAAACGCAAATGGTGTGGTAAAAGATTTTTGGCATCGTAAAATATCTGATTGGTACCGGAACCTTTGGTGTAACGGGACACTTCCACTTTCATCATTTGTTTGTACGAAGGATACAGGGATCCGTCGCCATAGTCGTACAAACTCACCAGGCCACCATACTGGAATCCCATATCCGCATCAAACGAAATGGTAGGCAAGGCTCCGAACGAAAATCCGGTAGGAATTTTAGCTTCTTTTTTTTGCTTTTCCTGCGCACTGCCGGCATATGGAAGGATAAGAAATCCGCACAAAACAATAATTAACAGTAGTGGTTTTTTCATAGATTTAGCTATTAATGGTGGATTTTATGAGTTCAATTACCTGATTTCTTTTTTTTCGGAGGGCATCGTATTGTTTGGTATGTAAATACCTGAAGCTGAAAAGCCGGAGTTTTCCCCATAGCTTTTTCATGTATTTATAATAGTATAAGGCAAATAAGCCCGAAACCGGAAGCGTTAATGCAAAGGCAAGCCTTATATAATTTTCATCCACTGCCAGGCAAAATACAATGAAAATGATAATGTACCAGATCGGGAACGAGAACATACTGATCCCGAACTGTATCGAGCTCCTGAAATTAAGGTCTTTTGCTTTCTTAGCCTGTATAATGGGCAGTTTGTATGGGAAATAGTTGAGGATCATCCCGTAAACATAAAGTGGAAACAGCAGTACGCTGAGCAGGATTTCGAAGAAAAAGGTAATAAACCGGGGTTTTTCCTGCACCATGAAACTGTCGGCTAATCTATATTCATCAAGCTTTTGGTTGTAGTCCTTTAACACCTTCCCGATTTCATCGGCTTTCTCAGGAAAAAGTTTGAATGCTTCTGACAGTTTCTGAATTATGTACTGCCTGATAGTAAGTTTGTTGTAGGGTTTTCGCCTGGTATTGCATGTATTCCAAACATTCGGCTCGTACATTTCACTTATCTGGTAAATGAGCTGGTAGTGCTCTTCCGGGATATGGATCATGATATTACGGAGGTTTTCCGCCAGTACATCCTTTAAGATGTTTATTGTCTTTTGCTCGTTCTGCTTGTATTGTTCAGCATAAGCAGCAACTTTTATTGGCGTTCCGTACACAACCATCAAATCAGATCCGGCATTGAAATAATCGGAATAGTCGATCCCGACAGGAATAATATGTAGGTTGAGATTGAAATTCACGCTCTCTTCGGCCTGGAAAGCAATGCGGAAAATTCCTTTTTTAAGCTGCCGAAGGCGTTTCTGTCCTTCGTGGTTACCTTCGGGTAAAATACAGATCGGTGTATTTGATTTTAGAACTCCTACTGTATTGTCGAAAACTTCCTGGTTGCGTTCGAGTTCTCCATACCCATCCCGTATCCTGTAAATCGGAAGAATTCTCAGAACATTAAGGAGCATTGCGATAAATGGCTTTTTAAATATATCGGCGCGGGCCATGAAAACTACGGGCCTGCGTGCAGGATACATGACAGCAAGCGCATCCATGAGCGCATTCTGATGATTGGCTGCAAAAATTACAGGTGTCTTAGGCGGAATTTTCTCATAGCCTACTACAGTTATCCGCCTGTAATACAGCCTGTGAATCAAGGATCCATAGGTATAAATGAACTTATAAAAAAAAGGTCCCCTGAATCTTACTTTTTCCTGCATTTTTTTTGCTTACTCATTTTCGGGTAGTACATACCCGCTTTTCAAATCATTGATACTTCCGGGTATAAATCGCTTTTATAATCTTTCTTCGGTATGAGATTCCTGGTTAAAAGGCTGTTGTATTTCGAGTACGAATAAGTCAGATCAGGTTTATCCGGATGTAATGCAAATTATTTATTGCGTAAATCTATGAAAAAATACAATTAACAAAAACAAAATATTGCATATTTCAAAATTCATTGGTTTTATGACCAGTCTAACCATTTAAAACCTTTCTTTTGGTGGTTGGAAATGTTTTTATAATTTTGATAAAAATCGCAGAGGTGAAAATCCGATTCCCGGCTCAAAGTTTGAACATAAAAATCTTATTGGCTTTGGTTGCTGCATTGCTTTTTATTCCTTTTGCAGGTGGCGTTCATCTTTTCGATTGGGATGAGATCAATTTTGCCGAATGCGCCCGCGAAATGATCGTAAGCCACGATTATCTCAATGTTCAGATCAATTTCGTTCCGTTCTGGGAGAAACCGCCTCTTTTTATCTGGATGCAGGTGCTGAGTATGAAGGTGTTCGGTATCAATGAGTTCGCGGCCCGTTTCCCGAATGCGGTTGCCGGAATTGCTTCACTGCTGTTTATTTTTGCAATCGGTAAAAAACTTTTCGACGAGCGTTTCGGCATGTGGTGGGTAATAGTATATGCCGGCAGTATTTTGCCCCATTTCTATTTCCGTTCCGGAATTATCGACCCATGGTTCAACCTGTTGATATTTTGTGCGGTATGGTTCTTTTTCCGGCTTCATCAGGCTACTGAAACAATTTCACTAAAACAAAGATTTCTTTATTCGGCTCTTTGGGGTGTTTTTACCGGACTGGCTATTCTTACCAAAGGACCGACCGGCCTGCTCATTATCGGCCTGGTTGTTGCCATTGCCTATTTGCCTGATTTAATGCGGCTTCTAAATATTAAAACCCGGTTTTTAAAATCACCTCCGGCGTTTAAGATTCGGTTCAGCGATATTTCGATATTCCTTTTGTTTACCATTCTTATAGGTGGCTCATGGTTCCTGGCGCAGGTGCTTAACGGACACAGTGATATGGTGTGGAAGTTTATCCTTTACCAGGTCCGCTTATTTACCATACCCGATGCCGGGCATGGCGGAAACTGGAGTTATCATTTTATCGTATTGCTGGCCGGCGTTTTTCCGGCTTCGGTTTTTGCTTTAATGCGGTTCAGGCGTCAAGCGTATATTACGGAACCCCAAAATCAGTTTCATGGGTTAATGCTTATACTTTTCTGGGTGGTACTCATTTTATTTACCATCGTGAAAACCAAGATCGTACACTATAGTTCGTTGTGCTATTTCCCGCTCACCTTTATGGCAGCACTTGCCATCCGCGATATGATGGAAGGTAAGCTGCGCTGGCAAAAATGGCTCAGCGTTGTTTTGATTGCCATGGCTGGAATTTTTTTCATCCTGGTTTCTGCCTTGCCGCTGGTTGATAAGTTTAAAAACAGGATCATTGACTCAGGAATCATCAAGGACGATTTTGCGGTTGCCAATTTACAGGCCAATGTCAAATGGACTGGCTTTGAATGGCTGATTGGGCTGGTATTGATAGCATTCGTTCTATATTCCGTAATACTCGCTAACCGCAAATCCATCGGCAAAGCAATAAAAATGCTGTTTGCCGGAACAACTATCTTCATTGTACTGATAATTTATATTTTCCCTTACAGGATAGAGCAATACTCACAACGGGCTGTAATTGATTTTTATAAATCGAAAGCTGCCGAAAAATGTTATGTGCTTAATTCAGGGTATTTCAGTTATGCGCCTCTTTTTTATACAAATAAAATGCCTGCCGATTGTGCCATGCCCATGTGGCTGCTCACCGGCAATATCGACCGGCCGTTTTACCTGGTGCTCAAGGAGCCGCATTACAACGAATGGAAACATATTATCCCGGCAATGAAAGTATTGTATAAAAAGAATGGTTTCGTTTTCCTGGCTCGATATCCTAAGCAATCAACAGAGTAGCCAAAGTTTTTATTTACTGGCAGATTCCCGGTAAATAGTAAGAAAGAGTAAATTTCAACATATGATTCCAATCCCTCAATCGCTAATTAAAAAATCAAATTATACTATGAAAATATTAACCTTATTTTGTCTCACATTTGTTAGTGTACTTGTATTATCAGGATGCAATCCGAAACAGCAAACAACTGATGCCAATACCGATCCGGATCAGATGCAGAATGGCGAAATGAAAGACGGCGAGCATTCGACGTATTATCCTGACGGCAAATTAAAATACAAAGTTGAATACAAGGATGGAAAAGCCAACGGCAGGGTGAGGCAGTATTATACCGATGGTAAATTATATATGGAAGCTGTTTTTAAGGATGGGCGCAGAAACGGGAAATGCACCTATTTCTTTAAAAACGGGAGCGCGTATTCCGTATCAAATTATGTAAACGGGAATAAAGAAGGGATAGAGTCAAAATATTGGGAAAACGGGAAGCTTTTATCGGTGAACACCTATAAAAAGGACAAGGTACAACCAGGGCTGAAAGAATACAAACAGGATGGGACTTTGATCGACAACGAAGTGAAACTTCTGATAAAAGAAGTCGATCATACATCACTCGAGGGCAAATATTACCTTTATGTCAGTCTCTCAAATCCGAAAATAGTGGCCAACTTCTTTTCTCGTACAGCATCGGAGGAAATCCGGCAGAAGCTTAAAATGACAGGCAATTCAGGCATTGTTGAATTTAATCTGGCACCGCGACAATTTCTGTTCAAACACCTGATAATCGACGCCGAATATAAAACCCCAAGGGGAAATACCATGAGGCTGCAGCGAGAATACAATCTGGCGGTTAATTAATTCAGCTCACTCAGTTTCTTCTTTATTTCCCAGTTGTCGGGATCAAAAGTGAGGCCCTTTTTAAGGGAAACTTTGGCTTTGGAACTGTTTCCCTTCCTAAAATAATACGAACCTGCCAGGCTGTACACCGAAGCCGGATTGCAGTATGATGGTTTTGACCGGTCAAAATAGGCTTCAGTATCAAATTTTTTCAGAAGTCTTTCGCCTTCGTCACTATTTTTCATCTGAAATGCCTCCTCAGCTTTACTCAGCAGCATCTGGCAGCGGTTATATACAAACACATCGAATTCCATCAGTTTCGGGTACCTAAATGCCAGCGAATCATACGCTGCAACTCCGCCTTTATCGAAATGAATACCATCCGAAAGCAGGTTAATGCTGTTGTGAAGGCTTGTTTTTATATAACTGGTTTTATTGCCGTTGTCGTAGGCCTTGTAAAGCATTTCAAACACTTCCTGGTTGTTGCCTTCAACCTGCAGGTATTCAACGTATGCTGTGGTATAGCTGTCTTCGAGTACCTTTTTCATATCGGTATCACTGATTCCATTATAAAGTGTGTTAAAAACAGGTAAAAGTGAATCGGGTGAAGGAAATGAACTGAAAAGGATCTGGTAAACACACTGTTTAAATTCATCGGCCACCTGGTTCTTTTTATTCTCATTTTTGGTGGTGTTATAATAGTCCACCAGGAGTTCGGCTCTTCTGGATGTAGTCTTATTGGCTTGCAATATGCATTGCTTCAGTAGTTCTTCCTTAAGAATGTTCAATTCATCCATCGGAGTAAGTTCGATGCTTTTTATAATCAGATCGTAAGCCGTCATGAAATCCTGCTTTAGCATGGCAGTAAAAGCAGCGTTTGTATACTGGTACCCGACCAGCCCTTTCATTTCGGTATTGTTAAGTTTTATATAGTACCTATCGAAAAGGTCGCCGGTTGACTTGTTCTTCCCGTTGTCGGAAGTCATAAACTTCATAAGCCTGAGGCTTTGAATGGCATTACTCTGCATGGTTTTATTCAATTCAACAAATCCGCCAATGGGATCGGTTGTTTCAATTATGTACGGAATTTCATCTGCATATGCTATCAGGTAAACGTGGCCCGGCATAAACTTGATACTATGTTTAATTGCCAGATCATCAAAAACAAGTGCGTATAATATTGTCGCTGTCAGGCAATTATGCTTTCCCGTTTCGAACATATCCGAAAAATCAGCATCCAGGTCATATTGCTTCAAAAAAGTACTCTGAATATGGTCGAAAACAAATTTTAACTTTTTGGCAGGTTTTTTTATGCCGGCCATTGAGGTTCTTAATAAGGATGTCTCTTTTCGGATTGTTTCTTTTATCTTTTGAAGTTCATCCATGCCTTTCTCAGGGTTAACGGCAACGGCCATGGCCAGATAATCGGGCTTTACACCCCTGCAAAGCGACAGAAAGCCCTCCCTCTCAATTGCTGTATGAAACCTGAGTTTGCTGCACGAGTCATCAGAAACTGTTTGGGTATAAGCTTTTGGTGTGAAAATAAAAAGTGCAACGGGAATCAATACCTGTAGGAAAAATTTATACGTAAATTTCATATAGAACAAATTATACTTTTTCAGATGCCTGATAACGGATTCAAATGTATAAAACTTGATCAAGATGTGCAAAGAAATTTATTTTTTTGCCACTGGTGTTGATATACAAACAATTTATTCTTCTTCAATAACCAAATCCGGCTATTATCATGATGAATACAGGTAATATATATTGAAAGATTGCAGCACATTCTTTCGGTCCGATTTAACAGGAAGATAGCGGACAATATGTATGTTTACTTACTGGAAATCGTTTAAAAAGCACAAAATAAAATCTTAATAAAATTAACATTTAATTGATTCGTATCGGTTAATTTTAATAATTTTAGAAATCGAAAATGCACTGATTCTCTCTTCATGTTTTTTAAAGAATGGGTGAGACAGTTTTCAATAAAAATTTTATAAATACAATTTCAGACGATGAAAAATGTATTACAAAAGTCAAAGGTCATGATAATAGCATCAGTAGTGGCAGGATTAGTTTCCGCTAATGTGGAGGCACAGTCTCCTGAACAAGGCAAATCTTCAGTTAAAGCCGTGGTTGCTGCTATGTCGCTCGAAGAAAAAGCCAGACTGGTAGTAGGAACCGGCCCTGAGTTTCCTGATCTGTCGCAAATAGGGAAAATTGAACCCGGCTCATTCGTACCACCTGCTGAACTGGTACCCGGTGCCGCCGGAACTTCCTATTCCATTCCGCGTTTGGGTATAAGCCCTATGGTATTATCCGACGGACCTGCAGGTATGCGTATATTGCCACAAAGGCCAGGCAATTCCAGAACGTACTATTGTACCGCATTCCCGGTTGCTGTGCTGCTGGCTTCCACCTGGGATACGGAACTGGTCCGTCAGGTTGGTTCAGCCATGGGGAATGAAGTTCTTGAGTACGGTACTGATGTACTGTTGGCTCCGGCTATCAATATACACAGGAACCCGCTTTGTGGGCGCAACTTCGAGTATTATTCCGAAGATCCGGTACTTACAGGGAATATCGCTGCTGCTATGATAAAAGGTGTTCAGTCGCAGGGTGTGGGCACTTCGCTGAAACACTTTACAGCCAACAATTCCGAAAACAACCGTAATTCCCTGAATACGATCGTCAGCCAACGGGCACTTCGTGAAATATATCTTGAGGGATTCCGCATTGCCGTGGAACAGTCTCAGCCATGGACGGTCATGTCATCGTATAACCTCGTGAACGGAGTGTATACTTCCGAAAACTATGATCTGATAACCATAATTCTGCGCAACGAATGGGGCTTTAAAGGATTTGTTATGACTGACTGGTATGGTGGGCTGGAAGCTGTTGCTCAGATGAAAGCCGGAAACGACATGATAATGCCAGGCCGACCCAAACAGATTGAAGAAATAATTACTGCAGTAAAATCGGGGAAACTCAATGTTAAAATCCTTGATAAAAATGTGGAACGGATACTCACTGTTATGCTGAACTCGCCTCGTTTTAAGGCATATCCCTATTCCGATAAACCTGAACTTGATGCTCATGCTCTGCTAACCCGAACAGCTGCTGCTGAAGGTATTATCTTGCTGAAAAACACGAATAGTGCATTGCCGCTGAATTCAAAAGCTAAAAAAATAACCGTTTTCGGAAATGCAGCTTATGAAACTTTCTCCGGAGGAACGGGTAGCGGTGATGTAAATGAAGCCTATACGGTTTCAATCAGCCAGGGGCTGGCCAATGCCGGAATCGAAGTACAAAAAATACTTAAGCAGCAATATGAAAGTTTCATTAAAGCCGGACAGGAAAAACAGGAAAAACCTGCTGATCCTATCGAGGCATTGTTGCATCCGGTTCAACCGGTACCTGAAATGGGTGTTGAAATGCTTTCGGCCAGTCTGCTGGCAGATGAAAGCGATGGCGCGATCATTACCATAGGGCGTAATGCCGGCGAAGGTCAGGACCGGAAAAATGTCGAGGGCGACTTCCGACTCCTGCCGGTTGAAATGGATATGATTGAAAGAGTAACCAAAGCGTACCATGCACTCGGGAAAAAGGTGACTGTAATTCTGAATGTAGGAGGAATCGTCGAAACGGCTTCGTGGCGCGATATGCCCGATGCTATCGTGCTAGCATGGCAGGGTGGACAGGAAACAGGGAATTCCATTGCTGATGTCCTTACCGGTAAAGTGAATCCTTCGGGCAAACTCACTTCCACATTCCCGGCAAAATATGAAGATGTTCCTTCGGCAAATAATTTCCCCGGCAAGCCAAATGCAAAAGCTCCACTCACTCCTCCGGGTCTTGATTTAGGCTGGATCGCCGGGTTCATATTCCCGACTCCTTCCGAAATAATTTATGAAGAAGGAATTTATGTCGGCTATCGTTACTTTGAAACATTTGGTGTGAAACCAGCCTATGAGTTTGGCTATGGATTGAGTTACACCACATTCGGATATAGCGGATTAAAAATTGCTTCTCCTGTTTTCAAAGGGAAACAAGCTGTTTCATTTACGGTAAAAAACACAGGAACAACAGCCGGTCGGGAGGTTGTTCAACTCTATATTAGTGCTCCTTCCGGAAATGTGGATAAACCCAAAAGCGAACTTAAAGGATTTGCTAAGACAAAATTATTGCAACCCGGAGAGTCACAAACCATCACCCTGGACCTGAATGCAAGAGATCTTTCTTCATTCCATACTGATGCTTCCGCCTGGATAGCAGATGCTGGCAATTACCAGGCATTAATCGGTGCCTCATCGGCTGATATAAGGCTTACAGGGACTTTTAATCTGAAAAAGGCTGTGGTGTCTGAAAAAGTTAATCCTGTCCTGGCTCCCCAGGTAAAAATTAAGGAATTGTCGCATAAATAGGCCTGTTGAAAAACAAAATCAGACAATTTATTTGCCCGTAGGGCATCCATACCAATAGAAAAGCAAGAATATATTTTTTTTGCCCGTAGGGCATAAACATTTTTTCAGTTGACCTTGAAAAAGGTCTAAAGAATTTCTAAGGGTATAAAAATAAATCAGATTCATCCAAAATTGAAAACCCTTTCTATTCTGAATGGAAAGGGTTTTTAATTCTTAATAAAACGGAGTTAACATTATTTTCGGCTGCTAATCAATATCTCTAACATCTGTATAGCAGCAGCCGGAATTTTTGTTCCGGGTCCGAAGATGGCCACAGCACCTGCTTTATAAAGGAAATCATAATCTTGCGAAGGAATTACACCGCCAACAATAACCATGATATCTTCGCGTCCGAGTTTTTTCAGTTCCGCAATAACCTGGGGCACAAGTGTTTTGTGTCCCGCAGCAAGACTTGACACTCCAAGCACGTGTACGTCGTTTTCCACTGCCTGGCGGGCAGCTTCTGATGGTGTCTGGAACAATGGTCCCATATCTACATCGAAACCAATATCGGCATATCCTGTGGCAACAACTTTTGCTCCCCGGTCGTGGCCGTCCTGGCCCATCTTGGCAATCATAATCCGCGGGCGGCGGCCATCGAGTGCAGCAAATTCGTCGGCCATGTTGCAGGCTTTCATAAACTGCTCGTCGCCCTGGCTTTCGGAGGAGTAAACTCCTGATATTGATCTGATCACGGCTTTGTACCTTCCATATATTTTTTCTAATGAACTGGAAATCTCTCCTAAAGAAGCACGTTTGCGGGCTGCGTCAATCGCCAGTGCCAGCAGGTTGCCTTCGCCTGTTTCGGCACATCGGGTAAGAGCTTCAAGTGCTTTCTGAACTTCCTCGCTATTTCGCTCAGCACGCAGTTTTTTTAGTCTTTCAATCTGCGAAAGGCGCACTGCACTGTTATCCACTTCGAGGATGTCAATCGGATCTTCCTTTTCGAGGCGATATTTATTGATACCGACAATAGTGTCCTTGCCGGCATCGATTTTAGCCTGGCGACGGGCCGAAGCCTCTTCGATACGCATTTTCGGGATACCGGTCTCGATGGCTTTCGACATTCCGCCAAGTTCTTCCACTTCCTCAATCAGTTTCCATGCGCTTTGCGCGATCTGGTGGGTCAGTGTTTCAACGTAGTACGATCCGGCCCATGGGTCAACGGCTTTGCAGATATTGGTTTCTTCCTGCAGGTAAATCTGTGTATTTCGGGCGATACGGGCCGAGAAATCGGTAGGCAATGCAATGGCTTCATCCAGTGCGTTGGTGTGCAGTGACTGGGTGTGGCCGAGGACCGCTGCAAGTGCTTCGACACAGGTCCGGGTAACGTTATTGTAAGGATCCTGTTCGGTAAGGCTCCAGCCTGATGTTTGCGAGTGGGTGCGTAAAGCCAGGGATTTCGGATCCTTCGGGTTGAACTGCTGTACAATTTTAGCCCAAAGCATACGCCCGGCGCGCATCTTGGCAATTTCCATAAAATGGTTCATTCCTACACCCCAGAAAAAAGAAAGCCTGGGTGCGAATGCGTCAATATCAATACCTGCTTCAATGCCTTTACGTATGTATTCCAAACCATCAGCAAGCGTATAAGCCAGTTCGATATCGGCAGTTCCACCGGCTTCCTGTATATGGTATCCGCTGATGCTGATAGAATTAAACTTCTTCATGTTTTTTGAAGTGAACTCAAAAATATCAGCAATAATCTGCATGCTTGGAGCGGGGGGATATATATAAGTGTTGCGGACCATAAACTCTTTCAGGATATCATTCTGAATCGTCCCGCTGAGTTTTTCCATGGGAACGCCCTGTTCTTCGGCAGCTACTATATAAAATGCAAGCACAGGAAGCACAGCGCCGTTCATGGTCATCGAAACCGACATTTTGTCCAGGGGAATCTGGTCGAACAGAATCTTCATGTCGAGGATAGAGTCGATGGCAACACCGGCTTTACCTACATCGCCTTCCACACGTTCGTGATCGCTGTCGTAACCACGGTGTGTGGCCAAATCGAAGGCTACCGAAAGCCCCATCTGGCCTGCTGCGAGGTTGCGGCGATAAAATGCATTTGATTCTTCGGCTGTCGAAAACCCGGCATACTGACGTATGGTCCAGGGTTTCATCACATACATGGTGCTGTATGGTCCACGTAGGAAAGGAGGCAATCCTGCTGCATACTCCAGGTGTTCCATCCCGGCCAGGTCGGCACGGGTGTAAACGGGTTTTACGGCTATCTGTTCATTGGTCATCCACTCGGTTTGTGCCGGGAGCTGACTGGCGGATGTCTTGGGACGGTCGCCTTTTATATCTATATTTTTAAAATCGGGTCGCATCGTATGATGTGTGATTTTGTGAATTCTAAGTGAGTTTTTCGTAATCGGATTTGCTAGAAAATGCCAAGTTTTTCCTGGAACGATTCCAAAGTCTGAAGCAGGTTGCTGCGAACATGAATAAATTCATCAACCCCGGCTTGTTTCAGGATATCAATAATTTCTTTCGGGTAACCCGCAATTACAAGGTTCAACTCCTTGTTGGCAGATTTGAGTTTTTTAGCAATTTCGGGTCCGATTGTCGCATATTCTTCATCCGAACTGCAGATTACAATTATCTCAGCTTTTGATGCCAGGGCTGCTTTTACGCCTTCGGCAATGGTTTCGAATCCTGAATTATCAAGAATTTCGTACCCGGCACAGCCAAAGAAATTGGTTGCAAACATGGCCCTCGCCTTGCGCATGGCCAGGTTTCCAATATTTAAAAGGAAAACAGCCGGCTTCTTATTACCTTCGGCTACATACTGCTCGGTTGCCAGTCTCAATTGATCAAAAGCATCGGAGCCGCCAAAAAGAACTAGTTTTTTGTAGGTTGTTGGTGCATCGTCTTCCTCCTCATCAATTTCCATCTCTTCATCCGCATAAATTTCTTCCTCCGGCATTTCGTCATCTTCCGCGAAATTTATCTGTCCGAGCATTTGCTCAATCGGGTTCGGGTGTTGGTTGGTGCCCAATTGAATGATGCGCCGGTTTGCTATATCGTCGAGTCGTTGCCCGGCTGATTTTTCAATCATGTCCTGCACAAATCCTGCTTTTACAGCTTCAACCATTCCCCCTTTTTCCTCAACCTGCAGAAATACTTTCCATGCCGCATCGGCAATGAGTTGTGTCAGGTTTTCAATATAATAGGATCCGGCTGCAGGATCAATAACTTTATCAAGGTATACTTCTTCTTTTAAAATGATCTGCTGGTTTCGGGCCAGGCGGTTCGAAAACTCGTCAGCATCTTTATAGAAAGTATCAAAAGGCAGGATACTGAGTGATTGAGTGCCTCCGATAATAGCCGACATAGCTTCGGTAGTGCTGCGCAGGAGGTTTACATAAGGATCGTATAAAGTTTTGTTCCAGGCGGAGGTATTGCTGTGAATGTGCATTTGCATGGACGATTCACTTGATGGTTTATATTGTTCAACAATTTTTGCCCAGAGTAAACGCGCTGCCCTCAGGCGGGCTATTTCCATAAAATAATTGGATCCGACTCCGAAAGTGAACATCATACGCTGAGCCGCATCATCAACCGAAACGCCTGCAGCAGTAGCCAAAGCCAGGTAATCATTTCCCGAAGCCAGGCTGAACCCCAGCGACTGAACCGCGGTAGCCCCGGCGCTGTTAAAATAATGAGCATTTACATTGATCACTTTCATGGCGGGCAAAAGCTCTTTACCAAGTTTTACCATGGTAGCAACCTGTGCCATATCGCTCTTTTCCGATTTCCAGAAATCACCGTTCAACAACAGGTAGCTGATCGGATCAAAATCAAAAGATCCTTTCAGTTTGTCAACCGGCTGATTATGTGATCGGGCATGTGATCCAACAATCCGGATCAATGCCGGATACGAAGGAGCAGCGCCATAATGTATTGAGATTTCGGCCGGATTAATATTTTTCAGAAGGTTCTCAACATCTTCTTCTGTTTCGAGATCTTCAGCAACTAAACCGATACCCGTGGCTCCACGTTTTATAGCATCAATAGCCAGAAGGTTTGCTTCCGATTCGTCGTCGGATTCAATATCCTGCCGGATTTCCCAGTTATTCGATGTGGTTTGATTGCCACGAACAAACGGGTATTCCCCGGGCAGGGAATTAATTGTACTTATGCCTGCCGTGTCTTCGTCCCTGTAATATGGTTTCACATCGAAACCATCTGATGTTTTCCATACAAGTTTCTTCTGGTAATCCGCACCTTTGAGGTCCTCCAGGATACGCGCTTCCCACTCGGCGGTGGTTATTGGTGGAAATGTGCCGAAAAGTTTATTTTTATTCTGATCCATAGTTCAATATAAGTTGGTCAGCTTATTATCCGGACAAGTCCGGGATCATTTATCGCGGTGCAAAGGTATAAATATTATGTAAACATAAGCACTCCTTTGTTAATTGAATAACAATGAAGTCCCGCGAAATCATAGTATATTTACCGATTGATAAATAACATTTGTAAAATCCTATTGTTTACCTGTTAAACTATTATTATTATGATTATTGCGATAACGGGCGCCGGTGGTTTTATCGGCAAGCGACTGACTGCTTTTTTTGAGTCAAACGGCAACGAAGTGCGACGTATTCCCCGTATAAATGACGGAACCACAGCTGAACAGCTTGCATTGCTTATTGCCGGCACTGATGTTATTATCAATCTTGCCGGAGCACCCATCATAGGCCGATGGAATGATGCATATAAAAAGCAATTGTACGACAGCCGTATTATTACCACGAACCGGGTTGTGCAGGCAATACAATTGCTGGAAGTCAAACCAGGATTACTTATTTCGGCTTCTGCTGTAGGGATTTATTCGCAGCTAGGGGAACAAACTGAAGATCAATTTATTACTTCCGAAGACTACCTGGGGGAAATCTGCACTGCCTGGGAACGCGAAGCAAAAAATGCGGTTCCTTTTACCCGTTTGGCAATCATCAGGTTAGGAATTGTGCTGGGCAAAGGTGGCGGGGCTTTGGCGCGGATGCTCCCTATATTCAGGTTGGGACTTGGAGGTAAAATAGCCTCAGGCAAACAAGGCTTCTCCTGGATCCATATCACCGATCTGGTAAAAGCGGTTCAGTTCATTATTGAGAATGAACAATTGTCGGGTGAATTTAATTTTACAGTTCCTGAGGTTACTGACAATGCTGCCTTTACAAAAGTGCTGGCTAAGGTGTTGAAACGGCCGGCGTTTTTCACCGTTCCCGCATTTGCCCTGAAACTTTTGTTTGGTGAAGGATCCATTGCCGTTACAGGAGGACAGTTTGCGCCACCCAAACATTTAATCGACGAAGGTTTCAAATTCACTTTTCCGGATCTGGAAGGAGCGTTGAAGGATATTGCTGCAGATTAGTTGCTGGAAAATTGAAAAAAAGAAAATGGTTATTCATTGGTTATACGGTAGTCATACAGTTGTCATTCAATAGTCAAACAATTGTCATTTAATGATCATTCGGATGCCATAGATATTGACCTTTGAAACACTGAAACATGAAACCCTGAAACTCTTCAAACATTTCAGACCATTCAAACTCTTCAAACATTTCAAACTCTTCAAACCATTGCAATAGAGACGCGATGCATCGCGTCTCTATTCCACAATCGTCATCTCATCAACAAGTCGCTTTGCACCGGCCATTTTATCGATAATAAACAGGCAATAGCGTATATCGAGTGATATATTGCGGCACTGATCCGGATCATACATCAGGTCGCTCATGGTGCCTTCCCAGCAACGGTCGAAATTGATACCTATCAGTTGCCCTTCAGCATTCAGAACCGGGCTGCCGCTGTTTCCGCCTGTGGTGTGATTGCTTGCAATAAATCCAACATGCATGGTTTTGTCGGCATCAGCATACCTGCCGTAATCGCGGAGGTTATATAATTCCTTCAGCCTGGGTTCAACAACATAATCGTAAATATCAGGATTTTCTTTCTGCATAATGCCATCCAGTGTGGTGAACCAGTTGTATTTTACAGCATCGGCAGGCATATATCCTTTTACATTACCATACGAAATACGAAGGGTTGAATTTGCATCCGGGTAAAACCGTTTTCCGGGTTGCATTTCCATCTGTGCTGCCATGTACAGGCGTTGCAGGCTGTCGTTGGTGGCAACAAACGAGTTAACTGCCGGGGCAAAATTATTTTGCAAATACGAATATATTCCGGCTGCCAGAATATACGCGGGATCTTTCTCGATTTTTCGGGCATCCTTTCGTTCGTATCCATTCAGGAAAACACTTAGTTTAACAGAATCGGAAAATATTGTCTTTTTGAAAAGGTCATTTGACCAGGCTTCACAGTTTCCTTTGTATTTCAGTGCAGTTTCTTTTACAACCGGCACCTGCAGACTCATTTCACAGGAGGTGGTATAGGTTTTCATCATGGCATCGAAAAGCTGCATGTCGACTTTGGTATTATAATTTTTGAAAAAAGCTGCTGCTATATTTTTCAACTGTCCTATGGTTGCCTGTATATCAGCTTCGGTTTTTGTTTTGTCCTGACTTTGTTTCATCAGGTTGTTAAACCCGAATGTAAAACGCATCAGTTCAATTCCCAATAATCCTTCGGTAAGGTATGTGTATGCGTTGTTTACTGGTATAAAATCACCGTAAGCTTTGTTGAATGCCGGAATCAGTTCGCCGTATTTTGCTTTGATTCGGGGATCTGATACTACCCATTTTTCAAAATCCGTTTCAAAATTCTGCTTTTTAACGATTCCATCCAGTCGTTTTATACCACGGCTTTCGCCTATCATTTTTTTCCAGGAATTTGAAATGCCTTTTAATTTGGCTGTGTATTGAATGCGGGTAAGTCTGTCATTTTCCATCGCTTTGTCAATAATATCTATGCGCTGCTGCCGCAAATCAATTGCAATAGGATTACGCTGTAATACAGTCGATTCCAGCGCATACGAAGGTAAATACTCCTGGGTTGTACCCGGGAATCCGTAAACAAAAGTAAAATCACCTTCCCTGATGCCTTTAAGTGAAATAGTAAGGTGTTTGGCAGGCTGGTATGGAATATTTTCTTTCGAGTATTCGGCAGGATTATTGTCTTTACCCGCATAGATGCGGAACATGGAGAAATCGCCTGTATGCCTGGGCCACATCCAGTTATCGGTATCACCGCCGAAGTTGCCGATATTCGAAGGCGGAGCGCCAACAAGCCGCACATCTGTGAAGGTTTCTGTAACAAAAAGGTAAAACTGGTTTCCTCCATAAAAAGGCTTGACCAGTGCTTTGTAATTCGTGCCTTTTATAGCTTCTTTAACCAGTAATTTGTTATTTGCCATTATAATGGAATCGCGGACTTTCTGACTCATGGTGCTGGTTACGCCTTTCAATGTTCTGGAGGAAACATCTTCCATTCGTACCAGGAAAGTAACACTCAGCCCGGCATTGGGTAATTCCTCGCTCAGACTTTGTGCCCAGAAACCGTTGGTAAGATAATCGTGTTCGAGTGTGCTGTGGCGCTGAATATTCCCCAAACCGCAATGATGATTAGTAAGCAGCAGTCCCTGGTCCGAAACCAGTTCTCCGGTGCAACCTCCGCCAAAGAGAACAATAGCATCCTTTAAACTCGAGTGGTTTATCGAATAAATATCTTCGGCTGTAATCTTCATGCCCATATCACGCATTTCTTTTTCATTCAACTGCGACAGGAGCACCGGAAGCCACATTCCTTCGCCGGCCAGTAATAATTTGGTTGAAAAGGAAAGGGCCAGTAATAAAATTAAAATCTTGTTTTTCATGAGGTTGAATAAGGATTTACGAGGGATGATTTGGGATTTATGATTTACGAAGTACGATTTACGAGGGATGATTTACGAAGTACGATTAATAAATTCAGCATATTGATTGTAAAATAGTCGGTTATCAGACCAATCGTACCTCGTCATTCTTAAATCGTACCTGTTTTTTTTACCTTGCAGCGATTGTTTCAATTTCGATCAAGGCTCCCAGAGGAAGTTTTACAACGGCGTAGGCGGCGCGGGCCGGGCTGTTTTCGGGATAGTATTTGCCATACACTTCATTCATGGCAGCAAAATTATCAATATCGCTCAACAGGCAGGTTGATTTTATAACATCAGCATACGCATATCCGGCTTCTGCCAGAATGGCGCCTATGTTTTTCATCACCTGTTCGGTTTGTTCCCTGATTCCTCCTTCAATAATTTTAGAGGTGGCCGGATCGATAGGAATCTGACCGGAAACATAAAGCATTCCGTTTATTTCGATGGCCTGACTGTAAGGGCCGATTGCCTTTGGGGCTTTCTCAGTAAAGATAACTGTTTTCATAATATCAGTAATTTTTGAGTTTGCCCAAAAGTATGACTTTTTTCAATTTTTATTTATTAAAAATGATATCATATGTTGATTTTTTCAATTTTTTTGTAACTTTACGATGATGTTTTTATTATATCACCTTATTGATTCCTATGCCTGAGGATCTGGATACATTTACCAGGCCGTAATCTTTGGTTTCTGCTTCCGAGCAGTCAGGTATAGAATAAGGAATATCGGGTATTTTCTAGTATGCATCTTACTTATTCTTTAAAAACGGGATAAATGGGTATCATGAGGAAAGACTTAAAGGCGGGAAAGAAAACCGGTTTTATCCCGGCACAAAGGATATCCGGCATCGTGAAACCGCATTTGTATTTTAGTTACGATGCCCGGATTCTCGATTGCAGCGAAACATTTGTTAATCTTGTTAAAATCAGTAAAAGTAATTTATTTGCTGGCCGGCTAGCTGAACATGCACTTAACAATCAATTTATTGAGGCTATCAGGAAAGCAGAAACCGAAGGCATCAGCACTTTTCGTGGTAATGTGATGTTTGGGAATAATTTATCGCCGGTTTTTCTGGAAACTGTATTTATAAAAACTGAATCAGCAGATCAACCGGATAAAAAGGTGATTTGCCTGGTATTGGAAATCAATATGAATGGCACAGCAATTCAGCCTGCATATTCCAAAGATCGTTCAGCACATGCGATATCTGACAAGCTGCATACATCTATCTCTATTCATGGCATTGATGGCAATGCATTATACATTTCGCCTTCCACTGAATTCTTGTTCGGATATTCCTGTGATGAACTTAAGGAGATAAATTCGCTGAATATTGTATATCCCGATGATCTGCATATAGTAAAAAACGCTCTGGAAAAGATTGGAAAAGGAGAGGACCATTTGAATGTGAAATATAGGATGGTTCACAAAAACGGATCAGTTATACCTGTTGAAAGTACCAGTTATTTAATCTCTGATATTCATGGCACAGGAAAACATATTGTAAATATTACACGGGATATGAATTCCCAGGCTCATATCGAAAGAGCTCTTCACCGCAGTGAGCAAAAGTATTACAGGCTGGTGATGAACCTGCCTGCCGGCATTTCGCTGATCAGCGCCAGCGGGCAGTTACTGGAAGTAAATGATGCCATGAAAGAAATCATGGAATTATCCCCCGATATCCCAATTCCCGGAATGAATTTTTTCGATATTGAAGCGATGAAACGCTTCAAAATTACGGAGCAACTCACTAAATGCATTGAGGCGAAAGAAATAGTGAGCGGGAATGTGACATTTAAAACAAGCAATAAAAACCGCGGAAAATACCTGAGCTATAGCTTTGTGCCGGTTTTCAACCAGAATAATAAGGTTGATACTGTCATCGGATACGTGAGTGATCTCACTCAACAGATGAAATCTGAAATTGAAAGCAGGGAGCGGGCCGATTTTCTGAACCTGGTTATTAACACCATAAAATCTCCTTTTTTTGTAAAGGACGAAGAGCACAAATGGGTTATGCTGAATGATGCAGCAGTTGAAATGATGGGCCAATCGCGCAAAGCCTTGATCGGTAAAACGGATTATGATCTATACACGAAAGAGCAGGCTGATATTTTCCGGAAATATGACGAATTCGTATTCAAAACCGGAAGCAGCAGCAATGAGGAGCAAATTACCTGGTCGGATGGGAAATTGCACACCATTGTTACATACAAGCAATTATATATCGAAAAATCATCGGGTAAAAGATTCATCATTGGAACCATACATGACATTTCGGGGTATAAAAAAATTGAAGAAGAACTTCGTGGCAGCGAGATGAAATTTCGCGAACTTTTCGATAATGCTAATGACTTCATAATCACGATGGATCTCAAAGGTAATATTACCAATGCCAACCGCACATTGCTGAATTTTCTTGAAACTGACCTTGAAAAATTCTTAACACATAATGTATACGAATTCGTCAGTGAAGAGAACCTGGCTTCTGCTTATTCGTTCAGAGATAAAGTATTAGACGGATCATTGGACACTCCTTTCGAAATCAAGGCTATAGGAGTCAATAAGCAGGCTGTTACTTATGAGATAAGAGCCAGTTTGATACGGCAAAAAGGAGAATTGGCAGGAGTTCAATGTGTTTTCAGTGATGTAACCGAACGTCGGGAAACCAGGCTGAATTTCGAAAAATATAACAAAGATCTGCTCGAACTCAATAAGACCAAAGATAAGTTTTTCAGCATTATAGCCCATGATCTTCGGAATTCTTCCAGCAGCTTAATCGGATTTTCGGAAATGTTGATCGAGGATCTGAACGAGATGTCGAAAGATGAAATCAGAGACTCTTTAAGGATCATTTATAATTCGGCTAAACATTCATTCAACCTGCTTAACAACCTGCTGGCATGGTCGAGAATGCAAACCGGCCACATGCCATTTGACCCTGCAGCTTTGACTTTGATCAGCGTTGTAGAGGAAGTGATTGATGTGCTTTTTAGCCTTGCATATCGAAAAAGAATTGAAATAAATAACAGGGTTAAGCCCGGTATCCTTGCCTATGCGGATAAGAATATGCTTAACACCATCCTGAATAACCTGGTAATGAATGCAATAAAATTTACTCCTGTTGGCGGGTTAATAAATATTTATACCGGCGATCATGTTCTTAGTCCGGAATCGGGCAAAGATTTTATAACGGTTTCAGTTTCTGACACAGGAATTGGTATGGATGCTGAGACTGTTTCGAAATTATTTACGGGTATTAAATCCACTTCCGTGCTCGGAACCGAAAAGGAGGAAGGCACCGGACTGGGACTAATGCTGGCTTGTGAAATGGTTGAAAAGCACCAGGGGAGAATCTGGGCGGAAAGCACACTTTCGAAAGGCTCGGTTTTTTCATTTCTTATCCCGGCTTATGTTCCAGGGAATGGAGATTCATGAAGGCAGAAAAAATGAACTTAAAAGACCTGTAGGATTTTCAACCGACTTATCCAGTTCAAATTGGCGTTTTTTGATAATTATTGAATACAAAGGCAAGTAAACCCCTGAGATCACCAAATTTCATCCCGAGAAGTTGAATATGATATTTTTTCGCTGCAACGATTTTATTATCTAAACAAAGATTACATTTACAACATGCTTTTTAGGTGTGGGAAGCATTCAATGACTCTTTAAAAATCATTATTTGACGGGTGGAGCTGCAATTCCCTGGTTCGGAAAATGTTTTTTATCAAAAAGATACATTGCAATGTGCCTGTTAAAACTGTGTTCTGTCGCGGGTAAAAAGAAACGATTTATAGAATAGCCGAAAAAAAGTGTTGGATTTGGAACAAAGTTGTCCCAAATTGGACTTATCAGGACGGGCGGCTACTGTATCAGAAGGATAAGGATAGGGAATATTATTCACATTTAAATAGCTGTAAAATAGCGATATAGATTTTGAAGCCTAATTTAATTTAACCTTGGCAAGGTTATTGTCTGTTAGTCACCTACTCAATCCCCAAACGGGGATATAACTAGGTTACTACTTTTGCTCTAAGGATGGACGACATTTACACAAACAACAATTTATCATCTGCGTCAGGGATTTCGGTTTTTCAACTGGTAAACGTTCTCAGTGACGCAGCCTTTGTTTGCGATCATACAGGATGTATTATTACATATTCCGGGCAGGTTATTCCGTTCTTCGGATTAAGAGATAAATCCAGGATTATAGGAAGCAGTTTTCAATCATTCATAGCCTACAAGCATATTGATGAAGCATACTACCTTTTGTTAAATTCTGTATATGAAGTCGATAGGCGCAATTCCGGTAAATTTTTAGTTAAAAAGGGCTTAACCGAAACATTTTACGCAAACGTAAGCTGTGCATCATTTTCGAATGATGATACCTCAGAAAATTATATTTTAGTTACTTTCCGCGAAGTGCCAGCAGCGGTGCCCGGGATTGAACTGATGCAAAAAAAAGAGGTCAGGCTTTCACGTGTATACGAAACAATCATTGACAATAGCGTAGACCCGGTGATCCGGACACGCAAACTGGTGTCCCAAATTGGAGAAACACTCGGGGCAACCACCTGCAGCTATAGCCGGATCGAAAACGCCGAACTGAAGCATGTACACGCGTGGGATTCACCGTTTAACAAAGACATAAAGCCGCAACTCTGCAGTAAACAACTTTTTGATTACCTGAGCGATCAGAACATAACCCTTACTTTGTTAAGAAAACCTCTGCTGGGGAGCTTCCTCGCGTCGGAACCATCCTATAACGAAGATTCCGGGGTAAAGGCAATTTTAGGTTTTACAGTTTCCAAAAACAATGCAGTGGAAGGAATTCTGACTGCAGTTTTCACAGTTCATTATACCCTTTCCGAAATTGACAGACTTTACATAGAAACCATTGTGAAAGTTATCGGGAGCGAAGCTAAAGCGGATCCGCAACCCTTGGTTGTGCCCGAAGCCTCCATAAGGGAATTGATAGACTGCATTCCGGATCCAGTTTATATTCTTTCGACTGCCGGCATTTTAATGGAGGTTAACAAAGGAACAATGCGGTCCTATGGTTATGAGCGGGAAGCATTAATCGGTCAAACTCTTTCGCTTTTATCGGCTGAAGAGAAAAATAGTATGGAACTGGAGCAGCAGATGCTCGAAAAGGTTTTAAATGGTGAAAACCAGAAATTTGAATGGTGGGGCAGGCATAAGAATGGAGATATATTCCCGGCCGAAATGTTTTTCAATGCCGGAAAGTATTATGGTCGTAATGTAGTTATTGCCAACAGCCGTGATCTCACTGAATCAAAAAAGGAGAAAGATGAATTGAAGCGTCAGAATACAGAACTGAAAGAATCCAATTCGAGTAAGGATAAGTTTTTCGGCATATTTGCACATGATTTAAAAAATCCTTTCCAGGGATTACTAGGCTTTATAGATCTGCTTTATGAAGACCTGGACGAATTAAGCAATGCCCAGGTAAAAGAATACCTTGCCAATGTTAGGAATGCCTCGTATCACACCTATACGCTGCTCGAAAATTTACTTGAATGGTCGAGAATACAAAGCGGTAAAATGCCATTTACGCCTTCGGTTTTTGATATCCACGACGAAATCAGCTCTGTAATCTCAGTACTCGACAATAATGCTACCCAAAAGGAAATTCTGCTTATTAACGAGGTAGATCAGGGAATTATGGTTGAAGCTGACCGCAACATGATACACTCAGTTATACAGAACCTGGTTACCAATTCCATCAAATTCTCAAATTTGAAAGGCAGGGTCGTTATTCGTGGACGTGTACAGCAGAATTATGCAGAAGCTAAAAGCACTGCCGGATCAGAAGATCGTTTATGGCTCGAAGTAAGCATTTCCGATAACGGGATCGGTATACCTGATGAAATCCTACCAAGGCTTTTCGAGCTTAACGGGCAGTACTCCCAGCCAGGAACGGCTAATGAGCCGGGTACAGGCCTGGGATTGGTGCTTTGCCACGAAATGGTTGAGAAAAACGGAGGGCGCATCTGGGCCGAGAGCATCGCAGGACAAGGCACAACCTTTATTTTCACCATTCCGCTGAACAGATAGTCCGAACCTGTTTTTGAGATTCATTTTCCTGATAGTGAAACAAACCTGTATGGCCTCCCGGAATAACCCGGGAGGCCATACAGGTTTATATGGAAACAGCCCGTATAAACCCTAAGAATTGCTTCTGTTATTTATTTTCAATACGATCACAATCTTTTATCTTAATTTTTTATTGATTTCACTTTCAGGTATCAGTACTCAATCGGAAATCACAAGAGTGTCTGTTTAAGAAGCGCCAAAGTGTATTGTTACTTCATGCTTTATTTTTTCCACATTAAGGCGATTTGTCAAATTAATACATTGAATTCTTTCTGATTTATTTAAACATATCCACAGTCTATTGAACATAATCCCGGAAAAACAGTTAATTAGTCGAGTCTATGCAATTATTTTCAGGATTTTTCGTTTATTTGCGATCATCCTTTTCGACTGCTGATTAATAATTTAACAAAAAGTTACATATGCTTGATCAAGCAGAAAGCGCGAAACCTTTCTTTAGTAGCGAACGGAATATCGACTTTTTTTCACAGCTAGCTATTCCGGATAGCGGAGTGTGGGAACTTATTTTTGATTCGATGCCTGATATGGTAGCATTGATTGACCTCAACAATATTATTGTAAAGGCCAACATAGCCATGCGACAAAAAATAAATGTTGGAGAAAAGAGCTTAACAGGGCACAGCTGCTACAACCTTATGCATGATAAGGGATGCGCTATTTCAAATTGCCCGCATCTGAGTATGATAAAGGACAGGAAACCACATTCTATTGAAATATTTGAACCTAAATTTGGACTTTATCTTGATATTTCGACAACGCCAATATTTGATTCGGACAATAATCTGCTAGGCAGCCTTCATATCGCCAGAGATATTACGGTTCAGAAAGATTCAGAAGCCAGGCTACGGAAATACAATGCTGAGCTCAAGGAACTAAGCCAAAGTAAAGATAAATTTTTCAGTATAGTAGCCCACGATTTACGTAGTCCTTTTCAGGGAATGCTTGGTTTTACCGACCTGATACTGGATGAACTGGATATCCTGAGCAAAGAAGAAATTAAAAATTATTTACAAAAAGTGAGGGATTCATCCTACAGTACTTTTACATTACTCGAGAATCTTTTAAACTGGTCGCGCCTCCAAACCGGAAGATTACAGTATAATCCGATGATTTTTAATTTGCGCGAAGATGTTTCTTCAGTAATTAGTTTATTAAGTTCGAATGCACAAAGTAAAAATATACGGCTGTCAAATAATATAAATTCTGTATTCAATGTCTCTGCCGACAGGCAAATGGTGCATTCGATATTGCTTAATCTGACCAATAATGCCATAAAATTTACATTTCCCGGCGGACTTGTCAGTATGGATGCAAAAATTGTAAGTGCATGTGAAGATCACAGTGAATTCCATCATACTTGTGATCACAAGGTGCTTGAGATTAGCGTTTCGGATACAGGAACTGGAATGCCGCCCGATACAGTTGTAAAGATTTTTCAAAATGAGGACCATTTCAGTCATGCAGGAACCGCGAATGAGCAAGGGGCGGGTCTTGGACTTATCCTGGTAAAAGAAATGACCGAAAAACATGGAGGAACGCTTAAAGTAACCAGTGAGGAGGGAAAAGGCTCGGTATTTTCGTTCACCATTCCCCTGGCAGAAACTCAGCCTTAAGCATGTGAAAACAAGGATGGATTTTGTATCTGCAATCTTGCTTTGATTTAGTGCACTTCAATAGTTTTACGGGATTTATACAACATGTTCCCTACAGATTATCCCTGAAATCTTTTTTCCTGGTTAATTTTAAATCCTGAAGCAGGGATGATTTGGCATTTATCTGAAAATTCCAGCTTTTCTGAGTTCCGTAGGGAATCCAGCTAAAACGCATCTCCCAGCAGTGAAGATTCCGGTAAATGGTAACTTGTGTAAACGCAAAATCTTTTTGTTGGAAATCGTACCCCGATTGTGCCGAAAACTTCCATTTTTCAGTTACATTTACATCGCCCGATACGCGGAGTGTCTGGATAATATCGCGCTTTATTTCGCCGGTTGTTAATACGGGCGTGCTGCGAAGCGTGAAGTTATAATCCACATGCAGCGACCAGGGATTATCCCAGTCAATATAGAGATTCGGATTGTTTTTCAGATCTTCTATCTCCTGTTCCGTCGAGGAACCTGGCACCGGCTTTTTGGTTGTTTTTTTCTCTTTGGGTTTAAGGTCGTAACCTACGCTCAGGTTCCAGCCGGAGTTTAAAAAGCGCAAAAGCTTTTTATTCATTGCATACTGCGAAGTGTTTATTTTCGGGCCCGGTTCAGGATTATAGAAAGGGTTATTATAATAATCCCTCACCGTGTAGCCATAAAATGGCTGACTGTACAAACCATAAGGACTATAGGAACTGGAATAGCTGATCTGTACCTTTTTGAAAAGTGTTGTGCGGGCCGACAGGTTAATATCCGACCATCGCAGTGAGTCTTTTGTAAGATCATAGGATGTTGAAATCGAGAAGTTGTCGATCAGCATCACCTTTTTGGTACCGGTAATGGTATCTTTAAGCGAGCGTACCTTCATCTCGAGGTTGTTTGACAATCCGAAATTTATATTTCCTGATTTTTGCATAGCAGGACCCTGGTATAAGGATTGTTCAAAAATTGAATATCTCTGTGTTCGTCCGCTTGCATCGGTTTGCACGGTGCGCCAGTAGCCCAGTTTATCAGTGCCGAAATCAGGCCTGTAACTAAAACCAACCGAGGGCCTTACCACATGGCGAATGGCACGAACAGGTCCTTTGCTGAATAGTTTCATGCCATAAATTGTAGTACTCAATGAGGAGTTGAAACTATAATCGCGCGCAGTTTTAAATCCGGCTATAGTATCGATTTTGATATGACCTCCGTACTGTGTTGTGTCTCCGATCCATGATTTACGGATAGTTTTTGTATTCCATGTTTCAGTATAGTTTACTCCATTGCTCCACGAAAAATATTTCAACACTTTAAAAGCTCCGCTGATGGGAATAGTGTGTTGCATTCCGTTCGAAAAGCGGCTGAACACATCAGGCTTGAAAACCAGTGAATCCCCGGTCTTCAGCTGATTTTTCATATCCGTCTTATAGGTAATGTTAATGGATTCGTACCATGCCGGTTTGCCGGACTGGTTTTTTCGTTTAAAGGGATATATCCTGTTGATACCGAATGCCAGTTGCGGCAAGGTTAGGGTAACTTCTTTGGTTCGGGTATTCTGGCTGTGCATTGCACTTGCAGTAAAGTTGCCTATTGTGCCTACTTTCAGATCATACGATATACTGGACGAAAAAGTATTAGTCAGGTAGTCGTTAACGGTTGATGGATTGTATTTATTGAAACTGCTCGATCCTGCATTTACGCTGGCCGAAAAAACCGAATTGGGGCGTGCTTTTGGGTCCTGCCGGTGCGACCAGTTCACGAAAAAATCTTTTTGCTTGCCATAATCAGTAGTGCCTTTGGTTCCTGTAATGGTGGTTGCGTATTTAAGGCTGAAATTACCCGAATATTTATATCGCTTTTTATAGCTCATGGCTGGTTTTACTGCCCAGCTTCCCCGCGAATAAATATCCCCGGTTAGCCTCAGATCAAAATAGTCGCTGAGTCCGAAATAATACCCGCCGTCTTCAAGAAAAAACCCCCGGTTTGCCATTTCGCCGTATTTGGGAATGATAAGTCCCGAACTTCGCCCTCTTTTATTTGGGAAAAGTCCAAAGGGAAGAGCAATGGGTAATGGCACTCCCTCCACCGTTATCCATGCTGGACCGGTTACGATCATATTGCCGGAAAGTATTTTAGCTTTGGTGAATTTCAGCGAGAAATGCGGGTTCTCGTCCAGGTCGCAGGTAGTATATTCGCCATGCCCGACATCAGTCACACTGTCATTTATTTTCTTTATAACACTTCCATGGATGTACCCATCGCCTTCTTTTGTGATAACATTTTGAATCAGCCCTTTGCGCGTGGTGAAATTATAGGCTATTTCTTTCGATTTGAAACTCAGATCACCCTGCTTAAATTCAGGAGTGCCGATCGGATTTCCCAATGTGTCCTGTGTGGCATAGGCATGGATGGTATTGTTGTCGAAATCGATGGAAATAAGTGCGGCATTCAGCTTAATATCCTCATATTCAATGCTCGCATTGCCATAAAGCCAGGCCATTTTTTTGTTCAGATCCATGCTCAGAGAGTCGGCTGAGGCATAATCAATTTTGGCGCTGAGCATGAATTTGTTTGCTTTTTTTTCAGATTCAGTTGTATCTGTTGATACTAAGTGTACTTCGGGAACGTTTACATTAATGGAATCCGGAGTTTTCTTCGCAGAAGCATCGGGTACCTGCGGTAAAAGAGTATCAGGCCTTACTTGGTCTGAATTAATAGCAAAAAAGGAGGGGCTTTCCCACGACAAATAAGCACCTGCCTGTACGGTTATTAGTACTGACAGAAACAGGATAAGGGTTATTAACCGGTGCTTTGTTTGTAACTTCGGTGCCAATTAGGAGAAAAAAGAGGTTAACATGTTAATTTTGTGAATGGAAGCATAGGTTGATTAGTATCCATTATTGAATATATTGCATGGTTATTTAAGTTAAATAGCTGGATATTAATCAAATCCGGGAAAATGTTTAAATTTAAACAACGGTGCAAAGCTAAACAAAATCAGTTGATGAGAGAAAAACGGATGGTTCAGAGATTTCTTATTTTGTTCCTTTTATATTTTTTTGTGAATCTGGCAAGTGCACAAAAGGTAAAGACTATAGTTCTGGATGCGGGACATGGCGGTCACGATACAGGTGCATTGGGGAAAAATTCGCGCGAAAAGGATATTACATTAGCTGTGGTGCTTAAGTTGCGTGATTACATTCAGGATAATATGAAAGATGTAAAAGTTATCCTTACAAGGAGTGATGATACATTTGTAGAGTTGTTTCGCAGAGCCCGCATAGCCAATGAAAATAAGGCAGACTTATTCATCTCGGTACACTGTAACTCAACCGGGTCATCTTCACCGTATGGTGTCGAAACATTCGTGATGGGGCTTCACAGAAGCAATGCCAACCTGGCAGTGGCCAAGGCTGAGAATGCTGCCATATTACTCGAGGATGATTATGTTGAGCAGTACGACGGATTTGACCCGAATTCTCCGGAAGGGAATATATTTTTCAGCATGATGCAAAATACTTTCCTGGATAACAGCCTGGCATTTGCCGGCAAAGTGCAACATCAGCTTGTTGACAATCTTCATATGTTGAACCGGGGTGTTAAACAGGCAGGGTTCCTGGTACTTTATAAAACGGCCATGCCCGGTGTGTTGATCGAAACCGGGTTTATCAGCAATGCTAACGATGAAAAATTTCTTTTATCGGAGAGGGGCCAGAACCTTATGGCCCAGGCTATTTATAAAGCTTTGCGCGAATATAAGAACCAGGTTGAAAAACGATCGAATGATACAGATTTAACCGACAATTTGCCTGAAGCTGTTCCTGCAGTAGCGGCGAGCGATAAAAAGGGAAACGATGCGCCGGCTGACAATACCTCACGCCCGGCTAAATACTATGAAGCATCTAAAAACTCCGAAACCGGGGATGTATCCTTTCGCGTACAATTCGCCATGTCATCGGTGGCCAAACCTCTTACCTCAAAGATATTCAGTGGCATCGAGAACATTAAAATGTATGTTCACGGCGGCGCCTATAAATATACTTCCGGCGAATTTAATACTATGGATGAAGCATTGCAGTGGCGAAAAGAAATGATCGCAAGAGGTTACAAGGATGCTTTTATTGTTGCTTTTAAAGGTAATGAGCGTATTACAAATGAGGAAGCAAAGCGACTTACCGAAAAAAAGTAGTAAATTTGCCAAAACTTCGGTAAACAATGAAGATAGGTCGTGAAATTAAAATAGGTGCTTTTGGTATTGTAACATTAACACTGTTCATTATCGGGATCAACTATATCAAAGGGAAAGATATATTTCGCCAAAACCGCACTTTTTATGCAGTGTACAATTCTTCTTCCGGTATTCAGGATGCTGCACCGGTTACAATAAGCGGACTAAATGTAGGTAAGGTTACCGACATGAGGTTTGTAAACAAGAATTCATCCAGGATACTTATCGAGCTTACCATCTCAAACCCTGTAGCTATACCCTCAAATTCGGTGGCGCGTATTTTTAGCCTCGATCTGTTAGGGACTAAAAATATAGAAATCAGGTTAGGCGATTCAAAGACTGAGGCCCGTGACGGCGATACTCTGATTGGTGATTCACAGATGTCGCTCTCGGAAGAAGTTAACCAGCAGGTAGCCCCTATCAAACTGAAAGCCGAAAACCTGCTGTCATCACTCGATACCATGGTTACAGTGCTTCAAACGGTGTTTAATTCCGAAACACGTAAAAATATCAATGCATCTTTTTTAAGTATCCGCTCAACGCTGAGAAACCTCGAAAGCACTAGCTATAGCTTGGATACACTGGTGTACGGGCAAAAGAAGAGAATGGAACGGATTATGTTCAACATCGAGTCGATTACCGAAAATATTCGTAAGAATGATGAAAACATCTCCAGGATACTCGCTAACTTTTCGAGCATAAGCGATACACTGGCCAAGGCTAACCTGGCAGGAACCCTCACTAATGTGAACAGTGTACTTACCCATGTGGATGCAATTACACAGAAAATTGACAAGGGTGAAGGCTCTATTGGTTTGCTGGTGAACGATAAAAAACTCTATGATAACCTGAATAAATCAGCTGCTCAGCTAAATGCACTTATTGAGGATATGAAGAAGAATCCCTACCGGTATGTAAATTTCTCGGTATTCCCCCCATCGAAAAAGAGGATGGAATTTGTTGACCCGGTTAAATAAAACGTGTTTTTACGTTGCCCGGCACCATGGACTATCAGAGTTTTTGTCGGAAAGCAAAATCCGTAAACCTGGAACAGCGATCATTAAATAATGTAAGATTCCTTTAAGCTTAGGGTGCCTGATTAATCTTTGAGCTTATCTGTATCACTTTCTTTGTCAGACTTCAGCGGTACCATAGTTGTTTTCCGGAATATATCGTCCTTATTCAATGGCCGGATTAGATCCCTCCAACTGAATCCACGAAGCGTTCGCTGGTCAGCAGGGACATCCTTATCGGGAAACATATTACCAGCTGGTTTGTCGTAATAAACAATCTGTTCGATTTTACTGTCCTTAACATAAAGCCGCATCCGGCTTCCTGCCGCTTTATTCACACCAATCAGCGCTTTGTCGTCCTCCCGCACATAATACACGGTTTCGGCATTGCTGTTCACATCAATACTCGATAGTTCGTTGTTTACAAAGTACCCTATCATATTTTTCCCCCTCACCTGGTTGAAGTTATCAAGTGTATCCCTCGAAACAATAAAAGCAGTGTTGTTCATGAAAATCTGCTTAATGCTGCTTTTGCCGGTCAGAATTCTGATGGTATCGGCTGTGAGCTGGTTTTTACCGGACCACAATACAGGTAAACGGTACATGGTAATAAGCGAATCGGCAAAGCTGTAGATAAGCGAATCGCAGGCACCCTGGATATCGTTCCTGAAAAAACGTGTATTGTGGAAGGCGAATATATTTTTTGTTTCATTCCTGGCAGTATCAAATGTGGCTTTAAGTGTATCGGCATGCAGATAAAGCGTATCCTTTTTATCCCCCATCATGGCAACCGCTTCGTTGGTAAAAAGTGTAAAACCCTTATTGCGCCAGTATTCGGCATAATTACCTTTAATAATTATATCCTGAACCGTATCTGTCATTACTACATGGTTAACAGCTTTCCCATATTTGAGTTTTTCATTGTAATAAAGGCTGTCACCTGTCAGCCGGCGGTTATCATCAACCAACAGTGCGTTAACGCTGAACCGTGATTTGCTGGTTGCACGGTCGTATTCACCATCCTCGCAATAAAGGTAATTATCCTTGCCTTTCAGGATGGTTGGGCCAAGAAAATAGGAGATGCGCGAAACGGTATTGTATTTCAGGGTGTCGCAATTGATTTTATATTCAGGATTGGTTAGTACCACATCATCCCTGAAATACATGAGTTTCTGGTTGGTATAGTAGTAGCAACGTTTGCTGGTGAGGACATTGTCGCCATTTACCATTTTGCCACCCGTTGTATAGCTGGCTATGCCAGTGTTCCGGTCGAAAATCATTACATCTGTCGAGAGTGTCGACTGTTTATCAACAAGCTTCACATCGTCGCGGACAGTAGCAATTTTGGTGTTGCCGTCGTAATGAAGGAATTTGCCGTATAAATTCAAAGTATCGCTCGATTTGATCCGCACATGTCCGTAGCAGTCGATGGTATTTATGCTTTCGTAAAGCCAGGCGCTGTCGCAGTATAGGTAAGCGCCTTCGTGCTCGAATACCGGGTTGTTAAGCGCCCTTGTCATATCGCCCAGATTACTTGAGTGCCTCAGTTCGCCTGCGTTCATTTGAATACGCATCTTTTGACCCCGGGCAGATTGACTGACCGACAAAACTATCAATAGGCTTATTACAATAAGTTTGAAGAAACGAAATCCCGACATCATGCTATTTAGATTACCGGCAAAGGTAAGTAATGTATTCAGATAGTTGGCTAATGACGGGAATTGCTGTTTTACTGTCTGATATTCTGAAAAGAGGATTGGAATAATACATTTAAAGAGGATAAATGAACACTTTTAATTTTCGAAAAGTGCTATGACCTGATCCGGTGTATAAGTTGTTTATAACATTCAAAACTATTCATATTTTACCATGCACATAGTTAAAGATATTTATAAATTTGACTCGACTAAAATTGACTCAGTAATGACTCAGAATATGGATCCAAAGCTTAACTACGAAGAATCCAGGCGCAGGATTGGCTACGTTCCGAGAAGCGAAGCAACCCAGGCAACTTACGACCGCATTGGCTTTATGTCGGGGCTCGAAGTCCACCAGCAGCTTAAAACCGCGCAGAAACTTTTCTGCCGGTGCCCTGCCGGAATTTACCAGAAACCTGACGATTTTGATGCCGAAGTTATCAGGCATATGAGGCCCACCCTCAGCGAACTGGGCGAATACGATGGCACGGCTCTGATGGAATTCAAGACCCGTAAGGAAATAGTTTACAGGCTGAAAAGCCGCACTGCCTGTACTTACGAAATTGACGACACACCCCCGTTTCCTCTCAACCGCGAAGCACTGGACCAGGCTATTGCAATATCGCTTGTATCGAAACTGAACATCGTAGGCGAAGTACATATTACACGAAAACAGTATCTCGACGGCAGTATCCCTACTGGATTTCAGCGTACGGCCATTATTGGTGTTGAAGGCGAAATCCCGTTAAAAAACAAAAAAGTCAGGCTGATACAGCTTAGTCTTGAGGAAGACTCGTGCCGGGAAGTAAGCGATATCGGTCATACCCGGATTTTTCGGACGGATAGGCTGGGCATGCCTTTGATTGAAACAGTAACATACCCTGATATGACAAATCCTGATGAGGTGAGGGAAGCCTGTAATTATATTCGCTTCCTGGGTCGCAGTACCGGCAAGGTCCGTACCGGTATCGGATCGGGTCGGCAGGATGTAAATGTAAGCTGCAAAGGGGGAACCCGGGTCGAAATTAAAGGAGTTGCGCACGGCCGCTGGATTCCGGAGCTTACTCACAATGAGTGTTACCGGCAATGGGCATTACTGGCTATCCGCGATGTACTGAAATCCCGGTTCACTGATGTGAAATCCTGGAAACAGTCATACATTTCGCTTGATCTGCACGCTTTTAATTCGAAGAACGGGTTTACAAAAGATGCTAAAGCAAACGGGTACAAACTTGTTGCCATTAACCTGCCGGGATTTAAAGGGATACTTTCGCATTTTACGCAACCCGGAAAGATTTTTGCCGACGAACTCAGCGAAAGACTGAAGGTAATTGCCTGTATCGAAATGCCGAATATGACACACAGCGAGGAAACTGACCCGCTTTTTACAGAAAGTGATTGGGAAAAGGTGAATACTTTTCTGAATCCGGGCGACAATGATGCCCAGATTATTCTTCGTGGTCCCGAGGAAGACATAAGTACAGCACTCGAAACCATTGAGGAGCGCTGTCGGATGGCCTTTGCAGGTGTTCCGCCCGAAACCCGTAAGTCATTCGAAAACGGCACTACCATTTTCGAACGCGTGCTGCCCGGAGCCGACCGTATGTACCCCGATACCGATTCGGCCCCTATCCCGCTGGAAAATGAATATATTGAAGCACTAGGCAAAAAACTGCCCGACGAAGTGATCGAATGGTATCAAAGGCTTAAAATCTGGAACGTGCCGGAAAACTGCTATACATATATTTTCAAAAAAAACCTGTGCCCGCTCATTTCAAGGATTGTTAATGAGTTGGGGATAAATCCGTCGTTTGTCGGTAAGTTTTTCGGGCATTCAGTGAAATGGGTCGAAGGACAATACAAGCCGGCAGCCGAATTCGATTACAAGATCATTTATGCACTGCTGCGATTTATCAAACAAAAAAATCTTGATTTAAGCATTGCGCGCCGAATGCTCCCTGTAGTGTATCAGTATCCGAAAATGGAATTTGAATCGGTGCTTACCAGCATTAATTTTAAGAGTGTTCCCAAAGAAGAGATAATATCGAAAATACCTTTCCTTCGCAGCAAATTCGCAGAGATAAGATTTTCGCAAGGACCGGAAGTGGAGCGCGACTGGATAATGGGCCAGCTACGCCGGCAGGCCGAAGGGAATATGAGCATGAATGAGCTGCACAAAGCTGTTGAAAGTGAAAAGTGAAAAGTGATCCCGATAGCTATCTGGAGTGAATAGTGAATAATGCATATTGGTTAAAGAAAAAATCTTCACTCTAAAAATTGGCAAATGAGTATAAATATTGTTCGTAGGGTTCTCCCCTCCGGGGAGATGCCCAAAGGGCAGAGGGGTCCGGAAATAAGTGAATAGTGAATAGTGAATAACGAAAGGTGAATAAAGATAAAATCTTCATCCTCAAGGTTGGCAAATGAGTATAAATATTGTTCGTAGGGTTCTCCCCTCCGGGGAGATGCCCAAAGGGCAGAGGGGTTCAGAAATAGGTGAAAAGTGAAAAGTGAAAAGTGAATAAAGAAAAAAGAAAAAAAGAAAACAGACCTTGGTCTTAGATATAATTAATTGCTGATAAAATATCTGAACATTAATTGTTAACCATCCGAATAGCTATAAATCGTAAAACAAAAACCGACCTGCTTATGACCGACGATATTTTTCAGGGATACAAAGGAGAAGCACTTGAAGTACTCAAAGCATTTAATGTCCGCGTATGGGGTCAGGCCATAATTAAAACAACCCGCGGTGAATTTATCGGGACCGTGCTTCCCCGTTCCGAAAATGACGATGATAAACACATCGTCCTGAAAATACCTTCGGGTTACAATATTGGTCTTGATGTGGTTACCATTACCGGGATGAAAGAAACGGGCTACAAGAAAGCCAGTTATAAAATCCCTGAAAAAGAATTTCCTTATACGGAAGGATTGCCTAAAGTAAAACTCATTGGAACCGGAGGAACAATTGCTTCGCGTCTTGATTACCGCACCGGGGCAGTTATTCCCGCGTTTTCTCCGGGCGAATTGTATGGAGCTGTGCCCGAACTGGCCACCATTTGCAATCTTACAACCGAAAAGATATTTGCCGTTTTCAGCGAAAATATGGCTCCGGATAACTATAAGAAATTGGCCATTGCCATTGGCAAGGAAATTGAAGCAGGTGTGGATGGGATTGTAATCGGACATGGGACCGATACCTTGCACCACACCGCAGCAGCTTTAACTTTTATGGTGCAAAATTCACCGGTTCCTATTGTTCTTGTAGGCTCACAGCGTTCGAGCGACCGGCCCAGTTCGGATGCAGCTCTAAACCTTATGCATGCCTGCACCGCTGCCGGCCATGGCAACATTGCCGAGATCATGGTGTGTATGTTTGGTCCCACAAGTGATGAATATGGATTCCTTCACAGGGGTACCCGAGTGCGGAAAATGCACTCTTCGTACCGTTCCACCTTCCGTACAATAGGTGATACGCCACTGGCAACCGTTACCCGAAAGGGTGTTACTCTCATTAAAGATAACTATAACCACCGCCGGAAGGATCGGAAAGTAACGATCTTGCCTTTTTTCGAAGAGAAAATTTCGATAGTTTACTACTACCCGAACATGCAACCGGACATTATTGATTCGCTGGTTGAGCACGGATATAAAGGAATAGTGATTGCCGGCACAGGGCTCGGCCATGTAAACAAACCGCTGTACCCGGCCATTGAAAGGGCTGCCAGGGCCGGCGTTGCTGTTTATATGACCGTTCAGACCCTCTGGGGCTATGTGCATATGTTTGTGTATGATACCGGCCGCGACCTGATGGCAAAAAGTGTAGTGCCCGCCGAAAATATGCTGCCCGAAGTTGCTTACATAAAATTAGGCTGGGCTTTGGGTCAAACCAGCGACCTTGAGGAAGTGAAGCGGATTATGCTCACTCCCATAAATGACGAAATTACGCAGCGCGAACCTTACAACGGATACCTGGTATACCAGGGCGGCGTGAAAGAAGTGGACGAATTTGTCCGCAAGGTTCATAAATAGGATAGGAACGTTTCGGTGAGAGAGCAAAAAAAGATATGTAATGACTCAGAAGTATCGAAAATCAATGAGTTGAGAAACCGGATCGGTTTTTGAAACCCTTCATGGGTTTGGCCGGATACTGTTTGTCAGAGTTTGGGCGTTTGATGTGTCTTTAAGTTGTTGGACTTTCGAGGGTGAAATAGAAAGTACTTCCTTTACCCGCTTCACTCTCAACCCATATTTTGCCACCGTGTTTTTCAACAAATTCCTTGCAGAGTATCAATCCCAGGCCGGTTGAAACCTCTCCTTCAGTTCCTTTTGTTTTGTTGTTGGTATCAACAAGAAAGATTTTTTTAACCATATCTTCCGGCACACCGATCCCTGTATCTTTTACTGCAACAGTAACAGTATCATTATTATCAGCGGTGGCAGATATTTCAACACTTCCGCCCCTGGGAGTAAATTTTACAGCGTTCGAAAGCAGGTTGCGTGTTATTGTTTGCAGCATATGAATATCTGCTCGCACTTTCATTGATTCAGGTATCCTGATAATGACTTCTATCGCTTTTTGTTTTGCGTTGTTCGAAATAAGATCGTAGCAATTCTCTATCATGGGGTATAGAAGCGTAATCTTAGGCTCAAATTTGGTGATACCGCGATGAAGGAGCGACCATTCGAGCAGGTTTTCGAGCAATTGATAGAGATTTACGGCAGAGCTCCGCATTAAAGCCGCAATGTGTTTGAGTTCTTCGTGGGGAAGAGTATCTATTTCTTCGTCCAGTATTTCGGTAAATCCCATAAATGAGTTGAACGGACTACGAAGATCATGGGCTATAATCGAGAAGAATTTATCCTTGCTGACAATCAGTGCTTTAAGATCCTCAGCATTTTGGTACAACTGGTCTTCGTATTTTTTCTGCTCGGTAAGGTCCATAATAATCCCCCGTGTGCCAACGCATTTATTTTTAATGATTATGGGTGCGGAATGAATGGAAATTGGAAATGATGTCCCTCTTTGTGTTAACCCTGACATAATAGCCCTGTCGGACTTTTTAAATTCATAAACCGTCTCCAGATGCAACTTCATTTCATCCCGGCTTTCAGGCGTAACAAGTTGATTTATAAGAATATAATTTTTCAAATCAACGGGTTGATAACCGAAAAGCCTGAAACCTGTATCGTTCATATAGGTTATTTTACCACTGAAATCGGCTTCATATATAGTTTCGGGCAAAAGTTCGATAAGGTGCTTGTATTTTTGTTTGCTTTCGGTAAGGGCTTGTTCGACATTCTTTCGTTCAATAATTTCTTT
>JBBQSY010000017.1:0-46957 GCA_038213495.1 Bacteroidales bacterium
TTGCTCAACTTTTGATCATGCAAAAGTTGAAAAAAGTACACTTAAAAAAGATGTAAATTTGAGAAACTTATTTTGAAATAATTACTTAACCGAATTATCATAGTAAAAAAATCAGTTTAAATACAAAATAAAGACTCAGTATGGCACGAAAAATTAAATCAGGTTTGATCCAGATGTCCATTCCGAAATCGGAAGGCGAAGGCAGCATTGCTGAAATTAAAGAAGCAATGATTCAAAAACATATTCCTTTTATAGAAAAAGCAGGCCAACAGGGTGTTCAGATTCTGTGTCTACAGGAAATTTTTAACGGACCTTACTTTTGTCCCGGACAGGATAACCAATGGTACCAGGCAGCTGAACCCATTCCCGGCAAAACTACACTGCTGATGCAGGAACTGGCTAAAAAATACAGCATGGTAATTGTTGTTCCCATTTACGAGCAGGAAATGCCAGGCGTATTATACAACACCGCTGTTGTAATTGATGCCGACGGAACAATTTTGGGTAAATACCGGAAAAATCACATTCCACAGGTTGCGCCCGGTTTTTACGAAAAATTCTTCTTTAAACCCGGAAACCTTGGCTACCCGGTATTCCAGACAAAATATGCAAAAGTGGGAGTTTATATCTGCTACGACCGGCACTTCCCCGAAGGAGCCAGGGAGTTGGGATTGAACGGCGCCGAAATCGTTTACAACCCATCAGCTACCGTAGCCGGTCTTTCACAATATCTGTGGAAACTGGAACAACCCGCACATGCTGCCGCAAACGGGTATTTTATGGGATGTATCAACCGTGTTGGCGTTGAAAAGCCATGGAACATAGGCAAATTCTACGGTTCATCGTATTTTGTCGATCCGCGGGGCCAGATTTTTGCCCAGGCATCGGAAGATAACGACGAATTGCTTGTTGCCGAATTCGACCTCGATATGATCAACGAAGTACGCTCGGTATGGCAGTTTTTCCGCGACAGGCGGCCTGAAACTTACAAAAGGATCGCTGAATTATAAATCGTCAATAACCAGATTACATAATGGCCGAAGATAAAGATACCCAACCCGTGCAGGGTCTTGAGCAGATTTTTGCACCGATAAAACCGCTGATGACTTCATCAGAAGCGTATTATGAAAGCGCGCGTTGCCTGTTTTGTTACAATGCTCCATGTACCATAGCATGTCCCACAGCTATTGATATTCCATTGTTTATCAGGCAGATAAATACCGGTAATGTTACTGGTGCTGCAAAGACCATTTACCAGTCGAATTATCTTGGAAATACCTGTGCCAAGGTATGCCCGACTGAAGTGCTTTGCGAAGGGGCCTGTGTGTACACAAACATGAAAATTAAGGCTCTGGATATTGGAAGGCTTCAGAATTTTGCAACAAACAACGCCATCATAACCAAACAAAAATTGGTTGGGATTCCCGAATCCAACGGGAAATCTGTCGCTGTAATCGGCGCGGGACCTGCCGGTATTGCCTGTGCCTGCCAGTTACGGACAGTCGGATATGATGTAGATATCTACGAAGCACGAAATAACCCGTCAGGACTGGCTTTACATGGTGTTGCACCTTACAAAATCACCAACGAAGAAGCACTTGCGGAGGTCGAATATCTGAGGGAGCAATTTGGATTTTCAGTTATTTATAATAAACGCATCGAAAACAAGGCAGATTTAAAAGATCTGGAAGCCAGGTATGATGCGGTTTTCCTGGGTATCGGTCTGGGGAGTTCAGCAGAAATAAAGATTAAAGGAGAAGACAAACCCAATTGCATCGGGGCAACGGAATTTATCGAACAACTCAAAACAAAACCTATTGAAACTCCTGTCGCTCAGAATGTAATCGTCCTTGGTGGTGGCAATACGGCCATGGATGCGGCATCCGAATGTGCCCGACTGGGTGCTGAGAAAGTTATCCTGGTTTACCGCAGGTCGGAATTCGAAATGAAAGCCTACTACTTTGAGTATGAGCTTGCAAAAGTAACCGGCGTAGTCGGGAAGTTCAACGCGGCCCCGGTTGAAATTGTCGGGAATAATGATGTTGAAGGCGTAAAATTTATACGGACACAAACTGTTAACGGAAAACTTGTTGATATTCCCGGAAGTGAGTTTATTCTGGATTGCGACCTGGTGATAAAAGCCACCGGACAGAAAAAACAAACATCCATGTTCGCAAATATTTCAGGTCTGGATATAAGTGAAACCGGGCAGATTGTAGTAAATCCTACAACCGGTCAAACATCGAATCCACGCTATTTTGCTGGCGGTGATGCCGTTAACGGTGGTGCCGAAGTGGTAAATGCCGCTGCCGAAGGGAAACTGGCAGGCAGAGGAATACACGAATTTTTATCAAAATTGTCTTAATGTAATTATACGAAGTTGCTATGGCTAATCTCGAAATAAACTTTGCAGGTATAAAATCACCAAACCCTTTCTGGCTGGCTTCCGGGCCTCCCACAAGTTCAGGCTTCCAGATCATGAAAGCATTCGATGCCGGCTGGGGCGGTGCCGTTTGGAAAACCCTGGGAATTCCTGTTGTTAATGTATCGAGCCGGTATGCAGGTGTAAACTATCACGGAAATAAACTGGTGGGTCTCAATAACATTGAACTGATCACGGATCGCCGCCTGAGTGATAACTTGCGTGAGATGGAAGAAGTGAAAAAACATTTTCCAAATCATGCAATCATCGCGTCCTTAATGGTACAAACCAAAAAGGAGTGGCAACAGATCGTAAATGATGTGCAGAATGCAGGAGCAGATGGAATCGAGCTGAATTTCGGCTGTCCTCATGGTATGTGCGAACGTGGAATGGGTTCTGCCGTCGGACAGGAGCCTGAAGTGCTCGAGTTGATTACGCGCTGGGTAATGGAAGTAGCCAAAATACCCGTTATTGTAAAACTAACTCCGAACATTTCCGACATTACTGAACCTGCGCAGGCTGCACAACGTGCCGGAGCCAATGCAATTTCACTCATCAACACCATACAAAGCCTTGTTGGTATTGATATCGACCGTTTTGTTTCCTATCCAGTTGTCGATAATCACAGTACAAACGGCGGGTATTGCGGACCTGCGGTAAAACCAATTGCCCTCAACATGGTTAAAAACTGCGCTCAGCATCCTTTGGTACAACTTCCGATCTCGGGTATTGGCGGAATTGAAAACTGGCGCGATGCCGTTGAATTTATTCTGGTGGGCGCAACCTCATTGCAGGTTTGCACCGCGGTGATGCATTATGGCTTCGGGATTGTGCGCGAAATGACTGCAGGTCTCGAGCAGTATATGGACTCCAAAGGATTTGCATCTATCGACCAGTTTGTTGGCAAAGCACTTCCGAACATAAAGCAATGGGAATCACTGAATCTGAATTATAGTGTTAAAGCCTCTATCGACGAGGAAAAGTGCATCGGCTGCCAGTTATGTTATATCGCCTGTCTCGACGGGGCTCACCAGGCTATCGATCTGAATGAGGATTCATCCATCCGGACACCGAAAATAAACGAGGAAAACTGCGTAGGGTGCAATTTATGTTCGTTGATTTGTCCTGTTGAAGATTGTATTACCATGATCCGCAAAGACGATGGAAAACAGCAGCTTACATGGAAACAGCGTATGGATGCGAATAATGTTCCTACAAGTTTTGATGATGAACGGGCCGGCGGACTCAGCCATAAAGTTCCTGAGCCGATGGAGGGACTAAGGAAATAGCGAAACCTGGAACAGTCTTTTACGGGTCACATTTAAAAGTTGGGGAGCAACTGTATCTATAGACAACCTATTTATTATTGCCAATTGTTTCTATATCCATGTAATTTGGAGCAGATTCGTTTTCTGTTCTATATCTGATAGAAAAACAATAGGTGTTTTGATTGTTTTCTGTCCTTTTGTCTTGCCACAAAAGGACCAAAAGGTCAAGGCTTAATATAAATTTCACACAGATATACGACTCGGTAAGGCTCGCAATCCAGATAGCTATCGGGAAAGGCCTGATAGATTAACCCATATCCGTGCAGCACATGAGGCTGGTGTTTAGCTACGCACTTGCCCGCGCTGTTTACCTTCGTCTACATCTGTTGTGAAATTTCTATAATGCCGGTCCTTACACCCTGAGAATTTACCCTAAAAGCTAAATTCTTGCACCACAATGTTGTCATCACAGGGAACTTAGTTCGAAGGGACCGGCCTCAGAAAAATACGCCAGCGGTTCTTGTCGGAGGTATCCCGCAAGGGCGGGACAGGTCGTGCGGATGGCAAGTGCGTAGCAATACACAGCAACGACAACTGTTTGGCTTTGGGAACTTCTTCATGCCTTGTATTGCGAGGGATACCTCAGACTTAGAACCGCAAGTATTTTTCGAAAGCCTAGATTTTTTATTCGCCCATCGCTTATTTTAATAGGAGCTCATGAGATCGCTGCGCTAAGTTGTTGCTTTTTGATCATGCAAAAAGCAAAGAAATAATGAAAGATTATCCGAATGCCTGGATTTCAGCAAATACCATGAGCTTTAGATACAATTTTATTGATTCAATCATATCTTCCTCCCCAGAAAATAAAGGTGATCCTATTTTACTGCCGAATACTAAAGTCATAATAATTGTGTATGAGCGACCTCCTGATCACATTATTGGGAGGTCGTTTGCTGAAATAAAGTGAAGGAATATCTGATACAATCAGAGACTTCGCAGGTATTTGTCAATCGCTTTTGCTACTTTTCTTCCTGAAGCAATGGCATCTACAACCAGGGTTGCACCGCTTACCGAGTCGCCGGCTGCAAATACTTTTTGCTTGCTGGTCGAATGGTTTGCATCAACCTTGATATTTTTCCTGACGCTAAGTTCCAGTTCGAGTTCCGATAACAACCCTTCGATAACAGGATGAACAAAACCCATGGCCAGCAATACCAGGTCGGCAGCTATAACCCTGCGGGTTCCGGGAATGGCATCCATTATATGGCGTCCGTCCCTGTAGTTCCATTCAACATCTTCAACTTCAACGCCTGTAAGCTGGTTATCAACACCTATGAACCTAACGGTTGAAAGCCCCCAGAATCGTTCGCAACCTTCTTCGTGCGAAGTAGTTGTTTTTAATATTTTTCCAAAATAAGGCCAGGGATTATCATCCGCCCGGGTTAAAGGAGGCTTGGGGAGAATTTCGATCTGCGTAACGCTTTCCGCTTTTTGCCTGATGGCAGTTCCAACGCAGTCGGAACCGGTGTCGCCGCCCCCGATAACGAGTACTTTTTTCCCTTTGGCATTTATAGAACTCTCGGCCGCAAAGATTTGCGATGCATTCACACGGTTTTGCATGCTGAGGAAATCCATGGCAAAGTGAATTCCATTAAGTTCTCTTCCCTCGGCCGGCAGGTCGCGGGGATGCATAGCGCCAACGGCAATACATACGGCATCATACTGATCAATTATTTCTTTCCCGGAAATATCTTTACCAATATGCACTCCGGTTTTTACAACCAGGCCTTCCTGTATCATAAGGTTAAGGCGCCGGTCGATGGTTGTTTTACTCAATTTAAAATCGGGAATTCCAAAGCGGAGCAATCCGCCGGCTTTTTCGTCTTTTTCGAAAAGCGTAACCAGGTGCCCCGCTTTATTCAGCAAATCGGCGGCAGCCATTCCGGCAGGACCACTGCCTATTACGGCAATTTTTTTACCGGTTCTTGTTAGGGGTGGTTCCGGTTTAATATATCCTTCTGCAAAAGCCTTTTCGACTATGGCCACTTCATTCTCGCGGATAGTGACAGGTTCCTCGTTAATATTCAGCACGCAGGCATGTTCGCAGCTTGCAGGGCATATTCTACCGGTAAACTCAGGAAAGTTATTTGTGGATGCAAGACGCATATAGGCGCCTTTCCAGTCTCCTTTGTAAAGGAGGTCGTTCCATTCAGGAATCAGATTATCAACCGGGCAACTCCAATGGCAAAAGGGAACTCCGCAGTCCATACACCTGGCTGCCTGCAATTTCCGGTCTTCACTGTTCAGAACCTGCTCTACCTCGCTAAAGTCAGCAATTCGTTCGTTAAGAGGCCTGTTGCCTGCATCTTTCCTTTTTATCTTTAAAAATCCTTTCGGGTCAGTCATAATTTCAATCTGTTTGCAATATGCTGTTGATTTGATGCATTATTTAGAGATCAGTTTCCACACCAGCCAGTTTCTTCCTGAGTTCTTCAAGTTTCTGTTCATGAAGAGCAATTTTATATTCATAGGGTATTATTTTGATAAACCGTGGCAGGTATGTGCTTAAATCATCCAGTATCCGCTTCGCCTTTTTGCTCTGTGTAAACTCATAATGCCTTGTGATCAGAGCAGTAAGTTCAGCAATGTCGCTGTGATCTTCAACCAGTGATAATTCGACCATTCCCATATTGCAGTAGTAGTCAAAATCTCCGTTTTCGTCTAAAACATAGGCTATTCCACCACTCATACCGGCAGCAAAGTTACTTCCGGTTGTACCCAGAACAACTACACGGCCACCTGTCATGTATTCGCAACAATGGTTTCCGACTCCTTCCACTACGGCATTGGCGCCGCTGTTACGCACCCCGAACCGCTCTCCTGCCACGCCGGATATGAATATTTCGCCTTTGGAAGCACCATACAAAACAGTATTCCCAATAATAATGTTTTTGTCAGCTTCAAATGTTGAACCTTCGGGCGGCACTACAATGATCCTTCCGCCGGAAAGTCCTTTTCCCAGGTAATCATTTGAATCCCCTTCCAGGCGAAGTTCTACGCCCGGTGTAAGAAAGGCGCCGAAACTCTGCCCTGCTGATCCGTTAAACCTGCATTTTATGGTTCCATCCGGCAGACCCGCCAATCCATACAGCGATGCGATCCTGCCCGAGAGCATGGCCCCGGTTGTGCGGTCGGTATTATGAATTTCACGGTGAATAACGACCGGCTCTTTATGATTGATGGCTCTTTCTGCTTCTGCAATAAGTTGCCTGTCGAGCACATCGTCTATTTTATGATCCTGAATATCAACGCAATGCATGGCGTTTACAGCAGCTTCTTCAGGTAAGTTGAGCATGGGACCCAAATCCAGGTTTTTAATCTTCCAGTGATCCACATCGGGATTTCTTTCCAGCAGATCGAGCCGTCCGATGATATCATCGAGTTTGCGATAACCAAGTTCTGCAAGGTATTCGCGGACTTCTTCCGCTAGGAAACGGAAAAATGTAACAACATTGTCGGCTTCCCCGTGAAACCGCCTTCTCAGTTCAGGGTTTTGGGTTGCAACACCTACAGGACACGTATTCAGGTGGCATTTACGCATCATCACACAGCCGAGTACAATAAGAGCGGATGTAGCAAAACCGAATTCCTCCGCACCCATCAGGGCAGTCATAATAATATCTTTTCCGCTTTTTAACTGTCCGTCGGCCTGTAGCATAACTTTGCCACGCAGATTATTCATTACCAGCGTTTGTTGCGTTTCGGCCAAACCAAGTTCCAGCGGCAATCCCGCATGTTTGATTGATGATGTAGGGCTTGCACCTGTACCTCCCTCGAAACCACTGATTGTTATAAGGTCGGCGCCAGCTTTGGTAACACCCGCAGCAATAGTGCCGATGCCGCTTTCCGACACCAGTTTCACACTGACTTTTGCTCTTGGATTCACATTTTTGAGGTCAAAAATAAGCTGCGAAAGATCTTCAATTGAATAAATATCGTGGTGTGGCGGTGGCGAGATCAGTGTAATGCCAGGCTGTGAATACCTGGTTTTAGCTATTATCTGATCCACTTTATGCCCCGGAAGCTGTCCACCCTCACCCGGTTTGGCACCTTGTGCAATTTTAATCTGCAATTCATCGGCATTCACGAGGTATTCGGTTGTTACACCAAAACGTCCGCTGGCAATTTGTTTGATGGCACTTCTGGCGCTGTCGCCGTTTTCGAAAGGAACGAAACGTGCCGGGTCTTCGCCGCCTTCTCCGGTATTGCTGCGTCCTCCAATGCGGTTCATGGCAATGGCAAGGGTCTGATGCGCTTCGAGGCTGATGGAACCGTAGGACATCGCACCCGTAACAAACCTTTTCATGATTTGTTCCACAGGCTCAACTTCTTCAATTGGAATGGGATTCTTTTTCAGTTTCAACAATCCCCTGATAAAACCGGGGCTGGCTGTGTCGGCATCAACAAGTTTGCTGTATTCTTTAAATTTACTGTAATTTGCTGTACGGGTGCTCCATTGCAGCAGGGCAATAGTTTCTGGATTCCATGCATGATGTTCCCCGTTTTTACGATACGAAAATACTCCTTCGGTAAGCATATCAGGTTGCTGTTCCTCCCTGAATGCTTTGCGGTGAGGGATAAGAACCTCTTCGGTTATCTCGCTCATTCCGATACCACCGATTTTTGAAGTGGTTCCACCGAAATATTTGTCGATCACATCCATATGAATGCCAATGGCTTCGAAAATCTGCGAGGAACGGTAGCTCCTGAGTGTACAGATACCCATTTTCGACATAATTTTAAGGATCCCTTTGTTGATTGAATTTATATAATTGTGCCTGGCTGTGTCATAATCAAGCTGAATGGTTTTTGCTTTCACGAGCTTATCAATAACGGCAAAGGCCATATAAGGATTAATGATGCTGGCCCCGTAACCAAACAGAAGTGCAAAATGCATTACTTCACGCGGTTCGGCAGATTCTACAACAATATCGATCTGCATCCTTTTGCGTGTTTTAATCAGGTGATGGTGTACGGCTGAAACAGCAAGCAAGGAAGGAACAGGCGCTGTATTTTCATTGATGCCGCGGTCGGAAAGAATGATATAGTTTTTCCCTTCATCAACAGCTTTTTCTGCATCAATACAAAGCTGATCAACTGCCTGTTTCAGACCTTCGGCACCCTTTGACACATCAAAATGCAAAAGCAGGTTAGCAGCTGAAAATCCTTTGTAACGCAGGTTTTTAACCACCTGGAAGTAGGTGTTGGATATAACAGGATTACGGAAACGAACCATTTTAACATGGTCGGGTGAAGTTTCGAGCAGGTTCTGCTGCAAGGATCCGAGGTAACCCGAAAGCGTCATTACAATTTCCTCCCTGATCGGATCGATAGGAGGATTGGTGACCTGCGCAAACAACTGCTTGAAATAATTGAACAGGCGGTATGGCTTGCGGGAAAGCACAGCAACCGGAACGTCGTTACCCATAGAGCCGATGGGCTCTTTGCCGGTAGCAGCCATTTCCGAAATAATCCTGTCAGTATCTTCGAGTGAGTAGTTAAAAGATGTAAGGTATTTCTCGTATTGATCTCCCATATCGGGTTTCACCTTGTGGCCGGTTTCAATCTCTTCGAGGTTAACCATGTTCTGATTCATCCATTCTCCGTAAGGATATTCGGCGGCAAGTTCAGCTTTCAGTTCTGCGTCGTATAAAATCTTTCCTGATTCGGTATCAACCAGTAACATCTTACCGGGTTTCAGTCGCCCTTTTTCCCTGATTTCCCCAGGAGCAAATGTCTGCACACCGGTTTCCGATCCCATCACCATCAGGTCGCCGGTAGTAATTAAATACCTCGAAGGCCGGAGTCCGTTTCTGTCGAGCATCCCGCCTATGTAGCGGCCATCCGAAAAGATAAGCGAAGCCGGACCATCCCAGGGCTCCATAAAGGGCGCATGATAATGATAGAAATCCCGTAAGGCAGAGGGAATCGGATTTTTTGCGTTTATCGATTCCGGGATAAGGGTTGAAATGGCATAGGGAAGTGATTTCCCGCTCATTATCAGGAACTCAAGAACATTATCGAGCGATGCTGAATCGCTCATACCCGGTTGAATGATAGGGTACAGACGCGCCAGATCGCCAAGCTTATCAGATTTCAGAATGGATTCCCTTGCTTCCATCCAAAACCGGTTGCCTTTTATGGTATTAATTTCTCCGTTATGACCAAGCATGCGGAACGGCTGTGCCAGGTCCCAGCTGGGAAATGTATTGGTGCTGAATCGCGAATGCACCAATGCAATGGCACTCTGCATCCGCTCGTCTTTCAGGTCGAGGTAGTATTCGCCTAATTGGGGCGACGTCAACATCCCTTTGTAAATCAATACTTTGGTTGAAAGACTGGGGATGTAGAATAAATTTTTCTGTTTGAGGTCCGAATTGCGGATGGCATTTTCGGTTTTCTTTCTGATAATATAAAGTTTACGGTCCATATCCTCCTGGGGAAGATCAGAACCCAGCAGAATTTGTTGAATTCCCGGCTCAGCATCACGTGATAACTGACCGATGACTGAGTTATCGCGGGGAACTTCGCGGAATCCGATCAATTTGACACCTTCCTCTTTTACAATAGCCAGCATGATTTCCCTGCATTCCTCAGCTTCGGAGCTATCCTGCGGAAGAAAAATCAGTCCGGTTCCGAACTGACCGGCAGGAGGAACCGCATACCCTTGTATCAGGTAAAAATCGCGTGGAACCTGTATCAGAACCCCGGCACCGTCGCCTGAGTTGCTGTCGGCTCCTTCAGCGCCCCGGTGAGTCATGTTGGTGAGTATCTCGAGCCCCTGACGGATGATGGAATGTGACTTCTTCCCCTTGAGATGGGCAACAAATCCAATTCCGCAATTTTCATGCTCAAATTCCTGACGGTATAATCCCTGGTTTTGTGGCCTTTGTATCTTCATAATAAGTTGCTTCAAATTGATTTCCTGACCGGAAGACAAAAAAAAAGTCCCCTGGTTTTTCAGAGAACGGTCATCATTTATCCGATAATTAACACCATTCTCAATCAGTCACGTATAGGTGCTTATTGAGACGAAATAAAAAGTTGGAGTTAATGTGATTCATGTTTGCCTGTTTTGGAGTGCAAATATACTGCTTTATTTACTTTGTAAATTAAAAAATCAGTTTATGCTTCGTGCCGGAACAGTTTAAACCAGGAAATTTCAATCCTTTTACCTGTCCTTTTACTTCGTGATAAGATGTAATGTTCTGATATTATTGAACTTACAGATTTTATAAATTTCATTTAAAAAACCACCATTCCATGCAAGGCATTATTCTCTCAATCTGCTCTCTTTTGTAAAGTATCCTTCTCAAACTTGCTTTAAAAACAGGTAGTGAATTTAATTAGTTCCAACTTAACATTTTGTATTTCTGATTGTTAAAATCTTTCAGCTTCAGATTTAGGCAAAAGTTTACTGTTAAACTTCACAGATATGTTTCCTGATTATCGAATAAAATCATGAATTAAATCCAAAAATTAAATAAAACTATCTTTTTTGCACTACCCCCCTGCCGAAAATACCCTTATGTCATAAAAATGGTATAAATTATCTGAATACCGAAAAAATATGCGATATCATCTCAAAATACAACTTCGGTCATAAACGAGCGTCTGAACATAAAACTGACCGAAAAATAATCTCATAAAAAAAGCAGTCTTTCGACTGCTCTTTCCTAGTATTTAACAACTTTTTTTGTTTCCCGCTTTCCCCCGGTCCAGGTAAGCGTAATATAGTAAACGCCGGAAGGATAGCCCGACAAATCTATCTGGCATGAGTTAGATGTCCACACCGGATTTACAGGCAAGCTGTTACCCATTGCTGAAGTAATAGTTATATTTCTCATACTTCCCTGTATGGTAAGGCGCACCAGGTCATGGCTTGGGTTCGGGTATATTTCCCAATCACCGACAACCTGATTTTGATTCAGGCCTGTAATAAGACAAGTAACTTCGGTAGCTAAATATTTTCCGTTCGACAATGCCCCGGCATCCCAGCACATATCGGTTGATGCACTCAGGTCAACGGTTTGAGGTGGCGATGATGCGGCGCCGTTGTTGAAAACAATACCAATAGGCAACGTGGTGAATCCGGTTACCGTATAGGAATAGTATCCGTCGGCATCCAATGTCATAGCTGTACCAGGCCATCCCGCCGTCAAAGGAGTACTTCCGACCCAACTGTATACCTTACAGGCTGTCCATGTGGCTGGTACTTTAAATCTGACCTTTATTGCAGTTGGTAAAGTAGAAATAGTATAAACATTAACTGCCTCGGCTGAATACAACTGGGTTGTCGGATCGTAAGCGATGGCACGCAGGGTTTTGGAAACGGAAATCACCAAAGGAGGGGTGTATAAAGTTGAAGCGTTGGTCGCAGCAGTGTTGTCGGTGGTATAATAAATAGATGCACCGGTACTGGCCGATAAGGTAACAGTTTGCGCTGAATAATAGGTTCCGCCTGAAGGACTCACCGTTAAGGAAGGAGCAACGGCATTAATGGTCTTGATCCATATAGCATAATCGGTACCGGAGGTAGCCAGTGTATAACCAGCCGGTGCTGTATAACTTCCACTGCCGATTTTCACAATCAGCGTGCCGTTGAGCCCGGTAGCCGTAGCCACATAAATATTAGCAGCTGACTGATTTACTGTGACTGCACTTTCGCTGTGAAGTTTTACGGCTTTACGTGCGGCGATCATGGCAGAAATGGCCGTTTTGTTAGCATTCCAGTGTGCCAGGAAAATGCAGGGCACACCCGGTGAACTTAACAGGAACGCATTTGCAGCCAGAACATTTCCGTTAAATTTATTGTTATCCCGGTATGTGTCGTGATTATCAACGAAAGTGACTGAATATCGTTTGTTATCCGGGTGATGAATTAAACCGGCCGGCTGCGGAACCCCGTTATAAGTCCAGACTAATTTAGTTAAATCCATCCCACCGTTCCACATGGCTGCGTTTAATTGAAACTTAAGTGCGAAATCGAAAGTAGTAGATGTTCTGTTGCAATCATTTAGCCAGGCGTTACATAGATCGTAGCCATCAAAGTACTCTCCGACAGAAAAATAAGCGCCCGCAGAAGCGTTGTATTCGTTAATGTATGATGCACTGAAGCCTTTGGTCATATCATAGCGCCAGCCTGAGTAGCCCATTTCATTTTTCAGAAATTGCAGGTAGCCTTTAATGGCATTCCTTACAGTAGTGCTGGTGTGATCCAGGTCGCGGGAGCCGTTAAAGTCTTCGCCGGTATCCGGAGCACCCGTAGGTTTGGCTTCCAGCGGCTGATCTTTTACTTCATCAGTATTGCAAATCTGGGCAGGCCCGAGTGAATAGGTCACCCCGTTATAGGTTTCTGTCGGGAAATTGGTCCAGTTAGAAACTCCGCTTCTGTGATTAACAACCACATCGGCTATAGCTTTTGATCCGCTGGCTTTAAGGGAGGAAATAAGCGTTTTTAATTCGGCCTGGGTGCCAAAAGCGCTGTTCTGATCGAACCACCATATAGGAGCATAACCCATGCTTCCCGAACTTTGACAGTTTCCGCTGGGCGGAAGCCAAACCAAACTAAAATTCGGGGCAATTTCACCCACTTTTGAATTAAGATTCGTCCATTTGCTGTCGGTATAGGAATCCCAGTAGAAGGCCTGCAACATAATATCCTGGCTTTGGGCGGGTGCCTGTGCCATTGTAGTTTTTCCAATCGAAATGAAAGTCAGCAGCAGGAGAAAGAGTGTAAATTTTTTCATGAATCGGTATTTGTTATTATTAAAATCCGGGACAAAGCTAATGATAAAAACAATTGACTTTCAATACTATGCAATCAAATATCCGTATAAATTACCGCAAACGATTGCATTCCGAAAGTTTTTTAAAAAGATTCCGGAATACTTAATCAACGGCCTCTATTTAAAAATTATTGATAACATTTAATTGAGTGTTCAATCCTGAGTGCTGAGTGAAGAAAATTAATGTCCTGAAAAAAGTTAAATGAAAAGTTCAAAATGCAAAAATTAAAATTCAAAGTTTAAAGTTCAGGTTAACAGGGTTTAACTTCGCTGAGATCGCTGCGCTCAGTTCAGAGTTTCAGAGTTTCAGTTTCGTCTTTCGCCCCATCGCGGTGTCTCTCCTTCTCCTTGTCTGTTAAAGGGTTACAGAGTATCTTTCATTCTTAAACCTTTGCCCTTTGGTCTTTAGCATTTAACCTTGAGTCTGCTCCGAAAAGTCTTTTACCCCTAAATCCCCTAAAGGGGACTTAGTCCAATTTATTGGTTTTCAACGCATTCCCATTTAGGGGTCAGGGGTAAAAAAGTTGAAAATTAATAAATTGTGACTTTTCGGAGTGGACTCAACCTTTAACCTTTAACCTTACACCTTACACCTTACACCTTACACCTTACACCTTACATCTTACATCATAAACCTTAATCCAAAAATTTTTCACAATCCGTTCAACCCTCTGCAAACCATTTGCAAAAGTTACCCGCAGAAAATACATTCCGGCAGGAATTCCTGAGAGCGACAGCGCTGAATCATTTCCGAAAGTCCTCACAACATTTCTATATATACTCAGAAATTCAACTTTTTTTATTGTCGCTGACTAACGTAGTATCAATTTATCAATGGCAGGGTTGGGATACACTTCCAGCATATAGTCCTTTATCACTGATGTGCCTGTTATAAGGCAGTCAGTTGTGGCTATCGTATATTTACCGCCCGATGTTCCGGTAGTTGCAAAACATGCGTTGGCTGTCACAGATGTAACATCTACCGATTGGCTGCCGCTCCCGTTATTAAAAACAAGGTTTATGGAAGAAATAGTACCATTGAACGTATAGGAATACAATCCATCCGGTCCCGCTGTGATGGCTGTTCCAGGCCATGCTCCCAACTGGGCGGTTGAAGTTCCCGTCCATGCGTAAAAATACACCGAATTCCACGCGGCCGGTTTTTGAAATTTAACGGTAATTCCTGTAGGCTGAACCGTATAATATACATTGGTCGAAACTGCAGATACTACTCCCGAATTGTCGATGGCAATTGCCTTAAGCGTAGTTTGATCCTGTGTAATCGCAACCGTGCCCCCTGAAGCAAGCTTGGTTGAGCCGGAGGTCGGAGTAGTTCCGTTAAGGGTGTAATAAACGGATACCGGTTCGTCAGCTCCGGCGGCAGTCATTGTAACTGTTGTTCCACCCGGGTAATAGCCTCCTCCGGGTGTAACCGTAAGCGAGGTGCCCGACGAAGAACCGTTTCCAACCCAGGTATGAGAAATAAACGACCGGGCTACATTCCCTTTGGCATCAGTGGCTTCAATATAATAATCCACCAGTTTGCTTTTCAGCCCGGTAATCTTAGCCGAATACTCATCCGCTTTGCAGGCCGGTTTCAAAACAGTGCCACTTGCAATGGTTTTGCCGGTCATAGGCAATTCCTGCCATGCTGATACTTCATCGCCACCCGCATAGGTTTCGTTCTGATTGCCCGACAGCGGATTTACACCGTCATTATCAGTTCTGTATTTCAGTTTTACCGAAATTAATCCACTGATATCATACACATAGGTCCACACCGTAAAATCGGATGGCATAACCGTCCCCCATTCCTTGGCTCCCGGGTTGTATGGCTCGCGCTGCGGATGATAAATGGAAGGTGCCGTGAGATCGGTTCCTGTATTTACCACATTCATGGCTTTGGTTGTCGCCAGGTTCGAGGCGCGGGTGGGTTTCGAATCCCAGTCTTCCGTACCGTCCCAGTACCAATAGCAGCTTGTTTCTCCTGTCATCAAATAATCCCATGCCGACTTGGTATCTGCCGAAGCCGCGTTAATCTGCTCGGCTGTTTTCACAATATTGGAAGTGGCGGTAATTACGCTCCAGCTATTGCGATCGGGACTGTACCCGTTAGTCGGATCGCCATTCCATTTCAGAAATTCGGGATCCGAACCGGCGCCTGACCAGCTTCCTGCTTCCACATGGATCACATCATTGTCGGCCGGCGGAAACTGCTGTAGGTAATCCTGTATGGTTGTGCAGGCAAAACGGCTGGGGTTTGCATTCAGCCAGCTTACAAAACTATCGAAATTGCTACCGTAATAACTGTTGGTGCCTCCGCCGTAATTATCGCCATCGTGATGCAACACTACTAAAATCGGGTGAGCCTCATCTGTATTATACGCTTCCAACTGGCTCATGGTGTTTTCGTAATTCAACGCACCGAAGCCGCCTCGTCCGTCTTCGTTTCCAAAGAAAGTGGAAGCCGGAACAGCCACCATCCTGTATTCGACGCCGGTAGCTGGATCCACATATTTCACCCAGTGCGGGCGATGTCTCCATGCGGCCGAAACAGGGATGGGCGCCCACAAACCGTTCAGCGCTTTCCAGTCAGCCGGGTCCGGGTTAAGCTGGTCGGCTTTATTGGGTTCAACCACGTTGGAACCACTGGCCCAGGGCTGTCCCGCACAGGCGCGGTCCATATGCTGGTTATCCACCAGCACCCAATCGATACCTGAAGCTTTAAGCGCCGGAATGATCTACTCCTCAAACGCATTTTCGGGTGGAAAAATTCCTTTCGAATAGGGCATTCCCGGAAAATTGGCTGCAAAAACGGCTTTATGTTTTTCTATCTGTTTCTGTATATCCAGGTTATCAATAAGGGGCATAAGCGGGTGGTTGTACCCGAATGCAACCATATCGAGGCGCTGGTTTCCGAGGGATGTTTTCTTCGAAACCATACTGTTCCAGCTCGATTTCCATCCCGAAAACCCTTTCCCGTTCGACTCCATCACGTTCAGATTTTCGACCAACGAACCCGAAAAACTTACCTGTGCCCCGGCATGGCTCATTGCCAGCATTTTGTTCACGGCATTCGAAGGCCACGAGGTATACGGACCTGAGCGTGTATTGAAAATATCGTACAGGCTGTACGAAAAAGTACCCGAATTCTGTGATTCCACCACATTTTGACCTGGCTGATAGATGGGCTGGTGCATATGCCATTGAAAGGCGATGTAGATAGGGGGTTTGGTGGCCGAGGCAGACAAGGCGATTGTAGTAAGCAAGTAAATCAGGAACAGGTTTTTTTTCATTGGGGGTATGGGTTTCAATGTTTCAGGGTTTCAGGGTTTCAGGGTTTCAGGGTTTCAGGGTTTCAGGGTTTCAGGGTTTCAGACCCCTTCTAAATCCTCTTTTTACCTCATCCGCCCTTCGGGCACCTTCTCCAAAGGAGAAGGAAAAAGGATTTTTTGAGTACTGGGAGGACTTAAGATGGTTGAGTTTTATGAGCATCCGGTAATTGTATAGTTTTAATCAGACCTCTATGTGCAAAACTATGTGCCTATGTGGTTCAAAATTTTCAGGATTACAAGGGTTAAAGAGTTCTGGGTTCAATGCGCTGCGCGCGTTCAATGCCTGCGGCGTTCCTGCTTCGTTCCCGATAAATCGGGATAAGCTGTTCCTCCTCGAAGTGACAGCTTCGCGTTCAAATGTTCTATTGTTCATTTGTTCATTTATACAATTGTTCAAATGTTTGATTGTTTGATTATTCGATTATTCGAAAATCCGAATTCTTGAACGAGACAAAGCTAATCATATATCTACTGATATTCAAAAGATTACGATTAATTTTGAAATATTATTTACGCAAACGATTGCGGTCCGATTTTTTTTAAAAGGAAAATGTTTTAGATAGAGAAATACTATTCGGAATATAATGAAAGTTTTAGCCGGAGAGGGATAAAGTCGTATTCCGACCTGGTGTACATAGCAACTTATGGAAAAAGCTTATAAATATCTTTCCTATGAGCTATTTCAACAAAATAAACTAAATCATTTGATATTTTAAGCCCGATCCGGTAATCACCTAGCCTGATTCTGTAATAATCCTTGAATCCTTTAAGCTTCTTAATGAAGGAAATACTGCTTATATCATTGGCTTCTTCAACCTGAATAATAACAGTCACAATATCCTCTTTCAGCGCAGTGCTCCTGATTTTTTTAACTGATTTAAGAAATGAAGCCTTGAATTCGGTTTTCATTTGCCAAGTGCTTTCATAACAGAGGAACGGCTGACAGAAGGAGTACTGAGCCCTTTTTCGATAAGGTTAGCCAACATTACATCTTCAAGGTCTTCGGTTGAGATTGTTTTCGCTTCGGTACCTGTCTTTTTAGCCAATTCAAGCCAGAATTTCAGATCGGATTTGCTTTTTGCTTTAATAACAATGGTATCCATAACTAAGTTATTTAAAGCAAAATTACAAAATTTTATCGGTGTGTTGAAATTAAGCACCAATTTCCAATCCCGATATCTATCGGGACCAAGTCCTACAAGCCAAGTAGCAAAATCCTAAACTATCAACAAATTTTGTCGAAGAGTTCTCCCCCACGGGGAGATGCCCGAAGGGCAGAGGGATGTTTCATTCCCCGCCTCAAAAAAAACTGTCCGAAACATTCCCAGGGGAATTCTTACGGACAGCTTTTATTTATTTTGATCTTATGGTTAATTCAAAATGAACTCTTCACGTTCCAGTGTCAGACACTTTACACTTTTCACTTTTCACTCCCGATAGCTATCGGGATCACTCTTCACTCTTCACTATTCACTATTTGTTATTCACTAATCACAACCTTCTGGCTCTTAACCTGTGTTCCCGAAACAACGCTTACAACATACACGCCTACTGGAAGACCAGCGGTATTGACCGAGTAAAGGCTTTTCCCGTTTACCGCACTGCGCAGTATTACCTGGCCCAGCATATTGCGTACAATGATTTCGCCCTTGGCTTCGGCGCCGCTAACATTTATTTTGCCTGCTGTGGCATATATCTGCAGAGCATCCTTGCCGACCGGTTTATCAAGACCCGTAGGATTGAAGAAACTAAGAACAAAGCGGGCTGGATCGTCGGATTTGGCGGAGGTAAAAGTATAAACCGGATTTTCCGAAAGATTCTGAACAATATTGGTTTTCTTATCCAGCAGATAAACAGGAATGCCTGGTATACTTTTGGCAAGTTCGATGCTGAATGTGGAGGCTCCGTTTTTAACGAAAACCATCGGGATAGTGCGGTTATCAAGGTTCGGTAAGTTCTGTGTGCTGAGGTTTTCACTGTTTTTAACCGAATAAAACTGCGGGGCATAGCCAGCCAGGAAGTGCGAATCGAATGCCGGGTCGAATACATCGGTGGCAGCCGCATTTACCCTGATAATGCTTTCCTGGGCAGTTTGGTTTTCGACATCGTGAGCTACCAGTTTAATTGCCGTTGCGCTGCTGCTTTTGTAAAAGGCTGTTCCATCGTGTGCTCGTTCATTCAGGGGTATGGTAAGCGAGCCGCTGCCAGAAGTTTCAACCATAAAGCCATTTAAGGCAGGAATAATTTCGTCGGTGGCTATTTCCACATAGGTTGCGGTGGACTCATTCCAGATTTTAGCGGCACCACTTATATTGTTCAAAACCCATGTGCTGTTGCCCCAATGAAGAGCGCAGGGGAACGGATTGCCAAGTAAGTGCCAGCCGTGGTTTGTGCCGGTATGGTTGGCAAGACCGCTTAGAGTTATATCAGAAGAATTAAGAGTGTCGATAAATTGTTTGGTTGCTGTATTGGCATATGCCACCATGTAACCGTTGCCGGGTGTCATTATAATAGGTGTGACCTTTTGGTTTAGCCATAAGTTGTCGGGTTCACTCCAGGCATAAAAGTCATCCGTAGCACCAGGATTAAATGGAGAATTGGCAACAGTCAATGTTGTCACCGGCGATGAAAGCAGATGCCAGCCATGAGCAGCATCGGTCCAAGCTGAAATATCTCTTTCAACTGTTGCAGAAACAGAGGCTGAGCTTTGTATTAGAGAGGCTCCTGATTTAATAATAAGACCGCTGTTGACACTGTTGGCAAGGGTGCCGGTAACAGTGAGAGATTTACCCGCAGCAACTTCAACATAACCACCGCTTTCAATAGTTAATGAAGCAACAGTAATATTGGTTCCATTAATTTTTAAAGTTGCACCGCTTTTAACGGTAACATTACTGCTTGCAATACTAGCTTGTAATTCTAGAGTACCGTATTCAACATAAGTATTTCCAGAATAAGTACAAGCTCCAGTAATTTTAACAGTTGTGGGGTTACTCTTTATTGACAATCCTCCGGAACCGGACATTGACGCAATTGATAATATTTTACCATTACCACCCCAAACATCTGTCCAGATTCCGTTATTATTAATTGCAGAAGTTATAGCCAAATCTCCGTTAACTGGATTAAGTTCCATTACACTGTTTCCCCATTTTAAAGGAAATGCTATAGTTTGAAGATTCGAAGAATTATTTTCTATTTTAGGTTTATTACTTGAATAATCATAAAATGTATTCTCAGTAGTTCCACTAATTGTTCGTGATGATCCCACACTTCCAAAAATAATCTTATAACGGTTTGTATAGGGGAGGTCATTTTTCATTGCCGTTCCAACATCTCCATCGAGCAAAAGTATTTCTGCGCCACCAGGAAGAGCTGCCATACTACCATTCTACCAATAATTAGCAACATTCCATTGCCCGGTGGTTGGATTCTGGTCATTACGCCACGAAAAGGTTGTTTGTGCAAAAGCACTAAAGCCAAAGCAAATTATAAAAATAACAACACCAAATAATCGTAAATCTTTTTTCATATACCCAGGTATTAAATGTTACTTATTAATATTTATTTTCAAATCAAAACCTTTTCAACATAACTTACAGGTCACTTTTAACAGAATGGCAGGCTAATAAAGTTCTTTATACAAGTGGAGTAAGCCAGTTAAAAGCAATATAGTATACGAATTAGAAAAAAGTACGTGTTTAATACTACTTTTAGTGTGTAAATCTACGTCTTTTCCATTAGTCCCGCAAATTTATTTTATCAACAACCCACAGTACACCACAAGATTAGGTGGTTCGGGCATAGTTAAACACTATTATTAAAACTGTAACGATTCCGCAAACGATTGCTGGATTTTAATCTGAATAGATTATTTAACTTAACGGAGACTTAATTCTTCAATAAATTCATTTTAAATTCAACAGTATCATAATTCCCAGATCTGGAATTAACAGATTTTATACAAATAAAAAGGTGAATTCTGGTATCACTGATTTTCTTTACAGCTAAATTCGTAATTTTGATTCGGATCATCAAAGTACACGCAGAGGTCAGGCATAAAAGGTTCAAAATTGAAATTCAAAAAAATAATAAAAGATTATGAAACTTATCGTCATTCTTAGTGCTATTTTGCTAACAGTTGCTGTTGTTTCAGCACAAACTTCAGGAAGTCAGGCAAACAATTCGCTTACCAAAAAAGAGAAAAAGCAAGGCTGGCAATTGCTTTTCGATGGACATACACTCAATGGTTGGAAAGTATACAACTCCGAAAACCTTTCCGGCGACTGGAAAGTCAGTAATGGAGAAATAGTATGCAAGGCCGAAGGAGGTATGGAAACTGAAGCGGATCTGATTACGCTTGCAGATTTTGATAATTTTGAACTGGAGCTGGAATGGAACATCAGCAAGGAAGGCAACAGCGGAATTCTTTACCATGTTCTCGAAAGCAAAGAATTCAAAGCTCCTTACGCAACAGGTCCCGAATACCAGTTGATTGACGATGCCGGCTGGCCCGATAAACTGGAAGAATGGCAAAAAACCGGCGCCGATTATGCCATGTACCCGGCTGCTGAAGGCAAAAAACTTATGCCTGCAGGCGAATGGAACAGCAGCCGCATCATTTACAACAAAGGTCATGTCGAATACTGGCTAAACGGGATGAAAGTAGTTGAATTCCAGGCCTATTCACCGGACTGGCAACAAAGAAAAGAACAGGGTAAATGGAAAGATTATCCGGGATATGCTGTTTCGGAAAAAGGCCGTATTGCCTTGCAAAATCATGGTAAGGGAGTGAGGTTCAGGAATGTGAAAGTGAGGAGGCTGATGTAAGAATGTTTGAAGGGTTTGAAATGTTTGAAGAGTTTGAAGAGTTTGAAGTCCCGATAGCTATCGGGATTGAAGAGTTTGACACTTCGAAATCGCTCAGTGTGACAGTTTGAAGAGTTGCTGATTTTCAATTGTTTGCCAACTTTATAATTCTGCTATCCTTCTTTCCTGCCTGAAACATGTAGTCTTCTGTCCTTCTCCAGAAAAGCAAAAAATCCTATTCCCTTCTCCTCTCAGGAGAAGGTGCCCAACGGGCGGATGAGGTCAGAAGGCGCCCGAAGGGCGGATGAGGTGCAACTAAATGAACAATAGAACAATAGAACATTTGAACAATAGAACATTTGAACGCACAGCATTGAACCTTGAACTTTGAACCTTGAACGCGAAGCATTGAACGCGAAGCATTGAACCCCTTCAAACCCTTCAAAGCCTTCAAACATTTCAAACCCTTCAAACCCTTCAAAGCCTTCAAACATTTCAAACCCTTCAAACCCTTCAAACATTTCAAACCCTTCAAACCCTTCAAACCCTTCAAACCCTTCAAACCCTTCAAATCCTTCAAACATTTCAAACCCTTCAAACCCTTCAAACCCTCCTATGAACGGCGATCCCAACCTTTACAAACTCCTCTCCGACCTCGGAATTCCATTCGAATACCACGAGCATCCGCCTGCCCCAACCATCGAAGAAGCGATGAAATTCTGGAAAGACCTGGATGCCACGCATTGCAAGAACCTGTTTTTCAGGAATCACAAAGGCAACAAACATTACCTTGTGATACTAAAGCACACGCAGCAAATGGGAATCCATGAGTTGGAAAAGCAACTGAAACAGGGAAAACTCTCTTTTGCCTCCGATCAGCGGATGATGAAGTACCTGGGCGTATCACCCGGATCAGTCACGCCTTTCGGGCTGATAAACGACACGGAACACCATGTGCATGTATTCCTCGATCACAACTTGCTACAGAGCAAAACCATCAGTTTTCATCCTTGCATTAATACGGCCTCCATCATCGTAAAATGGGAGGATTTCCTGAAATTTATGGACTGGACAACCAATACTTTTGAGTACATAACGTTATACAATCATACGGCGGAATAATGATGTAAATTTATCTAACCGGAAACCCGGCCTCCGGGTGAAAGGAAACAGCCGTTGTCCCGGTTCTCCCCTTCACGAGGGGAGATGTCCAAAGGACAGAGGGGGTACTTCTAAAAACAAACAAAAAATACAACATAATTTGAGTTACAGTAACTAAATTTTCCTTTTGAGGAAAAAGCCCTGCTGGAAAAAGTAATTTGCGATTTACGAATGACGATTTACGAATAATCAGGATGATTTACGAATAAAAAATGTAAATCCCCCCAATCGTACCTCGTAAACCTAAAATCGTAAATTATTAAGACAGTTTCCCATCTGCGATTTACGAATGACAACATGTTGGTAAGTTTTGTCCTTAAAGCAACTATGCTCCCGGTTTCAACCAAACCTGAAACATCATCATTGAATCCTGACTTTAAAATCACTTATATGTACAAGCTAACTGGTTTCAAACATTTTGCAATCGCATTCTCAATCATTGCTTTGTTTGCATTTCAACCAGCCTTCTGCCAAACAGCAGTAAAACCTATGTCCATTATTGCATATTATGTTGGCGATGGCAGTGATTTAACAAATTATAAAACCGCGCAGCTCACCCATATCATTTACAGTTTCCTGCATCTGGATAAAAACAAACTTGTTATCGGCAATGCGAGCGACAGCCTTGCCATTACAAGGCTTGTGGCGCTTAAGAAAACAAATCCGGAGCTTAAAATCATTCTTTCGCTCGGTGGCTGGGGCGGATGCAAAACATGCAGCGAAGTTTTTAATATGGAAACAGGGCGAAAGGAATTTTCCCAATCGATATTGCAGCTTTTAAAGGAATATAATGCCGATGGCCTCGACCTCGACTGGGAATATCCGGCCTTAGCATCGGTGCCCGGACATCAGTTTCTGCCGGAAGACAGGCAGAACTTCACAAGCCTTATAAAAACCCTGCGCGACACCATTGGCCCCGGTTATGAGCTGAGCTTTGCAGCCGGAGGCTTCAGTGAGTACCTCCGCCAATCGGTTGAATGGAACAAAGTGATGCCGCTTGTAAACCACGTAAATGTGATGACGTATGACCTGGTAAACGGAAACAGCAAACGTACCGGGCATCTTACCTCCCTGTATTCAACACCCGGACAAAGGGAAGCTACGGATCATGCGGTTATGTTCCTCGATTCGGTTGGAGTTCCTTTGAATAAAGTTGTGATTGGCCTGGCTTTTTATGGCCGTACTTTCAACAAAGTGGATGCCGCGAATCATGGCCTTTATCAAAAAGGGAAATTCAGCGAATATATCAGTTATAAAGATCTGGACGGAAAAATTGGTAAGGGATCAGCATTCACGCAATACTGGGATAACCTGGCAAAAGCGCCCTATGCCTACAACAGCGCTACCAAAACATTTGTTACCTACGAGAATTTGCAGTCAGTGTATTACAAAACCAGGTATGCCAGGGATCATAAACTGGGAGGCGTTATGTTCTGGGAGCTTGCCGGCGACAAGGTGGTCAGCGGCTTGCTGGATATGATTTATGAGACAAGCAGAAACAGAAAATAAAGGAAGAATGGCGGGTGCAGCGATTTCCAATCGCTGACCTTATTATAAAATTTGCAACTATTCAGCCCTGGATGTAATTTATGAGACCGGTAAAAATGTAATTTGAAGCGCATCCATTCTGAACATAGGCTGAAGAAAGACACACTTGCATTTATCAGCATTTTAATTCCGGTGCTCTGCACCTTCCGTTTGAATTAATGTAAACATGGCTATAAATTTTTCGCCACTCTTTGGCTGAACTGATTATGCAACACAACTGAATATTTGGAGTAACAACAAGTAATTAAAATCTCTTTAGGTGCGAAGCACAGGAATATTTATAGAATAAAAACAGTGAAAGATCTATCAGGTGCAGCGCACCGAAATATTTTCAGAAACTAACCGGAGATAAGATGAGAGGCGGATTGCCGGATATGATTTATGAAAACAGCAAAAACGGAAAACAAACAGGTAGTCCAGATCATTCTATGTAACCTATACTTTTAATAGTCGTATTTGACCTTTCACCCTTTCATCTCCGGGGAAAGGAGTCCTGGCACCGATTGTTGATCAGAACATGGATCTGAAGTCTCCCTTCCGGGGAGATTTAGAGGGGTCAACCAAGCAGAAATGAAAACACGAATCCTGGTATCTGATTCGACATTATTTGATTCACCTTGCTTATACTGACATATTTTGGCTAAATATCTTTCGTCCCTGACGGGACTTAAATTTATCTCTTGTGCTATTTTCTACCAATATATTGTCCCTAACGGGACAGTCCCGTTAGGGACTGAATATTGGTAGAAAAGGAAGCAACCCTTGAGTGCAAGTCCCGTCAGGGACGAAACAAGTTTTAATGAAAGAAGTTATTCTATATCTCAAAAACACACCCATCCACAGCCAGTTCCGTTTCCGGGAATACGGCACGTGCTTCAACCAGCAAAGGCTGTAAATCATCGTAACGGGCTGAATAATGACCTATAAGCAGTTTTTTCACTCCAGCCTTTAGCGCTATAGTTGCCGCCTGCCCTGTGGTTGAATGAAACTTATCCGTGGCATTTGCAATGCGGTCGTTCATAAATGTGGTTTCGTGATACAGGAGGGTTGCACCCTGAACCACCGGCAGAATTTCTTCGAAATAAGCAGTATCCGAACAAAAAGCATAACTCCTGGGAGCTGGAGGAGCTATGGTAATATCCGTATTCAGGTGCACAGAGCCATCCGGAGCAGTATAATCATCGCCTGATCTTAATTTTGGTATGAGGTGAACCGGAATTTTAAGCAATTCCAGAACTTCTTTCCGCATCCTTCGCTCATACGGTTTTTCCTGGAAAAGAAACCCCGTGGTAGGGATACGATGCAGCATAGGGAAACTGCTCACCGTAATATGTTCATCTTCAAAAAGCACCTCCGGTTTTTCAGCTTGTGTGGTATGAAATTCAAGTGAATAAACCAATGTGGTTTGCGAAGCCAGCAGTTGCAAATCGAGTATTTCCTTTAGCATAGGCGGACCGTAAATATGCAGGGATTTCGTACGGCCAAGCAGGTGCATAGACGAAACAAGCCCGATAAGCCCGTAAAAATGATCACCATGCAAATGGCTGACAAATATATGCCTGATCCTTTGAAAATGAATATGCATGCGCCTGAGCGACACCTGAGTGCCTTCGCCGCAATCGATCAGGAACAGTTTATCGCCATGGCTGAGCAGTTGCGAAGTCGGATTACGCTCCGAAGTAGGTGTTGCCGAACTGCAACCGAGTATGGTAAGGGTGAAAGGAAGCATGTTTTGATTTTGGATTTTTGATTTCGGATGGCGGATTTAGGGGTTTGGGGCTAGGATTTAGAGGTTAGCGGGTCTACCTTTGACTTTTGACCTTTAATTTTTAAATGAAATGCTCTATATAAAAATCCAAAATATCATTTAAATCTGATCTTGCTTCTTGCGACCATTCTATTTTGATTCCAGCCATTGGTCCATTTCTTTTTGTAATTCATCATGCGAAATAGTCTTTCCGTTGCTTAATTGTTCTCTGCCCTCATGGATTCTCTCTTTTTGAAAATCCGAAAGTTCATAAACGTCTCCATGAACTTTTGAATCGGCCAACGTCTTGATAGCTTCAAGGAATGAAGCATCATTTATATTAGCCAGTTGATTGATTATCTCCTCCCTGAGTTGTATTGTACTTATTTCGTTAAGTTTTGTACAAAGTTACTAAATATTTAGCTGTCAGTAAACAATAAATCAATCACTGACAGTCATTAACTCACAAATAAGCAATCTATTAACTTCTCAAAATTACCCATTTAGCACCTACTGAATATTGAATCAAATATTTACATAATAATCTAAATAACAATATTGTAACTAATCTGCCTGGTCAATACATTGAGGGATAAAAATATGCCGCAGATTACGCTGATTACACAGATAAGTATAACTGCCTAAGGTCTGTTTTTATTATGAAAACTGCTGAAAGCAGTTCTGAATCTGCGAAAATCTGTGAAATCTGTGGCAAAACAGATTATTTAAGGGTTGAACAGATTCATCATATTCAATCTTTAAATTACACAAAAAAAACAAGCCGGAAAAGCATAAACTAATCCGGCTTGCTAGATATTTAAAAATTCAGAAGATTATTTTTTTGCTTTTTTGTCTTTAGCTTCTTCTTCCTTTTTTTCCATTGCTGCTTTCAGGTTCGAGAGAGCATCCAGGTCGCCAAGAGTGGTTTTTTCAAGGTTGTCCTTGATTTTCTTCACGGCGCGTTTGGTAGTCATTTCAGCACTTTCAGCTTTCTTCTCGTCTTTGGCTCTTTCAGCTGATTTCACATCCTGGTGCATTTTTGCATGCGACAGAATGATCTTCTTGTTCTCTTTCGAGAATTCGATTACTTTGAAATCTTCTGATTCGTCAACCTGCAGGTTCGAACCGTCTTCCTTCTGAGCATGACGCGTAGGAGCAAAACCTTCGACACCGTATGGCAGCGATACAACCACACCCTTATCGGATGAGCTTACAACGGTACCTTTATGCACTGATCCGGTGGTGAAAATGCTTTCGAATACATCCCATGGATTTTCTTCGAGTTGTTTGTGGCCTAAGCTCAAACGGCGGTTTTCAACATCAACATCAAGAACAACAACATCGATAGTTTCACCGATCTTCGTGAATTCAGCAGGATGTTTAATTTTCTTGCTCCACGAAAGGTCGCTGATATGGATAAGTCCGTCAACACCTTCTTCGAGTTCAACAAAAATACCAAAATTGGTAAAGTTGCGAACGGTAGCGGTGTGGCGTGAGCTACCCGGGTATTTCGAAACAATGTCAGTCCATGGATCCGGAATGAGTTGTTTGGTACCCAGTGACATTTTGCGGTCCTCGCGGTCGAGTGTAAGTACAACAGCTTCCACTTCGTCGTTAACGTGCAGGAAATCCTGTGCGGTACGAAGATGCTGGCTCCACGACATTTCTGAAACGTGAATCAAACCTTCAACACCAGGAGCGATTTCAACAAAAGCACCGTAATCGGCAATAACAACTACGCGGCCTTTGATTTTATCTCCAACCTTAAGGTCTTCGCGGAGCGAATCCCATGGATGTGCACTAAGTTGTTTGAGACCAAGAGCGATACGTTTTTTGTTTTCGTCGAAATCGAGGATAACCACATTGATTTTCTGATCCAGCTGAACGATTTCTTCAGGATGATTGATACGTCCCCATGAAAGGTCGGTGATATGGATAAGTCCGTCAACACCGCCAAGGTCGATAAATACACCGTATGAAGTGATATTTTTAACGATACCTTCGAGAACCTGGCCTTTTTCGAGTTTCGAAATAATTTCGATCTTCTGAGCCTCCAGTTCGTCTTCGATAAGCGCTTTATGCGAAACAACCACGTTTTTGTATTCGTGATTGATCTTAACGATTTTAAATTCCATAACTTTCTCAACATACTGATCGTAGTCGCGGATAGGCTTAACGTCAATTTGTGATCCGGGAAGGAAAGCTTCGATGCCGAAGATGTCGACAATAAGACCACCTTTGGTACGGCATTTAACAAAACCATTGATAATTTCCTGTGTTTCGAAAGCGGTGTTAACGCGCTCCCACGAACGGAGTATACGGGCCTTTTTGTGGGAAAGCTGAAGCTGTCCGCCCATATCTTCCTGGTTTTCGACATACACTTCGATACGGTCACCGATTTTCAGATCAGGATTATAACGTGTTTCCGAAACCGGAATTACACCATCCGATTTAAATCCGATGTTTACAACAACCTCGCGGTTTGTAAGTCCGACAACCAGTCCGTCAAGAACTTCGTGATCGCCGATGGAACTCAGGGTTTTGTCATAAATATCCTCCAACCGCTTGCGGTCAGCAGGTTTATATGATTCATGTTTCTTCCCGATAGCATCCCAGTCAAATTCAGCAGGCTCTTCAGGAGCTTCCGGAACTTCAGGAGCCTTCGGAGCTTCTGCAACAACTTCTACAACTGCAGCAGTTTCTTCAACTGCAACTTCGGCAACTGCTTCAACTGCCTCTTCGGCTGCAGGAACTTCGGCTACAACTTCTTCAACGGCAGTAACTTCCGCAACTACTTCTTCTGCAGCTGCAACTTCTGCAACAGCCTCTTCAGCAACAGGAACTTCGGCTGCAACTTCTTCAACTACCGGAACTTCCTCGGCAATTTCTTCAACTTTGGTTTCAACTTCAGCTACTGGTGCCTCAACACCTTCAAATACTTCATTAGCAGTTACTTCCGCTGAATCTTCAACATTGTTTACTTCGTCGTTAACTTTAACGTCGTCACTCATAATTTTTTATTCTTTGTGGCCTTTCGGTTTAGCCGGTTAAACATTTAGTTGATTTATAGACAGATGCATCGAATTACTTACCGGAAAAAGCAAACAATGCCCTGCTAAAATGGGGTGCAAAGGTACTATTTAATTTTGAACAGACAATGTGAGAAACTTCCATAAATCGAATTTTATTTGCTTCCATTTTAGAGATTTAAATACTGAACTGAAGAAATATATTTTTCTGTAACTATTCCGCCCATAAATCATCTGTTTTGCCGCAGATTTCACAGATTTGCACAAATTTAGAGCTGCTTCCGGCAGTTTTCATAATAAAAAAAAGACCACATGCTTTTATTCTTATCCGTGCAATCAGCGTAATCTGTGGCTGGTATTCATCCCTCATTGCATTGAACAGCATGATTATTTACATTTTTTATTAATGCACTGTATTATTCTGTTTCATTCTTGCTTTTTTTATAATTTCGCCTCCATGAATACTGTCCGAATTACCGCCGTTTCGTATTACAATACACTCCCTTTTATTTATGGAATCAGGCATTCCGGTTTATTATCCGGCTACGACCTTAGCCTCGATGTCCCATCCGAATGTGCGCGAAAACTAATTTCGGACGAAGCTGATATCGGACTTATACCGGTCGGCGCTTTGCCGGGAATTCCTGCTTACCATGTAGTCAGCAATCTATGCATTGGTGCCGATAAAGACGTAAAGTCAGTATTGTTGCTTTCGAACATGGATCTGCCACATATAAAAACCATTTATCTGGATAGCGACAGCCTTACCTCTGTTACCCTGGTGAAAATTTTAGCTGAGAAATACTGGGAAATCAACCCGCAATGGAAAAGTCTTTCCGAATTAAAAGGCAAGCTTTCTACTGACGAGGGCATGGTTCTGATCGGTGATAAAACCTTCGGATTGTCCACCCAATACGCTTTTTGTCATGACCTGGCAGGCGAATGGATTAAGTTTACAGGGTTGCCATTTGTCTTTGCCGTATGGATTTCGCGCAAACCGCTTCCCACTGAATTCAAGGTAGCTTTTCAGTCCGCCCTGGCCTGGGGAGTTGAACATCGTGAAAAATCCGTTATTATGGCCGAAAAACCTCATATAACGGAGCAGCAACTTATTTCATATCTTAAAAATGATATCAGTTACACACTGGATGAACAAAAAGTAGAAGGCATGGAGTTATTCCTGCAATTTCTGAGTAAAGAGCAGCATAGTAATGCTGTCAGGGAATAAATTATAATCTTCAAAGAAAAAACAGATCTAGCTTCGTCGGACTGAAATAACCGGCAACAAAAAATCCGCAGCAAATCATAATGATTTTACCGCGGATTTTTCATTTTTTTTCAATCCCCTCAATCCCCTCAATCCCATCAATCACATCAATCCCATCAATCTCATCAATCCCATCAATCCCATCAATCCTTATTTCCTCAAAGCTTTCTGCTGTTGCTGTTTTGTCATTTCTTCCAGACGTTTCTGAAATGAAGATTTCTTAACAGGTTTCGCTTTGTTTTCCTGTATACGTTTGTGGAGTTTGTCTTCGTTTACAAAACGGCGGATTAAAAACATCTGTGCAAAGGTAAAAAGGTTAGCCAGCATGTAATAATAACTCAACCCGGCTGAATAGTTATTAAAGAAGCCAAGGAACATGATCGGCATCAGGTACATCATTGTTTTCATGCCTGGCATCTGCTGTGTCGACCCCATCATATCATTATTCATCTTGGTGTATAAAATGGTCGAAACGGTCATAAGAAGCGTAAACAAACTGATATGATTCCCATAGAAAGTACTCAGAAGTGGTATCTGCGTGGTCCACGAATAAATGGAGTCGTAACTCGATAAGTCGGTTGCCCACAGGAAAGATTGTTGCCTCAACTCGAAAGCTGCAGGGAAGAATCTGAACAGTGCAATCAGAATCGGGAATTGCAGCAGCATGGGAATACACCCGGCCATGGGGTTCACCCCGGCTTTCTTGTATAGCGCCATGGTGGCCTGCTGTTTCTTCATGGCATCATCCTTCTTCGGAAACTTAAGGCCTATTTCTTCAATTTCAGGCTTCAACAGTCTCATCTTGGCTGATGACAGGTATGTTTTATAGGCTATAGGCAGGAGAATGATTTTCAACAGTATGGTAAGGATCAGGATGATAATACCATAATTCAGATGAGTCGATTCGAGCCAGTTGAAAACGGGAATTACTGCAAACCTGTTGATCCACTGCATGAGGAAGAAACTCCAGCCAAGCGGAATCTGTCTTTCCAGGTTCAGATCGTACTTACGTAGAACCTTGTATTTATTCGGGCCAAAATACCAGTTGAGGTTATATGTTTGATCGGTTTCCAAAGTAAACGGCAGAATGTACTCCGATTTCATGGTTTTCACATTCCGGTCTTTGTTTTCATTTGAATAACCAACTGTTTCTATATCAGCACTTTCGAACTTATCCGCAGCTATCAGGGTAGCTGAGAAAAATTGTTGTTTGAAAGAAACCCATTTTACTGCAGTTGATATCCTTTCTTTCTCATCCTTGGTTTCACTGAGGTAACTCACCTCACCCGAAATATCCATATAATGTATGGTGGATTGTGTCTGTTCGGTTTTAAGGCTTTTTTCCTGTTGCTTAAGGGTTGTGCTCCAGAGCAACGACATATCACGGGTATTTTGGGCGATATAGCCTTTCATTCCCACAAAATTGACTTTGTAGCCAACCATGTAGTTATTCCCTTTCAACGTATAGACGTACTCTATATAACTCTTTGCAGTTGCGGTATCCGTATTACCTGGGTAAACCCTCAATGCAAACTGAATTGAATCTTTGCCCGAAACACGGATAGAATCCTTACCGGCGATACCTACAGGTGCAAATAAAAGGTTGCCTGTGTTATATGTACGAAGGTCTTCGGTATTGAATTCGAATCCGAAAACGGTCGAATCTCCCTGGAACAGAATCAGAGGCAAGGAATCGTACGATTGATAATCTTTCAGTTGTGCGGACCATATCCTGCCTCCGCGCGACGAAATTTTTAGTTTCAGCAGATCGCTTTCAAGAGTATAAAACTTTTCCTGGTCTTTGGAAACGGATGCAAATTCCTTCGAAACTGTGTCGGTAGCAATTCCTGCAATGGACGCAGGGTTTGTTTTTGCAACTGAATCGGCAATCGCTTTTTTAACCATCTCCTGCATTGCTGCCTGTAATGAATCAGCGCGCATTACCTGGCTCGTGGAATCAGATTTTCGTTTGGCGGCAGCCATTTCCTCTTTTGAGGGTGTCATCCAGAGACTGTAGCCTATCAATAAGCCGACAATGATAACCAGTCCAATAATGTTATTCTTACTCATTTAATATTTTGTATGTATTAGATTGCTTTCAATTTCGCGGGTTTTAACAAAAAACTACTGACAGTCAATAAATTATCAATTAAACTTCATTTTCAGGTCGGCAAAGATACAAAAAGTTGGGTTATCAACTGATTTTCAATCAAAGCAGAAGGATCAGGCAGATTATGGTCACATCTGACTTGCTGCACATGCGGTACAGGTTCACAGTTACTTCATCTGAACTTTTTTGTACTGTATAGCCGCTTTAACAAAATGCACAAAAATAGGATGCGGGGAAGCAACTGTGCTTTTGTATTCCGGATGAAACTGCACCCCGATAAACCAGGGATGGTCTTTCAGTTCTATGATTTCAACCAGGTCGTTTTGTTTGTTAATTCCTACAGCCATCATGCCAGCTTTCTCATATTCAGCCAGGTATTTATTATTGAACTCAAAGCGATGCCTGTGGCGTTCCGATATTTCGGCAGTTTTGTACACACTCCAGATTTTTGTATTCGGTTTTAATGTACAAGGATACAAGCCAAGGCGCATGGTTCCGCCTTTTTTATCCACTTTTTTCTGTTCCTCCATAATATCAATCACGGGGTAAGGAGAAGAAGGATTCATCTCAGTTGAATGTGCATCGGTAAAACCCAGCACGTTCCTGCCAAATTCAATAACCGCGCACTGCATTCCCAGGCAAATCCCCAGGAAAGGTATTTTGTTTTCGCGTGCCACCCTAATGGCAAGAATTTTACCTTCGATACCGCGCTCACCAAAACCGGGTGCCACAAGTATTCCGTCGAGGTCTTTGAACAAATGTTTCGAAGTGCTTTCGTTTATCGATTCGGAGTGTATCATTTTCAGATTCACTTTATACTCGTTTTCAGCTCCGGCATGAATAAACGATTCAGTTATTGATTTGTAGGCATCGCGTAATTCGACGTATTTCCCAACCAGCCCTATTTGGATTTCACCAACCGGGTGTTTCAGTTTATGCACAAATTGCTCCCAACTTACCAGGTCAGGTTGCTTGCGGATGGGTACCTGCATTTTTTCAAGCACAACCTGGTCGAGCCGCTCGTCGCGCATCAGCAGGGGAACATCATAAATTGTTTCCACATCAACGGATTCGATAACGGCTGAGGGATTTACATTACAGAATAAAGCAATTTTATTACGGATAGCCTGGTTGAGGTGTTTTTCGGTGCGGCAAACAATTACATCAGGCTGCACTCCCGACTCGAGCAGCATTTTAACTGAATGCTGTGTTGGTTTGGTCTTCAACTCGCCCGCAGATGCCAGGTACGGAACCAGCGTAAGATGTATTACCAGGCAGCGGTTACCAAGTTCCCATTTCATCTGCCTCACCGACTCAATATATGGTAAGGATTCAATATCGCCTACCGTCCCTCCTATTTCGGTTATTACAAAATCGTAGTTTCCGCTGGAACCCAGCAACTGAATCCGGTGTTTTATCTCATCGGTTATATGCGGGATTACCTGTACGGTTTCACCAAGATAATCTCCGCGTCTTTCTTTCTCGATAACCGTCTGATAAATCCGGCCGGTTGTAACATTGTTGGCTTGCGATGTACGCACATTGGTAAATCGCTCGTAGTGACCAAGGTCGAGATCAGTTTCGGCTCCATCGTCGGTAACAAAACATTCGCCATGCTCGTATGGATTTAATGTTCCCGGATCGATGTTTATGTATGGATCAAGTTTTTGAATTGCTACCCTGAAACCTCGCGACAAAAGAAGTTTAGCCAGGGAGGAACTTATAATACCCTTTCCTAACGACGAGGCTACTCCCCCGGTTGTAAAAATATATTTTGTTTCAGCCATGATGATATGTATAAAGGGTTGAGCCGGAAGTTTGAAATAAGAATTTAGAACCGGGTAATGTGGTTTATTATAATTCACTTATCATAGTGAAGTATGAATGTTAACATAAAACATCGCAAAATTACAAATCCCTGCCCTGAATTCCTTGAAAAATAAATAAAAAAATGTGATTGTCAGGAATCAATCATAAGATGTTTTTTGATGAACAAATATTACCCCTCCGCCTGTCGGCACCTCCCCTATCCCGATAGCTATCGGGATTAGGGGAGGCAGAAATTAACCAACAGAATTGCAATCTGTTAAGTAAGCACAAGCCTACTCCCTCCCTATTTTTTAGGGAGGGATGTGGAGGATACATTGAAAAAAGAACAGATTGTTAATCTTTCCCTATACACATATAAAAAAAAAGCCTGATGAGAATCAGGCCTTAGAATATATGTATGTCCGGGGAAATTATCCGGCAACTTTGTATGTACTGATTTCAAAACATTCGGCAATCACACATTTTATGTCTTCGCGCGAACAGGGTTTGGCTAAAAAAGCATTCATTCCTGCCTCTGCACATTCCGTGCGCATCTGATCATCAGCATAAGCTGTTATTGCAATAATAGGGATTAATTTATTGAATAAACGTATATACCGCGTCGCTTCTATTCCATCCAGTACGGGCATGTCGATATCCATCAGAATGGCATCAAAATCTGCGGACCTGCATGCTTCGGTGGCCATTAGTCCGTTATCAACAATAACATATTCCCATCCCAACTTATTCATGTACCTTCCCATGAGATGTTGATTCATCTGATTATCTTCGGCTATAAGTATTTTCATATCGGAATACAATGGATTAAAAGATTTTTCCCTCTATCTCTTAATCCTGATTTTTGTCAAAGGTAATATCATTTTCAGATATTATTTTCGATATGAAACCAGACTTATTCCTAATATACTGATCACAAAATACTTAACATCCAAATATTATTTCTTTCAACAGTAAAGAAATTATCCAGTATGTCAATTTAAAATGTAAAATGTTAAACTTTCCCCTTAAATAAAGCACTAACCGGATTCTTTTGTTCCTCAGGACACCTTTACGGATAGGAAGAAACAACCGGCATCATTTTTCTCGAAAAGGCTTTATTGCCCGAGATACGATTTCAGCAATTTACTTCTCGAGTTGTGTTTAAGCCGACGGATTGCTTTTTCCTTTATCTGGCGTACCCGTTCGCGTGTAAGGTCAAATTGGAGGGCAATTTCCTCGAGGGTAAGGCCATGTGGAACACCGATTCCGTAATAAAGATTTATTACATCTCTTTCTTTTTCCGTTAGTGTGGAAAGCGAACGCTGAATTTCAAGTGTAAGACTTTCGCGCATAAGCCCTGCATCAGTAAAAGGAGTATCCTCATCAACAAAAACATCGATAAACCGGGTATCTTCATCGTCAACCAATGGCGCATCCATCGAAACATAACGGGTAGTTATTTTTAAAGCGGCATCAATTTTATATCCCGGAATTTCAAGTGCTTCAGCAATTTCCTCAGCCGAAGGAAGGCGTTCATATTTTTGTTCGAGACGCGAAGTTTCCTTCTTGATTTTATTAAGCGAACCCACCTGATTAAGGGGAAGGCGAACAATACGGGATTGCTCGGCAAGAGCCTGAAGTATGGATTGGCGTATCCACCACACTGCGTAAGAAATAAATTTGAAGCCGCGGGTTTCGTCGAAACGGGCAGCAGCTTTGATAAGACCGACATTGCCTTCGTTAATAAGATCAGGAAGGCTCAGTCCCTGATTCTGGTATTGCTTGGCTACTGAAACCACAAACCTGAGATTGGCCAGGCAAAGTTTATCCAATGCTCTCTGATCGCCACCTTTGATCCTGCGTGCAAGTTCCACCTCTTCTTCCGCAGTTATGAGCGCTTCCTTGCCAATATCCTGAAGGTACTTATCAAGCGAGGCAGTTTCGCGGTTGGTGATCGACTTGGTTATCTTTAATTGTCTCATCCTTTTTATCTTTTACATATTGCTAAGCTGCCCTTACTTCCTGAGCAGCTTAGAATATTAAATATTGTTGTCCGAAAATAGGGTATACTATTCTTTGATTTTATATGTAAACAAAGAAAAGCCCGGTTTGTTTCTGAATTTTACATTTTTTGGATTGAATGACCGCATCGCAGGGACTAATTGATTCCGAATCCGTAATATGCTCTTACTTTGTTCGGATACACACCTTCCAGTAAAATTCCACCGCTTTTATTTGATAAAATTTTACTGAGATCATCAAGGGTTTTAATCGGTTTTTTATCAATCTCAGTAATCACATACCCTTCCCTTACACCGGCATTGCGCAGTAAACCATCGCCTAAATCCGTTACCTGTACTCCATGATCAATTCCAAGTTTGCGGAGAACTTCAGCGGAGGCAACCTGTATTTTGGCACCCAGCATAGGCATTACATCTTTTGTCTCACTTTTTACAAGGCTCGTATTTCCATCGCGGTTGCGAAGTTTTACATCAAACGTTTTATCTGCTCCATTGCGGCTGACAACTACAATAACCTTATCGCCGGGACGGTACCTGCTTACCTGTTCGAGCAGTTCGGAGGTACTGTTTACCGTAGCTTTATTCACCGAAGTTATCACATCACCTTTCTGAATTCCTGCATCTTTTGCAGCGCTGCCGTCGTTAACTTCCGAAACGTAAACGCCTCTCAGTTCCTTAATACCCTGCTCGCCGGCAAATTTGCTGTCGATCTCACGAATGCTTACTCCCAGGAAAGCCCGCTGAACTTCGCGGTAATCAATTAAATCACCAACCACTTTTTTAACAATATTAACGGGAATGGCAAAAGAATAACCGGCATAAAACCCGTTGCCGCTGGCTATGGCTGCATTGATCCCAACCAGTTCGCCACGTGTATTAACTAGCGCACCTCCGCTGTTTCCGCGGTTCACTGCAGCATCGGTTTGTATGAAGGATTCAATCGAAGTTCCATCGGGTGTTCCTAAAATATTGATATTACGTGCTTTGGCACTTACAATGCCTGCCGTAACCGTGCTTGTTAAATTAAATGGATTACCGACGGCAAGAACCCATTCGCCAATCTGCAACTCATCCGAATTGCCATAAGTGAGATATGGAAGGTTGGTTTCCTTGATTTTCACAACGGCAAGGTCAGTGGAAGGATCCGTGCCTATTACAGTACCCTCGTACGAACGCTTGTCGTTAAGAACGATTGCTATTTTAGTGGCATCCTGAACTACGTGGTTGTTGGTAACTATATACCCGTCAGGCGAAATGATAACGCCCGAACCGGCACCCTGCAGAGGACCCTGTTGACCCAAAGGATTGTCGCCAAAGAAATCACGGAAATTAAAGAAATTATCATACATATTATTTTTCCGGGTATATTCAGTTTTAATATGTACCACAGCATGTATCGAAGTATTAGCGGCGTTGGTAAAATCCGGGTTTGTTGAGGCTAAACCTGTCATACTTGCAAGTTGAACTGGAGCTGACTGTTGAGGTACGCCCTGTAATTTATCTGAGTTTCTCTGCAAAAGAGAATATCCGCCTAAAGAAATTAATCCACCTAAAACAGCCACCAAAAAATAACCTGTGTACTTTTTCATTTTCGTTCGATTTTAATATTGATTTAAACTTTTTGTGATCTGACACCCTTTTTTAAAGTAGTTCTAAATAATAACGCAAGGATAATACCAATAGTTTTTATTGTCTTGTTAATTAATGTTAACATTGTTTATAATGTTTTAAAATAATGATTAAAAAGTACTTTTATTTTATTGTTAATCAATCAATTAATAATTTTGTATTATCATTTTATTATCTGGGTTCCGGATACATTGTACTATAAAATGACGTATAAAACAATAAAAAATGTCATATTCGTGAATCAATCTGACATATTGACAAGTATTATAGTAAATTTGTTACCGAAATGATCCTACAATTCAGCAAATACGAAGGAACCGGCAACGATTTTATCATGATCGACGACCGGAAGTTACAGTTTCCTGACAATGAGCAATTAATCAGCAAACTTTGTGACCGACATTTTGGCATTGGCGCCGATGGCATCCTGCTGGTCCGCCATAGCGAGGGCTACGACTTTGGCATGACTTATTTTAATTCCGATGGCAGTCCGGCTACTTTTTGCGGCAACGGGGCACGATGTATAACAGCTTTCGCCCATAGTAAAGGTATTTCCGGAAACACTTGCCGGTTTATGGCTGCTGACGGAATTCACCATGCGAGTATAACCGAAAACAACGGTTCGGTTATGATTGTCGAACTCGATATGCAGGATCCGGAGATTTACAGCTTGGATAAAAACATCTGCTATCTGAATACCGGCACGTATCATGTTGTGAAATTTGTTGACAATCCTGATAACATCGACATTATAGAGTCAGGCAGGGAATTAAGATACGATGCAAAATTCGGACCGCATGGAACCAATGTTAATTTTGCCAAATTATTAAAAAAAGAGCTTTATGTACGAACATACGAGAAAGGCGTTGAAAATGAGACTCTTTCGTGCGGCACCGGTGTTACTGCATCCGCAATTGCAGCTTCGTTAAAATACGGAGGAAATTCATTTTATGTAAACACTGCCGGGGGACGGTTATTTGTGAGTTTTACACGTAAAGATGAAGTTTTTAGGGACGTAAAACTTACAGGGCCAGCCAAACTGGTTTTTGAAGGAACAATCGAAATATAAGTATAATGACAGGTCCTAATTTACTGCTCAGAGCTCCTGAACCTGCTGATATTGACATTATTTTCCGCTGGGAAAATGATACCCGTATCTGGCATCTGGGCAATACCCTCGCTCCTTACTCACGGTTTGCCATTGAACAATTCGTACTAAATACAGATAACGATATTTTTGCTGCAAAGCAGTTACGGCTTATGATCGACTGGCATTCGACAGGTAAAGAAACAAAAACTGTAGGAAGTATTGATCTGTATGATTTTGATCCTTTTCATAAACGTGCAGGCATCGGAATACTTATTGATGAGCCATTCAGGCATAAAGGATTTGCTTTTGAAGCACTTACGCTGCTTTTAGATTATTGCTTGCATACTTTGAATCTCCACCAGGTATTTTGTACAATTGAGCAAAGCAACATCGAAAGCATCAACCTGTTTACAAAAGCCGGCTTTACTTCCTGCGGCATAAGGAAGGATTGGTTATTTCAGGATGGCCAATGGAAAAATGAGTTGATGTTTCAGTTGATTAACCTGAAATGAAGCAGCTCTGCTTGGCACATCAGTTTACTGACGGTCCTCAAACCGGAATTCAATAAAAAATAATTAATAATAAGTCAGATTAATTACGATTTAAGACCTGAGAATATGCCTAACTATTATTTGAACCGGAGAAAACGCGAAAAACGAAGCTTAAACCGAAGGCACTTTTTTCTTGCCGTTCTGGTACTTCTCATCTTTGGCGGTTCCATAGCCGGTTACTTAGGTTACAGAATGGTATACAAACCTAATGTATGGCTTAACGGCAAAACGTCTGCAGCTTTTAACATTAAATCAGTTTCAAGCTGGGACGACGTGAAACTCATGTTGTATGCCAAGGGTACAATTATTAACAGGAATTCATTTGAACACCTGGCAGCAATTATGAAATATCCCGGTCATATCAAATCCGGGCATTACATTCTGAAAGAAGGGATGAGCAACAAGCAGATCATTTCGAAGTTACGTTCCAAACAACAGGATCCTGTCCGGCTGGTTTTCAACAACATACGAATCAAGACTGAACTTGCCGGGCATATTTCCGAACAAATGGAGTTTGATTCCCTTGCCCTTCTAAAATTACTGAACGATGCCGGATACCTGGAGAAATTCGGATTTACAACAGATAACATTATCAGTATGTTTATCCCCAATACGTACGAAGTATACTGGGACATTTCTGCCGAAAAATTTATTGACAGGATGAATAAGGAATACATGACTTTCTGGAACAACAAACGAAAAGGCAGGCTGAAAGAGATCGGGCTAACCGAGTTACAGGCCATCACGCTTGCATCCATTGTGGAAAAGGAATCCAACCAAAACGATGAAAAACCTGATGTAGCCGGCGTTTACATGAACCGACTCAGGGATGGATGGCTGCTGCAGGCCGACCCTACACTGGTTTATGCGCTGGGAGATTTCAGTATAAAACGGGTGCTTAATGTTTATAAAACCGTTGATTCGCCCTACAATACATACAAATATGCAGGTTTACCTCCCGGACCGATCTGTCTGCCTTCCATTGCATCCATTGATGCGATTTTAAATTACAGGCAGCACAAATACATGTATTTCTGTGCAAGGGAGGACTTTTCGGGTTACCACAACTTTGCAGTTACCATGAGTGAGCACCTGCTGAATGCTGCCAAATATCAGAAGGCTCTTAACCAGAAAGGGATCATGAAATAAACCGTACCGGCAATCAAGCCGGGTTTTTGATATTACTTATTAACATTCCAAAATTTGTGCTGAACATCCGGACTATACCTTTTTTCCTCCTGTTGCTTATCCTTACATGCAATATTAACCCGGTTCTTGCCCAGGCAGCAGGCACTTCCGCACCAGTTCCCGATACACTGAACAAAAACAAACTTGCGTTTGTGGCCGTTACCGGTGCTTCATTGTATACAGGCAGCATTATCGGTTTGTACACATTATGGTACAGGGATTACCCGCAATCCTCCTTTCATTTTTTTAATGACAACCGGGAGTGGCTGCAGATGGATAAATGCGGCCATATCACATCTTCATATTACTTAGGACGTGTCGGGTATTCGGCCCTCCGATGGGCTGGAGTAAATGAAAAGAAATCAATCTGGTACGGAGGCATGACCGGATTGGTTTATCTTACTTCAGTTGAGATAATGGATGGATTTTCAGAACAATGGGGCTTTTCGCCCGGCGATATGGCTATAAACACCCTGGGAACGGCACTTTTTATCAGCCAGCAATTAGTCTGGCACGAGCAGAAATTGGTGACAAAATATTCATTTCATAGCTCGCCTTACGCGAAATACAATCCCGAACAGTTAGGCAGCACACTTCCTCAGCGGATGGTAAAAGATTATAACGGCTATACTTTCTGGATTTCGGCCAACATCAGCAGCCTTGGGTTGCAGCAAACCCGTTTCCCGAAATGGCTGAATATGGCTTCCGGTTATGGCGCCGATGGCATGACGGGCGGTTATGGCAACCAGGCGGATGCTCCGCATACCGAAAGAATCAGGCAGTTCTATATTTCACCGGATATCGATTTAAGCCGTATCCCTGTAAAATCGAAAACATTGAAACTTTTACTGAACACAATTGGTTTTATCAAAATCCCTATGCCGGCACTGGAGTTTAATAAAAATGGGGTGAAGTTTCATCCGTTGTATTTTTGAAAAAATAGACTTGACCTACCTAAAATTAAATATTTATGAAAAACACAATTTTATTGATCGCATTCTCCATCTATTCTATTTTCACTTATAGCCATAAAGAAAATTATATTTCAACCCCCAAAAGAGGAACTGAAGAACCAAATGTTCAACAGAATTTAAACCACTATGAAATCAAACAACTTAAAGTTGTTCATCAAATCTTTAGTCCCGACACTACCACCATAAATATTCCTGACATGCACAAACACTTAAAGAGTGACGTAATCGAAGTAGATGGCACTGATCTTGTTTATACAATAGTTGAGATCATGCCGGAATATGAAGGCGGTGATGATGCAAGAAATCGTTTTCTTGCCGAAAATATTGTATATCCACAAAAAGCGCTCGATCATGGAATCCAGGGAACTGTCTATGTTTCCTTTATTATCGAAGCAGATGGAGCAATCTCAAATGTAAAATTGTTGAAAGGAATTGGCGGTGGTTGTGATGAAGAATCGATTCGGGTTGTCAAGCTACTTGCGAAATGGAAACCCGGAATGCAAGCTGGAAAGAATGTCAGGGTTTTGTTCAATATGCCTATCTATTATAAACTTCAGGGAAGAACCAAAATAAAACACCGCTAATTTACGAGATTGGTAATAGAGTAGTTTCTACACATTAAACCTGATATTCAGCAAATCCCCGTCACAAACCACGTAGTTCTTCCCTTCGATAGCCAGTTTACCGTGTTCCTTGCAGGCATGTTCGGTTTTATAGGTAATAAAATCATCGTATTTAATAACTTCGGCGCGGATAAAACCACGTTCCAGGTCGCTATGGATAACGCCGGCCGCCTGCGGGGCGGTCATGCCGCGATGTATGGTCCAGGCACGGTTTTCTTTAACCCCGATTGTGAAAAATGACATTAAATTAAGAAGCCTGTAAGCCGATTGTACCACTTTATTAACTCCGGGTTCGGTAAGACCTGCATCGTCAAGAAAAACATCCCTGTCTTCCTGGCTCTCGAGTTCGGCAATTTCAGCCTCAAGTTCAGCAGCAATCACTAAAACCTCAGCATTTTCGTCTTTCACAGATTCAATAAGTGCTTTAGAATATGAATTGCCGGTGGCAGCCGAAGCATCATCCACATTACAAACATAAATTACCGGTTTATCGGTAATCAGGTACATATCCGCTATGTGTCTGTGATCATCTTCTAATACCGGGGCACTTCGGGCTGGTTTAAAATCTTCGAGGTGTGCTTTGTATACCTGCAAAACATCCATCACTTTTTTAGCTTCTTTCTCGCCTAATTTCAGCAGTTTTTCGGTACGTTGTATCTTGCGTTCCACCATAGTAAGATCTCGGATGCATAGTTCCAGGTCAACTATTTCCCTGTCGCGGACCGGGTTAACCGAGCCTTCGATGTGAGGAACTGTTTCACTGTCGAAACAACGGATAACATGTATCAGTGCATCTGTCTGCTGTATTTCAGCCAGGAATTTACTGGAACTGCTTTCAGCCTGTCCCGATCCCTTAGTAAGCCCGGGAATATCAACCAGGTCAACCGTTGCATGCACAACCTTTTGCGCAGGTAACAGGGCATCCAGTTCATAAAGCCTTTGGTCAGGGACGTTAATCTGACCCATATGCGATTTTTGCGCACCTGGCTGAGCATGAATCTTTGTATTTGCAACACAATTAAAAAGAGTGGTTTTGCCGGTCTTGGCCAAACCTATAATTCCACATTTTAATGCCATTTCCCCTAGAGTTTATGCGTGCAAAGGTAGTGACAAGACAGGTAAAAAAAAAGGGGCAGAAGCGACATTCAGTCATTTTCAGAAACTGATGGCTGAGATTCAGTCTTAAATTGATTATAGAAACAGCCGTATTCTGAACTTCTCTTCGGTATATTTGAAATACCAGAAGAGCTTTCGGTTTACCTCAATGCCATAATCCACAGAGTTGTCATACGGGATAAAATTCTCAATCACTCTATGATATTTGCCCCTGTAATAATATTCATTCCAATTCAAAACCCCGACCTGGTTTTTACTCCGGTAATACTCGTTGGAATAGTCTTTTGAGGGTGAGTAATTCATCAGGTACCAAAGCTCGAAATCAGGGTCAATAATTGTAATTTCATATTCTGTGCTGTCACTTTTCAGGATTGGATTCCTGTCGGAAACAGCAGTTTTGTGTGATGGAGTGCATGACCATGCTACCAACAAAACGAAGATTGAAAATATGAACTTTTTCATGGCAATCATTTTTAGAATTATTTAAATATCTGGGCTCTAAAAGAAACCCGATCAATTTGAAAGTGCACAAATTTTGTGCCGTAACGCGACAATCAATTAACTGATTCAGGTTTATTCAGCGATATTCTGGAGAAGATAGTAGTTTTCAAAGTTTAGAAAATCTTAGTTCCGGGTTCCGCAGATTTGCACATTCTTAGACCACAAACCGCTGGAATTCAAAAGAAATGATACTTATTGCATCAAGAGGCACACGGCACCGTGTACCAGCACTTGGTTTTGAGAAACTCTACAACATTCTAAAATACCGTTCTCTGTTTTCTCCTTTTCGCCTCTCGCCCCTTCTCCCCTCTTTGACCTTAAACACCAGCCATTTAGAAATCCTGTTGCTACTGTCGCTCTTCATCAAAGAGTTTTCCCTGTGTAGCCATTTTAGCTTTAATTCCTGCAACTTCGCTCTGCAATGCAGCCAGCGCCCCCGACATTTGGTTCAGGGGCAGGTTAGGTTCAGGCAATTCCGAACTGATGTAATGCACAAAACGCCATACTTCCCGAAGATCTTTAAGATCAACAGGATATGATTCATATAATGGATTAAGTGAATGCAGCAGCAGGCGGCTTTCTGATTTCAGACGATTTTCTATTACTTTAAACATAATTCCGTCATTCAGTGTCAGAATAATATATGCCTGGTGATCACGGATCAGATCCCAGTTCTGAACAAATTCGCCTGTAACCCACGATTTGTCAGGGATAGGAAGCATGGAGTCGCCCGAAATCTGGAATGTACGGTATTTACGGTCGGCCGAAAGAAACGGCAGCTGAAACGTAGGCAGCACCTTTATATATTCGGGATCGGCAAACCCGGTTCGGTAACCTGCCGAGGCTTTCTGGTTTATCACCTCAATATTTTCCCTGTTTTTACTGTCGACTGTAGTTGTGAGTACCCGAAGGTTTCCGCCGTTCACAAAAATATCGTACCCGTGTTCCAATTGGTATAATTCGCTTTCGCGAAGTAAACTCAGATCATTTGTAAGCAGGGTATCGACAGAAATCTTGAAATATTTTGCCAGAGCCAGCAATGCTTCAATACCGGGTTCGGCAACCCCGTTCTCGTATCCGCTAAGGGTTGAGCGTTTCATATCCAGGGCAACGGCAATATCGTCCTGTGTGCGGCTGCGACGTTTGCGCAGCAGTTTGATGTTTTGTCCGAAGGTTGGTTCCATAATTTTTTATTTTTTTCCTGTGTAGAGACGCGATTAATCGCGTCTCTACAACGACGACGATACATTTTTTTTAACCATTTCCACCCACAATTTAAAATTATGATTATATTGTAGTCACGATTTTGATTAATTTTTAATCAAAGGTAATACATTTTTAATAATAATGTACAACGAACTGAAAATAATTTCACAGCAGGCATTCCCCGACAGCCTGCGCCGATCGGGCCGCACCATTGTGCATATGGACCTTGATACGTTTTTTGTGGCTGTGGAGCGGCTTGTAAACAGCAATCTGATCGGTAAACCGGTGATCGTAGGTGGATTTTCGGACCGTGGCGTGGTAGCAAGCTGCAGCTACGAAGCGCGCACCTACGGCGTACATTCGGCCATGCCCATGAAAATGGCCCGTATGCTGTGTCCTGATGCCACCATAGTACGCGGTGATATGGAGCAATACACCCGATACTCCGACATGGTAACCTCGGTGATAGCCGAGAGTGCACCGGTGTACGAAAAAGCCAGCATCGACGAGCATTACCTCGACATTACCGGCATGGACCGCTTTTTCGGCAGCATGAAATGGACGCACGAACTCAGGAAACGCATTATCAGCGAAACAGGCCTGCCGATTTCGCTGGGACTTTCGGTAAACAAAACAGTATGTAAAATTGCCACCGGCCAGGCCAAACCCAACGGCGAACTCGAAATTCCCGTCGAAAGGGTAATTAATTTTCTGGGGCCGCTTTCGATAAGCAAAATTCCCGGCATAGGCGAAAAAACGTACCGCCTGCTGCGTTCCATGGGCATAGCCACCATCGATACCCTCGGCCATATGCCTCCCGAAATGATGGAAAAAGTGCTGGGACAAAACGGGCTGATCATCTGGAAAAAAGCCAACGGAATAGACTCAACCCCTGTAACCCCCTACTCCGAAAGGAAATCCATCAGCACCGAAACCACATTTGAGCAAGATACCATCGACATACATATGATAAACGAACTACTGGTGCGCATGGTGGAGAAAATTGCCTTTACGCTCCGCAAAAAGCAGAAACTCACTTCATGCATCACCCTCAAAATCCGTTATTCCAACTTCGATACACATACCGTACAGCAACGAATTGGATATACCTCATTCGACCACATACTGATTCCCCTGGCCAAAGAACTGTTCCGCAAACTGTACCAGCGCCGCATGCTTATCCGCCTTGTAGGCGTAAGGTTCAGCCACCTGGTAACCGGCGTACAGCAGATCGATCTTTTCGACCAGACGCCCGAACTGATAAACCTTTACCAGGCCATGGACCGCATGCGCCTGCGCTACGGGCGGGATAAACTGGTAAGGGCGGTGGGTCTTGGGATGGTGGACGAGGAGGAGGATTGAGATAGGATTGGTTGACAAGAGGATGGGTAGATGGGGGGACCGGGAGATGGGGTGATGGGGTGAAAAAATGTCGGATTTCGGAATGTGGATGTCGGATCTATCATAAAACAGCAGCAACCGCCCAAATCTAAATTTTGTTCTGTAAAATTAAATTTACGATTGACGAGGTACAAAGTACGATTGGGGGTAGTTAATAGTTTTAAATCGTAAATCGTAAATCGTAAATCGTAAATCGTAAATCGTAAATCGTAAATCGTAAATCGTAAATCGTAAATCGTAAATCGTAAATCGTAAATCGTAAATCGTAAATCGTAAATCGTAAATCGTAAATCGTACACCTTAC
>JBBQSY010000018.1:0-46291 GCA_038213495.1 Bacteroidales bacterium
AATACTGACGACTGACGACTTACGACTTACGACTGAATACTGAAGACTGAAGACTGAAGACTGAAGACTGAAGACTGAAGACTGAAGACTGAAGACTGACGACTGAAGACTGAGGACTGAAGACTGAAGACTGAAGACTGAGGACTGAAGACTGAGGACTGAAGACTGAGGACTGAGACTGCAGACCGCAGACTGTAGACTGAGAATTGTAGATTGAAGACTGAGAATTGTAGACTGAAGACTTAAAAAAAACAGAACAACATGAGCAGCTTTAAAGATTTGATCGTTTATAAGAAAGCTTTCGCTTTAGCAATGGAGATATTTGAAATTACGAAAGGTTTCCCTAAGGATGAAATTTATTCCCTGACAAGCCAAATTAGAAGATCATCCCGATCAGTTTGTTCAAACATTGGTGAAGGATATCATAAAAGACGTTATGAAGCTCATTTCATTAGTAAAATGTCTGATTCAGATATGGAAAATAGCGAGACACAAGTTTGGCTCGATTTTTCACTGGCGTGTAAATATATTACGCTTGAAACGTATACTGATCTCACGAACAAATCGGAAGAAATTGGTAAGCTATTAAATGATATGATAACAAACCCGGGGAAATACAAATAACAGTCGGCAGTCCGCAGTCCGCAGTCCGTAGTCCGTAGTCGGCAGTCAAACTGAAGACTGAAGACTGAAGACTGAAGACTGGAGACTGAAGACTGAAGACTGAGAACTGAAGACTGAGAACTGAAGACTGTTGACTGAAGACTGAAGACTGAAGACTGAGAACTGAAGACTGAGGACTGAAGACTGAAGACTGAAGACTGAAGACTGTTGACTGAAGACTGAGAACTGAAGACTGAGGACTGAAGACCGTAGACTGTAGACTGAAGACTGTTGACTGAAGACTGAAGACTGAGAACTGAAGACTGAGAACTGAAGACTGAGAACTGAGGACTGAGGACTGAAGACTGAAGACTGAAGACTGAGAACTGAAGACTGAAGACTGAAGACCGTAGACTGAAGACTGAAGACTGAAGACTGAAGACTGAGAACTGAAGACTGAGGACTGAAGACTGAAGACTGAGGACTGAGGACTGAGAACTGAAAATATAGAATATAAGAAGCAACAACTATGAACAAGCAAATTCACATCCTGTATATTGACGATAACCCTTTAGATAGGGCGTTGGTGCGAGATTCATTGGAAAAAGAACATGGCGGGTTTATTTTAACCGAAGCCAGATCTCAACATGAATTTGAAAAATTATTTCACAAAGATGGCTATGATCTCGTTTTAACCGATTTCAATATTTTAGGATTTGACGGATTGCAAGTGCTGGAAATGGTAAAAAAAGTTTCTCCCGACACTCCAGTTGTTTTTGTTACAGGTACCGGCACCGAAGAGGTTGCTGTTGAAGCAATGAAACGTGGAGCTTCAGATTATGTAATTAAAACAGCAAGCCATATAAACCGCTTACCTAAAACAATTCAAGCGGTAATAGGAGCAAAACAGGTTCGTTTAGAAAAAGAGAAAGCACAGAACGATTTATTAAAAATGAACCGTATTTATGCAGTCATCAGCCAGATCAATCAGTTGATTGTAAGAACTAATGACCGTGATAAACTTTTTCGTGAGACTTGTGATATTGCAATAAATTTTGGCGGTTTCCGTATGGCCTGGATCGGATTAGTTGATGAAACATCTAAAATAATTAAACCGCATTGCTGGTCGGGCCATGAAGATGGCTATTTAACAAAAATAGAACTACCCGCAACTGATTCATCAAAGCTTTCAAAAGGACCTGGTGGAAAGGCAATTCTTGATGAAAATAATGTTGTTTGCAACGATGTTGGAGCCGATCCAATTATGGAACCCTGGAGAGACGAAGCTCTTAAACGGGGATATCATTCAATAATCGCCCTGCCAATAAAATTTAAGAAAAAAGTGTATGGTATATTTTTCATTTATTCAAACGACCTCAACTTTTTCGACAAACAGGAAACTAGATTGCTTATCGAAGTGGCTGATGATATATCATTTGCACTCGAATCAATTCAAAAGGAGCAAGCCCGGTTAAAAGCTGAATCAGATTTACAAAAAAGTGAGAAAGAACTGCAAAAAGCACAGAGTATTGCTCATATAGGAAGTTGGTATTTGGATTTGGCAACCAATGAGGTTGTTTGGACCGAAGAATTGTACAAAATGTATGGATTTGACTCAATGCTTCCACCTCCGCCATATACCGAGCACAAGAAGTTATTTACACCGGAAAGCTGGGATATTTTGTCAACCTCACTGGCAAAAACAAGTGAAACGGGAATTTCTTATGAGCTTGAATTGAAAACTGTGAGAAAAGACGGCAGCAGTGGTTGGATGTGGGTGCGTGGAGAATCAGTGCTTGATAATGAAAACAACATAATTGGTCTTTGGGGTGCTGCCCAGGATATTACCGACCGCAAACAGGCTGAAGAAGAACTCCGGGAAGCCAAAGAAAAAGCAGTAGAAAGTGACAGGCTGAAAACAGCTTTCCTTCATAATATTTCGCATGAGATCCGGACACCCATGAATGCCATAATTGGTTTTTCCGGTTTCCTTAACGAACCTGATCTGCCCCCCACAAACCGCAAGGAGTTCACCGACATTATTGTGCGAAGCAGCAATCAGTTGCTCTCAATTATTAATGATATTGTCAACATAGCATCTATCGAAGCCGGACAGGTTAAATACAAAGAACAGGAAATGAAGCTTAACGCTCTTATTTCCCTGCTTGAATCTCAATTTAAACAACAATCGATAGAAAAGAATATTCCTCTCACAATCAAAACAACTTTGCCCGACGAGCAGGCTTTTGTTAAAACCGATGAAACCAAACTGGCGGAAATTCTGTCGAATCTGATCAGTAATGCATTTAAATTTACCAAAAAGGGTTTAATAGAAGTTGGATATTCATTAAAGGAGGAGTTTCTGGAGTTTTATGTAAAAGATTCAGGAATTGGTATCCCCGATACCATGCAAAATGACATATTTGAACGTTTCAGGCAGGTAGAGAGCACCCTGGCACGGCAATATGGCGGTTCGGGTCTTGGATTGTCCATTTCAAAAGCATATGTCGAACTGCTGGGAGGAAAAATCTGGGTAACCTCTGAGTTGGATAAGGGTTCAACTTTCTATTTCACTGTTCCGTATAAAAAAGTAACTCACATGGAGCAGCCGTTTATAAAACCCGTTGCTGAGCTGGAATTGGATTTTGGTAAAAATAAAACACTTCTGATTGCCGAGGATGAAGATTCAAACTTCATGCTTCTGAAGGCACTTCTGTCGAATGCTCATATTAACATTATAAGGGCCGGAAACGGGGCCGAAGCAGTTGCCATGTGCAGGTTAAATCCTTCTATCGACCTGGTATTGATGGATATTAAAATGCCCGTCATGGATGGGTATGATGCAACAAAGCAGATTAAGGAATTTTTACCCGAATTACCCGTTATTGCGCAAACAGCCTATATAACCGAATCAGATAAAAATAAGGCCATTGCCAGTGGGTGCTGCGATTTCATCAGCAAGCCAATCGAAAGAGCATCGCTGATATCTAAAATTAAGCAACATCTTGGCAACTAAAATATCTGGTTTTCACCTGTTTCGGTATATTCTTCATCTTCAACTTCAGGGTAATAGGGTTCGTCATCATCGTCATCATCATCCCATTGGTATTCTTTACGCTGCGGACCTTCGTCGCGGTAACCCAGGGCTATAACTATTCCGGCAAGCCCTCCCAGCAGATGCGATTGCCACGAAATGTTCTTCTCCGGAAAGAAATCAGGGATAATTCCCCAAATCAATCCGCCGTAAAGAAACACTACCAGCATCGAAAATGCCATCATACGGGGCTCGCGACGTACAACGCCTCCGGTAAAGTGAAAAGTGGCTAGCGCATACACCACACCCGATGCTCCGATATGTATGCCGGTATCCTTGGCAAAAATCCATACCCATAAACCCGTTACCAGCCAGCAAAGGATAAAAATGGTGCGTGCTTTAGAACCATAATAGTAGAACAGACCTGCCGTTAATACAAAAAAAGGAACCGTATTGGCCGAAAGGTGTGCCCAATTGGCATGCAGTAGCGGCGAGAAAATTATACCACGGAGACCGGTTAAAGATTGTGGTAAAAGTCCGTATTCGGCAAATGAAACCTGGAATCCCACCTCGATAATTTTAATTACCCACATAAGGATAACCATAAGTCCCGGGAATACCAGGCTATGATAAAATTTCCTTTTTTCTTCCTCGTCCATATACACGGATTGTCGTACGAAAGTAATGATTTTTTAATGGTGGTGTGTTTTCTGATAAGGTGCAGAGAATTTGTAATTCGCAGGTAAATGACTATCAATTTTTGATGTACCTTCTAATCTTTGAACGCACGAAGTGCATTGAACTTTGAACCTTGAACGCACGAAGTGCATTGAACTTTGAACGCACGAAGTGCATTCAACCTTGAACCCCTTCTCCCCTGATAGCTCCCTGAATTATAACCTATTTTTTGGAAAATGTTGGTTGCACGATGGTAAATACCCTGTTAATGGTAAATCCAAGAAAAATACCGCCTTTTGTCCATTTGTTTGTTGTTTCCGTAATAAATGCCCGTTCGAACATAGGCTGAGCATTGGTGAGCCGGAACTGAAAAACATGACCACCGGTTTCCAAATCTATTCCGACTGAAAGACAGTTCACATATTTATCTGCCGTTGCCCCGGGAAGAAGGTAAAAATATTCGGCGTTTATCGAAGCCCGTTCAGCAACTTTATACCTGCCACCAATGCCGATTGAGAATATATCATTCTGATCAGCCCTCAGGGGAACCAGGTTTTTATGAATGTATGTAGGTGTGAGCTGAAGTGAAAATGTATTCGAAAACTTTCGGGCAATAAGCAATTGTGCCACATACGACATGCGTGATGAAAAATAATTGGAATGGGAATTATCTGCCCAATGCAGCGAATTAAGCATAGTGCCCCCGTAAAAGGACAAAGTTAAAGGCATGTTTTTTGCCCCTGTTGATTGTCTTAAAATTTTCGCTTTTACTGATCCGTCAAAGGTTTTTTCGTAGGAACTGCGGCCGGCAGAAACACTCAGCCAGTTGGTAATGCCGTATTCGAGCCCAAGACGTATCGTTGATTGGTCAAGACCCCACAAGTTATAGGCACCCTGGTTAACCGGACCAAAGTCATGCTCAATCAGGAACTGCAGTGTACCTCCAGCCGGGCTCTCCACGGACTGACCCAATACTATCCGGGTTGTTTTAAACGTTGCGTAAGTATAACTGGTCTGGGGCGTTTCATCCTTAAGCATATCCATCAGGTCCTGGGCCGTTAGTTGTACGCTTAATATGGTGAAAAGGAAAAGGAGAGGAAATATTCGTATTCGTTTCATGGTGTCCTTGTTTTCGTTGTCAGCAATGGATGAAATCATTATTTAACAATGGAGCATTTATTGAATTTGATATCGCCGATATACCCGGCACAATAACCCTTAATTTTAATTGTTGTTCCTTTCGTCAGTGCTTTTGCTTCGTCATTGTATTTTTTCAGCATTTCGCAGCTTATTGATCTGTCGCCGAACATGGAGTCTGCCTCCATAATAAATGCCACAGTTACAAGTGTGTCATTATTTACAACCCGGCCAACAATCCCCGATAATTCAATTACTTTATCATTGTAAAGTAATCCTGCACTTTTTTCATCGGCAGTATATTGCTTCCATATTTCTGCGGTGGTCATCGAATAATCAACCTTTGCATTTTCGATATCCTCGTGCGGTTTGTTAACATAAAACTGCCAAACCACAACTGCCGCTACAGTTCCAATCACTACAAGAATGAGTGCTATCCTGAGTAATTTTTTCATAAAAATAAATTTTAAGAGTTTAATAATCAGTTGTTTGGCATCCCCTGGCTGATCCAGATATCAATTTTCGTCAGGTCGCATGTCGAAAGCTGACCGGCATTCTTTGGCATAGGTGTAAAACCTGCCTGGCGGTTAATGGCTCCCCTTATACGCGTAATGTTTGCTTTGGCGCTTGCATAATTATCGGTTACTATTTTGTCCGATGGATCCGAACTGCCGTGACAGGAATTGCAATTGTTTGCAAATACCGGGGCAATTGAATTGGAATAGGTTACGTTGGATGTATTGCACGTGAGGCTCCCCGGGTAAAGTTCTTCTTCGCTGTCGTAATAACAGCTGGTAAGCGAGAGCGCCACTAAAATTAATGTTGAAAGTGCAATCAATGAAGTCTTTTTCATAGGATATTAATTGTTTGGCATACCTTGATTTATCCATTTGGTAATCTGAACGATATTGCATGCAGGAAGTTTTGAACCGCCTTTAGGCATCGCTTTGTACCCTGTAAGTTGCTTTATTGCACCAACATATTTTCCTCCTTCAATGGCTGCCTTTATTGAATTATAATCGGTCAGTGTTATCCCTCCCGAAGGTTTTGATCCGCTATGGCATCCTTTACAATATGTTTCATTAATCGGCGATATGCTGCCGGAAAATGTAACATTTATAGTATCACACTCAATTGTACAGGTGGTGTGTTTTGCTCCTTGCAGGATCCATATATTTATGTTATCGAGTTGGGCGCTGTTGAGTGCCCGATCGGGTTTGGGTGGCATAATGCCGCCAAATACCGGATTCGCTGTAACTACCTTATATAATTTGCTTTGTAAGGGCTTACCGGGTGCAACAATCTTCGAGATTTCCTCATAGGTATTCAAAGCTTGCTGCTCGCCGGAACCATCATGGCATCCGGATTTGGCACAGCTTGATTGAATAACCGGGAGTATTTGGTTGTCGAAACATACTTCCGGAGTACCGGGTGCAAGTTCAGGATCATGTCTGCATGAGAGAAGGAGCAGACTAAAAAATGTTAGCAAAAAATATAATGTTTTTAATGTGTTCATTTGTAAATTGTTATAATATTTACCCTGATGATTATCTGCCTGTCGTACGGAAGCCTGTTTATAATAATAATACAATGAAAAACTAAACAAATATAGTTGCTTTTTATTGTTCCGATTGTGACTATTATCACGACCCGAAAATTTATATTTTTTAGAAAATGATCCTGATTTTTTTAAAAAAATGTTAAATGAAACCAGCCATTCGTGGGTTTATAGGTATTTCTGCGATATTTCACCTAATTTTGAGGTTCAATTCAAATACATAAGCTTATTATGAAAGTAGTTTCTTTTTCACTGATAGTATTCATATCGCTCTTTTTTAGCCTGGGTACAACCGCACAATCCAACCCCAAAAATCTGGATCAGAAGAGTACCACGCTGAAGTTTAACACCCTGATGCAACTTTTGAATTATTATTATGTTGAGGATGTTGACGCTCCTAAATTAACCGAGGAAGCCATAGTTGCCGTGCTCAAGGAACTCGATCCGCATTCGGTTTACATTTCGAAAGATGAAGTTGAAAAAATAAATGAACCGCTGGTCGGCAATTTTGATGGTGTGGGAATACAATTCCAGATGTACAAAGACACAATCCTGGTGATTTCACCTGTTCCCGGAGGACCATCCGAAAAATTAGGGATAATGGCAGGTGATAAGATCATTAAAATTAATAACGAAGATGCGTTTGGCAAAAAGATGAACAACCAATACGTGCTCGACCACCTTCGCGGCCCCAAAGGGAGCAAGGTAAATGTGTCAATATACCGTAAAGGACGCAAGGATCTGATTGAATACTCGATCACCCGCGACAAGATTCCGCTTAACAGCATCGATGCAGCTTATATGCTTACCAGTAACATTGGGTATATCAAACTGTCGCGTTTTGCAGCCACATCCGCTGACGAGTTTATTGATGCAGCAAATAAATTAAAGAAACAGGGTATGACAAACCTGGTCTTCGACCTTAGGGGCAATTCAGGTGGATACCTGAATATTGCTTTTGATCTGGCCGACCAGTTTCTGCCAGGTGGCAAGCTTGTTGTATACACCAAAGGCATCCGCAGCCCAAAACAGGATTATATTGCCACTTCAAGGGGTACATTCGAAAGCGGGAAACTAGTCCTGCTTATTGATGAAGGCTCGGCATCCGCTTCCGAAATTGTGGCCGGTGCTGTTCAGGATTGGGATCGTGGTCTGGTACTCGGAAGGCGCTCGTTTGGCAAAGGCCTAGTGCAAAGGCCATACTTGCTCCCTGATAGTTCAATGGTAAGGATTACAACCGCAAGATATTACACTCCCTCCGGCCGTTGCATTCAAAAATCGTATGCCGATGGCGAGGAAGATTACCGGGATGAACTCTTTACACGATTGAAACATGGTGAATTATACCACTCCGACAGCATAAAGTTCCCTGATTCGCTAAGGTATTTTACCCAAAATAAACGGGTGGTTTACGGCGGAGGTGGTATCATGCCTGACTATTTCATTCCATTAGATACTACTTTTGCTTCGCGTTATTACACGGATATTTTCCGCAAAGGATTACTTAATGATTTCACGGTTCAGTATATTGAATCAAAAAGGAAAGATCTTCTGAAAGCATATCCGGATATCAATGCGTTTATAAAAGGGTTTACCGATGATCAGAAGTTGCTCAACGAATTTGTGGCTTTTGCCGAATCGAAAGAGGTGCCCCGAAATGATAAGGATCTGGAGGCATCTGGCTTACAAATCAAAACAATTCTTAAGGCACTGATTGCCAGGAATCTCTATAATTTAGATGCTTATTTCGAGGTAGTGGGTGCAACCGATGATGATCTGATGCGTGCCATCGAAGTAATTAAAAATGATACCTTGTTCCGTAAACTCTCACAGGGAAAATAAAATTTGTGTAGTTTATGATGATACTGATTAATAGTTTAAAAGCAGTTAATCAGTATTTTTTTTATACAGAAAAATATTTGCGGCCTGATGGTCTATTTCTGAAATATATCATATTTTTACACATGTTTTCCTGGTCCGGAAACCATTCCTTTTGTAAAATCGCATTTCATTTAAATTATTCTTAATACCCTGTTCTATGATCAGCCTGAAAACGAGTTACCTGGGACTTACACTTAAGAGTCCTCTTATTGTTGGAAGTTCGGGACTGACAAGTTCCGTTTCAAATATCATTGATTTTGAAAAACAGGGGGCTGGTGCTGTGGTGCTGAAATCTCTCTTCGAAGAGCAGATTCTGAACGAGATAAACTCTACCATGGATCAGTCGGAGTATACCAACCAGTATCCTGAGGCGCTCGATTATATCAGCAACTACAGCCGCGATAATTCCATCGACAGGTATCTGGCTCTTATCCGTGACTGTAAGCAAGCTGTCACCATTCCGATAATTGCAAGTATCAATTGCGCTTCTGCTACCGAATGGATGGCATACGCCCGTAAAATTGAGGACGCCGGTGCCGATGCGCTCGAACTTAATATTTATATCATGCCTTCGGACCCTGATAGGACATCTGTTCAGAACGAGAAAGTATATTTTGATGTGTTGGAAGGAGTACTCCATCATGTAAGCATTCCGGTTGCTGTAAAGCTGAGTCCCTATTTTGCCGGCCTGGCCGAAACCACCAAAAAACTTTCATGGGCCGGAGCCAAAGGCCTGGTATTATTCAACAGGTTTTATTCGCCGGATATTGATATTGAAAATCTTAAACTTTCAGCTACCCATATTTTCAGCAATCCCGACGAAATATATAATTCCTTGCGCTGGGTGGCTCTGTTGTCGGATAATGTTCAATGCGATATCGCTGCATCCACCGGAGTTCATGATGATGAAGGGATGATTAAGATGTTGCTGGCCGGAGCGAAATCAGTAGAAATCGTTAGCACGGTTTATAAAAATGGCCATGGACGGATAGCTGAAATGTTAAGCGGTCTTAAAGCCTGGATGGTAAAACACAACTATAACGAACCATCCGATTTTATCGGTTTAATGAGTTTTAAAAAAGCGCAAAATCCCGTTGCTTACGAACGGGTCCAGTTTATGAAGCATTATGCCGGGATTGAGTAATCATCGGGCAATCAATAGTATATTTATTAATGTTTCCTGGCAAAACAAGGATATTTACTTAAAATATCTTTAGCTGCATCACATGGAACATGTATGCGTTCACAATATAAAATGCGAATCATTGTTGTGATAGAATGATTTTGGTGGAAGTATCATTATTAAGTGCCCGGTTTTTTAAATATACATCTAAAAGGCTACCTTCGCATCCGCAAAACACCACTTCTCCAGCATGTCTTTCCAAACATTTAAAGTTTACCTGGCCGCAGTACTTTCTATGCTTTTCTGGGGCTTGTCGTATGTTTGGTTTAAAATAGCCTTCAATTGGTACAGTCCGATTACTATTATTTTTCTACGGCTCATTTTATCAGGCGGATTAATGCTTTTTTTCATTCTTCTTACACAGTCGTGGCAAACCATTAAGCGAAAAGATCTGAAATACTTTATGCTGCTCGCTTTCCTGCAGCCTTTCTGCTACTTTTTAGGTGAGAGTTTCGGACTGACGTTTGTTTCGTCAACAGTTGCATCGGTAATCATTGCAACTATTCCCTTATTCAGTCCATTTGCTGCGTATTATATGGTACGCGAAAAAGTCACTCTTCCTGTGGTTCTTGGAATTGTTTTCTCGTTTGCCGGGATAATCCTGATGTTGATAAATCCTGATCTTTCACTGATTGCTTCACCAAAGGGCGTTCTGCTTTTGTTTTTTGCCGTGTTCTCTGCAGTAGTATATTCGGTTATTATACATAAAATCCCACACGAATACAGCCCGGTAACCATCATAACCTACCAGAACCTGATTGGCGCGTTATATTTCCTACCTTTGTTTCTTGTTTTTGATTTCCAACATTTTATAACTGTCAAACCAACAAAGGAACTTATATCGGCCATGCTGTTACTGGCTGTTTTCGGATCTACCCTGGCTTATGTTTTTTATATTATAGCCATAAAGGGTATTGGAGTTGTCAAAGCCAATATTTTTGCAAACCTCATTCCTGTTTTTACGGGCATATCCTCATATTTTGTTCTTAATGAGAAATTTACAGCACTTAAAATTGCAGGAATGTTGTTGGTGATGTTTGGAATCTTGGTTTCGCAATTGCATTTGATGGATCAGATGGTAAGGCGGAGAAACCAGAAAAAAACAATTTTGAATAGGATTTTAAAATAAATTAATCTATTTTTCATTAAATAGTGAAATGTAATTATTCAACATACTCAATACAAAAAAGGTACATATGAAAATTCTTGTTTTAGGAGCCGGATTAGTCGGAGGCCCTATGGCCCGGGACCTTGCCAGGAATGGCGAATTTGAAGTTACATCAGCCGATAAAAGTGCTGAAGCCCTGGCTTTGCTCAGCGGAGTGACCGGAATAACCACAGTTCAGGCTGATCTCGACAATGCAGATGAGCTTAAAGCCCTGGTGATTCAACATGATCTGGTAATCAGTGCAGTACCGGGTTTCATGGGTTTCCGGACATTGGAAAGAATAATCGAATGCGGAAAAAACGTGGTAGATATCGCTTTTTTTCCGGAAGATATGTTTTTACTGGATGCAAAAGCAAAAGAGATGAATGTGACTACAGTCTGCGATATAGGTGTGGCTCCGGGTATGAGTAATGTGCTCATCGGATATGGCGCATCTCTGCTCGATACCCTCGAAAAAGGAATTACATATGTAGGCGGATTGCCGGTTGTAAGAACCTGGCCATTTGAATATAAGGCGGTTTTTTCGCCCATAGATGTTATCGAAGAATATACACGCCCCGCGAGGTATATTGACGGAGGCCGGTTGGTTGTGCGCGAAGCGCTTTCCGATCCTGAATTGCTCGATTTTCCCAATATCGGAACGCTGGAAGCATTCAACAGCGACGGGTTGCGTACACTAGCCACAACCATTAAAGGCGATTATATGATTGAGAAAACTCTCAGGTATAAAGGACACATCGAAAAGATGGCCGTACTTCGTGATACCGGTTTTTTCGAAAAGGAACCTATACTGATTAATGGCGCAATGATCAGCCCGCTGGAATTTACATCCCGTTTGCTCTTTCCTAAATGGAAACTCCGGGAAGGGGAGGAGGACCTTACCATTATGCAGGTAATTGCTGAAGGACTTAAAGATGGTATCCGCCGACGCTACACCTGGGATCTGTACGACCGGTTCGACAAAGTTACCGGTGTGCATTCGATGGCGCGGACAACCGGATATACCGCAACCATGATTGCCAGGCTCATACTCAAAGGCATGTATAACCGCAAAGGTGTTTCGGCACCTGAATTCCTTGGAACCGACGAAAGTATAGTTGCTTTTTTACTTGATGGACTCAGGGAAAGAGGAGTGGTTTATACAAAAACGGAGGAAGTTATTGGATAATGTCCATTTGTTATATGCAAGTCACAGGCCTGATCAGGTAAAAGAGAATTCTTCTTTTTTTGAGTTAGTGTTCGAAAACAGTTGAGCTGTTATTTCTCAGACTAAATCGAAAAATAATAAATATTTTTACATTTTTATAGACAGAAAAATTGGGTTATGTAACAGATTCAAATTTGTAAACTGCTTTTGCTAAGTAGTTAATATTGATTGTTTTACATGATAATTTTTGGAAAACTTTCCGGAATTACAGCTATTGTAAAAATATATATCTGGATTTTTGGTTGCTTTTGTATTATTTTTGCATAATAAAGTTATACTTTTTGCCTGTGTTCGCTGTTATAATGAAACCGGATTTCAGGCATCAGTTGTGATAAAACTCATCATTTAGCTTAACTGTGTGTAAACCAATATAATTCAGGATTTATGGTTTGATAACAGCTGATGTCTGAATCCAATTAATGAACACTTTTTTTACCGAAATATTCAGGCAACAATCTAATTTAACCCAGTTTAAAACAGGATTAGCAGCAAATTCAAGAAAACTAAATTTTAACCCGTCCTATGGTCTGGAATACGAAAAAAAAGTTTTTACTTTTTTGCTTCTCGCTTCAAGCGATCAGTTTATTTGCCCAGCAACCTCTGATTATAGAGCAGACTCTGGTAAATAATACAATTCCTGGTTATTGGAGTGGAGTTGTAATTCAAAAAAATGCACCAAAGGCGCTGGTTTATAAGAGCAATTATATAGCATCGATCAATTCATCTGGTTACATGTTGCAGGCGGGTGACGAAATGGATGGGCTTACAAAAAACTTCCTCGACGGTGCATTGATTAAAGGGAATAAACTTACATGGGATGGTAAAGATGTTCGAAGCATTACACATGGCATATTCACCGGGTACAACATTAATGTGAATATCAGGTACAACTATCTTGATAAAGTTCCGATGGGAATAATCCGCAAATCCAATGGTATGTATAACACTTCGGGTGGAATAGCCTATAACATAATAAAAAATCCGCTTGTCGGGGTAGTTGCCAAGGGAATGAATGGTGTTTGTATTTATAATAATACTTTTTACAGCAATAAGACAGTGCAGGAGGCCTGGAGAGGATTGATTGAGATTTATTCTAACGATCTGCCTGTTGCTTCATCAACCGGAACTAAGATTAAAAACAATATTTTTTATACTTCAAATATGATTTTCAATATATCACTTGAAGATATTTCGTGTATTGAAGGATTTGAAAGTGATTATAACGTTTTCTGGTGTGAAAACGGGACTCCGAAATTTAATTATTTAGGCGTTTCAAAAACATTCGCCCAATGGCAGGAATTAGGATATGATCTGCATTCAGTCGTGGTTAACCCCCATTTCCTTGATATGGTTAATTTTATACCCCGGGATCGGCTGGATTATGGGACCAATTTAGGTACTGAATGGATATCCGGACTTTCAGTTGATGCACGATGGGAGTTTTCAGAACCAGCTACAGCAGATCAGAATGGAAAGTGGCAAGTTGGGGCAAGAATACATTCATTTTATTCAGGCAAAACCCATCAGTCTGGCAGTGGAATGCTGATTTATCCTAACCCGGTTCATAATGGTAAATTGCACATTACACTCAAAGATAATTTGTTGGAACCGGTTGATTTGTCAATTCTGGATATTTCCGGAAAATTGCTTTTAAGGAGGCAATTCGGGCAGATAAATTATTTAACGCTGGATTTATCAGGGTATCCGCCGGCACAATATGTAATGCTGGTAAGCTCAGATAAGTTCAGATATTCAGATACATTTATTATAAAGTAAATTTCGAATAAAAACGTTTTATAAGATCTAAAGTAAAGCCAATATAAATTTTGTCGTGAGTTTTTTAATCATAATATAAACTCCTTATTCTATAAAACAAAAATGAGACTATCTTATCGGACAGTCTCAGAATTTTAGTAGCGATTACGAGATTTGAACTCGTGTCCGCCTCAGGCGTATTTGAATCCGACAAGTAGAGTAGCGAGGATGGGGGACGATCCCACGACCTCCGGGTTATGAATCCGACGCTCTAACCAACTGAGCTACCTCGCCATGTTTTAAGGGGTGCAAAATTATCAATTTTTCTGAAACAAACAAACTCCGGATCAAAATAGTCCTTATTTTTATATGATTCAGCAATAGTTCAGAGTATTCCTTTTACAAAAGTCTGGCAGTTATTTCTCACCTTACCAATTTATAGAAGTGTGAGAAATTTTAAAATAGTTGCTCCTTCCAAAATCTCTGATTCTGTATGGGTTAAATTTTCATTTGATATAGTTAAACAGATACCTAATTACACCTTGTAAACCAATGCATTAATATTCATCCCTGCACCTACGGAAGCGAATACAATCTTGTCGCCCGGAACTATTTTATGAGGTTCCAGCTGGTTTTTCAGTATCAGGTCAAGAAGCGTAGGTAAGGTTGCAACTGAGGTGTTACCTAAAAATGAAATTGTCATGGGCATCACGTCTTCTGGTATATCAGTTACATTATACAGCGCATAAAGCCTTTTCAGAATGGCATCATCCATCTTCCCGTTTGCTTGGTGTATAAGCACTTTGCTTATATCACTGAGCTGAGTATTGCTTTTATCCAGGCAGTCCTTTATAGCCTGGGGGACTGTTTCGAGTGCGTATTGATATAGTTTCCGGCCATTCATTTTCAAAAACAGATCATTTCCTGATTTGTGTTCATTATTGAATGATTTGCCCATATGCAGCATTTTCGAATACAAAAATGTGTCCGAACGGGTTTTATGTGAAAGTATCCCAATAGGTGTTTCACTTTTCCGGGCCTCCAGAATTACGGCTCCCGCACCATCAGCATATAGCATGCTATCCCTGTCATGCGGATCCGAGATTCTTGACAAAGCTTCAGCACCGATAACCAGTATCTTTTTAGCATCTCCCGATTTTATAAAATAATCCGATTGAATAATACCCTGTAGCCAACCCGGGCAACCGAAAATTATATCATACGCTATAGTGCCGGGATTTTTGATCTCTAATTTATGCTTTACCCTGGCTGCCAGGCTTGGAACCAAATCGGACCTGTTGCCATCATGCTTCACATCCCCGAAATTATGGGCCACAATAATATAATCCAAGTCTTCTTTATCTATAGCGGCCGACTTAATGGCTTCCACCGCGGCGAAATAAGCAATATCGGTGGTTACCTTGTGATCCGAAATATAGCGTCGTTCTTCAATAGTGGTTATTTCCAGAAACTTGTCAATTATGTACTGGTTAGATTTATCAAGTCTCGTTCCGTCTGTATCATAAAATTCCTTTGAAAGAAAATCCTCATTTTTAATCCTTCTTGAGGGAATGTAGCTACCGGTTCCGGTGATCACACTGTAAATAGTACCGTTCATTTTTATACAATTGTAGGGTTTAACTAACATCCCATTCAAAACGCAGTGAAGCGTGGCTAACTAAATGAGAATTTTTATGGGGGGATTATTAATAGGGTTTGTTGGACGTCTGTTGCGTTAAAATTACAAAATTTTCGAATATAAGTATCTGTCTACCGAAAATATTGGTCTTTTCTGTAGTCCTCACTCTTTTTTTATGATAGTCGTGCACCCAAAATACAGGTTGCTCAGGCTTTTCCTGGATGATTTGCCTGCCTTGCTTACCAACGATCTTTATACCTGACCTGATTAAAAGGATTAAGAAAATTTTAAATCGGGCACGAAAAAACCGGTCGGAACCGGTTTTATGCAATGATCAGTTTATCTGTTAGTTGTTATGTTTCTTCCTTCCCCAACGGATAAGAACATCCTGCACATCCTTAAACCTGATTGGTTTTGATAGATAATCGACCATCCCTGCTTCCAGGAACCTTTCGCGATCACCAGGCATCGCATTGGCAGTAATAGCTATGATATATGGCCTGACATTCTCGGGATATTTTTCTATGATTGCCTGTGTTGCTTCCAGACCGTTCATCACCGGCATCTGCACATCCATAAGGATGATGTCAAATGCTTTGTGCTCCATTATTTCAAGGGCTTTGCGGCCGTTTTCCACAGCATCGATGGAGTAGCCCATTTTTCGCATCAGGGTTACAACGAGTTCCTGGTTTGTGAAGTTGTCTTCGGCCAGCAAGATGCTTAAAGGAAGCTTATCCGACAGTTTTTTATCTACGCTATGATCGGCAATATTCTTTTTCCGGTTCCTGTTTTCTGACATTACGCTTAATACCAGTTCGAAAAGGTCAGTAAGTTTTACTGGTTTCGAAAGTTGCGCATCGAACAGTCCTTTGGGAAGATCGTTAACTTTACCTACCGAAGATACCAGGATGAAGGGCATATCGCCTTTAAAAGGTATTTCCCTTATGGTTTGTGCCAGTTCAACTCCGTTTAGTCCCGTAGCCTGCATATCAAGAATTCCAAGATCAAAATAGTTGTCCTCACTCTCAATAATACGTAAGGCCTCCTTGGCACTTGCGGCTGTATAGGCTTTCATTCCCCAGGCCTCGAATTGTACCGTAAAAATCTGCCGCGAGGTTGGGTCGCTGTCTACAATGAGTACTTTGCTTCCTTTTAGTTCAGGTATCTGTCCGCGGATGTATAATTTGGTTGTAGGTGTATCTGCAATCTTAAGTTTTGCGGTAAAATAAAATGTAGCTCCTCTTCCGGGTGAGCTTTCGGCCCAGATACGTCCTCCCATAAGTCCAACCAGGTGGCGGGCAATGGCAAGTCCAAGTCCGGTGCCTCCATAACGCCTGGAGACAAAGGTTTCGCCTTGTGTAAAGGCTTCAAAAATCAGCGACAATTTCTCTTTTTGAATTCCGATGCCGCTATCCTTCACTGAAAATAACAGTTCGCAATATTCATTGGTCTGTGACTGTTTTTCAACAGAGATAAAAATTTCGCCTTCGTCAGTGAACTTAATAGCGTTGTTAATCAGGTTGCCGAGGATTTGCCTGATCCGCTTCATGTCACCGATTAAATAAGGCGGAGCCTCAGGCTGAAGCATGTATAACAGATCAATCCCTTTTTCAATTGCTTTTGCTGCATAAATGTCCAGCGACTCTTCAATACATTTGCGTAGTTCGAAGGAACTCTCTTCCAGTATCAGTTTATCAGCTTCAATTTTCGAAAAATCAAGAATATCATTTATGATCGACATCAGGTTGTCGGCACTAATCCGCAATGTTTCGAGGTAATTGTGCTGCTCCGGAGTTATTTTGGTATCGAGGAGCAAACTGGTCATACCAACAATTCCGTTCATAGGAGTACGGATCTCGTGACTCATCATCGAAAGGAAGTCAGACTTAATCTGGTTAGCCTTTGCTGCCTGCTTTTTAATTTCTTCCGCTTCCTGCTCGAGTTTTTCAAAATCATTTTGTTTCAGGAGGTGTGTTTGTATCCTGGAATTTTCTGATTTGAGTTTTTCTATCTCCTCTCGCAGTGAGTTAATATCATTCGAATCCAAATTCATATTGGTAAAGAGTGTTAATAAATCAAGCAAATATAACGATAAAATTGTGGTTTTGATTTTTGTTGATAAAATATTCTAATTTTAGTATTGTTTCCATTCACTTTATATGGATAAAAAAAACTGCTTCCGGTCAGAGAAGCAGTTGTACTCACTTAATTTAAGTAAGCCTTTTGGCATACTATATTCTTTGCATTTGGGTAAATGTTTTGATTTTCAAAAATCACTGAAATTTGTAGCAACTATTATTGAAATGAAAGGCCAAAAGACCAACGGATTTAGAAGAATCTGTTACTCCATCCCTCAGTCCCTCATTTTCTCAGTCTCTTAGTCTCTTAGTCCCTTAGTCTCTTCTTCTCCTTGTCTCCAGGTCTCCCATTCTCCCCCTCGCCCCTTCTCCCCCTCTTCCAAAGCAAATCCTTATTTTCTTTTATCGAAAATCTTATTTTTAACGAGTCTCTTAATCCTGCTTGTACTCTTTGATTATATCTTTAACTCCATCCGGCGAAACACGCCCGTAAACTTTCTCGCCAACCATCACTACAGGCGCCAGTCCGCACGCCCCGACACAGCGCAGGCAACTTAGCGAAAATTTACCGTCAGGTGTGGTTTGTCCGACAGGTACATTGAGGATGCGTTTAAATTCATCAAGTACTTTCTCCGCACCACGAACATAGCATGCTGTTCCCATGCAAATACTGATCGGGAACTCGCCTTTTGGGATCATAGTGAAGAATGAATAAAAAGTAACCACCCCGTAAACATGGGCAACAGAACAATTCAGGTTTTTTGCTATGATTTCCTGCACCTCAGCCGGTAAATAACCAACCAGGCTCTGCGTTTTATGCAGCACATTGATCAGTTCACCCTTTTGGTTGTCGAAATCTTTGCAGATGGTTTCAATCTGAAGAACCTTCTGCTCGCTTATTTTTATATTTGCCATAACGATTTTTCTTAATAATTATTTATAAGCTGTTCCCTTTTATTCTTCTATTTCAGCCGGTTTACTCCTGTCGAAATATTTTGTATGAAGCAGATGGTGAGACATTTCACCCATCGGTTTTCCAAGGAACTCAGCATATAACTGCTGTATGTATGGGTTTTCGTGTGATTTCCTGATCGTTTTACCCGAATCTTCGGAATAAATAGCCTTTTGCCGGGCCATCAATATTGAGGTATCTCCATGATGAAGCGGTTGTCCGCCGCCTCCGATACAGCCACCTGGGCATGCCATGATTTCGATGGCATGGAATTCCGATTTCCCGTCTTTGATATCCTGAAGAAGTTTTCGTGCATTTCCCAGTCCGTGAGCAATACCAATTTTAATAGGAGTTCCGTCAAAATCAACTTCCGCATGGCGTATCCATTCCATTCCCCGTAGTTGCTTGAAATCAACTTTTTCAAGCGTTTTTCCTGTGAAAAGTTCATAGGCCGTGCGAGCCGCGGCTTCGATAACACCCCCTGTGGTGCCAAATATTACCCCGGCTCCTGTTGATTCGCCCATGGGCAGGTCAAATTCCTGGTCAGGCAAAGTCTTGAAATCAATGTTCGCCTGTTTTATCAGGTGTGCAAGTTCACGTGTCGAAACGGCAAAATCAACATCAGGATTGCCGTTGGTAGCGAATTCATCGCGCTGGCATTCATACTTCTTGGCCAGGCAAGGCATAATCGATACTACAACCAGGTCTTCACGCTTTATGCCAAGTTTCCCGGCAAAATATGTTTTTGCAATGGCTCCGAACATTTGCTGCGGCGAACGGGCTGTCGAAGGGATGTCACTCATTTCAGGGAACTGGTGTTCAAAGAAATTCACCCATCCCGGGCAACACGATGTGAGTATAGGCAATTTTACGGTTTTATCCCCTTTCAGATGGCGGGTGATCCTGTCGAGCAACTCGGTCCCTTCCTCCATGATAGTAAGGTCGGCGGCAAAGTCGGTATCGAATACATAATCAAATCCAAGATCGCGTAGGGCAGAAACCATTTTACCCGTAACAATTGTTCCTGCTTCCATTCCAAATTCTTCGCCCAATGCGACCCTTACAGCCGGAGCAGTTTGAACGATTACAGTCTTTGTAGGATCAGCAAGCGCACGGATAACCTGGTTGGTATGATCCACTTCGGTGAGGGCGCCCGTGGGACAAACAGCCACACATTGTCCGCAATAGGTGCAAACACTGTGATCGAGGTTCATCTCAAATGCCGGGGCTACCACGGACATAAATCCGCGGTTTACGGCCGAAAGGACACCAACGGTTTGTACATCGTTACACATCATCTCGCAACGGCGGCACATGATGCATTTGTCAACATCACGGATAATAGCCGGAGATGTATCCTCGCGGTAGGTCGATTGCTCTCCCTGGTATTCAATCTGGCGGATTCCCATATCCTGGGCAAGGCTCTGCAATTCGCAGCTTCCGCTTTTCACGCAGACCAGGCAATCAGTAGGGTGGTCACTCAGGATGAGTTCCAGAACCGTCTTTCGGCTGTTGAGTACACGGATATTATGCGTACTCACTTCCATGCCTTCATAGCATTCGGTTGCGCAGGCAGGAGCCAGGTTCCGGCGTCCCTTTACTTCAACCACACACACACGGCAGCCTGCCGGTTTGTTGGTTATATCGAAATCATGCAGGTGGAGGTAACAAAGCGTTGGGATATTAATCCCGACTGATTTTGCAGCATCCAGTATAGTAGTCCCGGAGGCTACCTGTAATTCCTTTTTGTCTATTTTTATATTGATCATTTCCATTGTTCTTTCCCCTTTCGTTACTTGATGAACACTGCGTTGAACTTACATTTTTCCAGACAGGCACCGCATTTGATGCAGGTTTCCTGGTCAATGATATGTATGCCTTTTCGCTCCCCGGCAATTGCATTTACAGGGCAGTTGCGCGCACAGGCAGTACATCCGACGCAGTTTTCGGGTTCAATTATATATTGAAGCAGGGCTTTGCACTGTCCGCTCGGACATTTTTTATCAACGATATGGGCCAGGTATTCGTCCATGAAATTATCCATGGTTGATAGTACCGGGTTTGGCGAAGTCTGTCCCAGTCCGCAGAGTGATGTATCTTTGACAACATGGCTCAGGTTACGCAGGAGGTCCAGGTCTTTCATGGTTCCTTTTCCGGCGCAGATTTTTTCAAGCATTTCGTTCAAACGCTTGTTCCCTATGCGGCAGGGTGCACATTTCCCACACGATTCTTCTACTGTGAAATCCAGGTAGAATTTCGCAATGGAAACCATACAGTCGTCTTCATCCAACACAATCATACCACCCGAACCCATCATGGAGCCTGCCGCTGTGAGCGAATCAAAATCGATTTGAATATCCAGGTGCTTTTCGGTTAAACATCCGCCCGAAGGTCCGCCGGTTTGAACAGCTTTGAATTTCTTGCCATCTTTAATACCACCGCCTATTTCGAAAATAATATCGCGGAGGGTTGTTCCCATTGGAACTTCAATCAGTCCCACATTGTTGATTTTCCCGGCAAGGGCAAAAACTTTTGTTCCTTTTGATTTTTCACTCCCGATAGAAGCAAACCATTGGGCACCTTTGTTTATTATTACAGGTACATTGGCAAATGTTTCAACATTGTTAACATTGGTAGGCTTCCCGAGGTATCCTGAAACGCTTGGAAAAGGTGGTTTGATAGTAGGTTCGCCCCGTAAGCCTTCCATGGAGTGGATAAGTGCGGTTTCCTCGCCGCAAACAAAAGCTCCGGCTCCGTATCGAATATCGATTTCGAAATTAAATCCGGTACCGAAAATATCTTTCCCTAATAAACCAAATTCCGATGCCTGTTTCATGGCAATTTTAAGCCTTTCGACTGCCAGCGGATATTCGGCACGAATGTAAACAACACCTTTGTCGGCACCAATGCAATAACCACAGATGGCCATTGCTTCAATCACCGAATGAGGGTCTCCTTCAAGGATGGAGCGGTCCATAAATGCGCCGGGGTCTCCCTCGTCGGCATTACAAACCACGTATTTCTGGTCGTTCTGGCTTTTGCGGGTAATTTCCCACTTGAGTCCGGTTGGGAAACCGCCGCCGCCACGTCCGCGAAGACCGCTTTTTTTCATTTCTTCGATCACCTGTTCGGGTGTCATTTCGGTCAGACATTTTGCTATAGCAGCATACCCGTCGCGCGAAATGTATTCTTCAATGTTTTCGGGATCAATAAAACCGCAGTTGCGCAATGCAATGCGCAATTGCTTGCGGTAAAAACCCATGTGTTTAGAATCCGAAACATGTTGTTCTGTTTCGGGGTTTACATACAGTAAACGGTTTACCCGTCGGCCTTTGATCACATGCTCGGCAATTATTTCGGTTGCATCATCAGGTTTAACCTGTGTGTAAAAGGTGTTATCGGGCATAACTTTTACAATTGGCCCTTTCTCACAAAAACCAAAGCAGCCGGTTGTTATAACCTGTGCCTCGTCTTCGAGACCCTTCTCAATCAGTTCTTTTTTGAGGTTGTGAAACAATTGCTCGCTTTCCGAAGCCCTGCAGCCGGTTCCTCCGCACACCATCAGGTGCATTTTATATTGTGTCATAGTGAGTTCCTCCAGATTTTTTACTTGCCTTCGATGTTTTCGTAATTTACAGGGATAATGCCATCCAGCAATTCGCCGTTTTTTATATATTTTTCAATGATCTGATCCGCTTTTTTTGAATCAACATACCCGAATACAATGGGTTGTTCCCCGGGACGTGTTACTTCTATGGTTGGCTCAGCATAGCAATATCCCATGCATCCGGTTTGGGTAACAACCGCCGGAATGCTGCGCTTTTCCAGTTCATTGATCATGTATTCCATAACTATTTTGGCGCCAGAAGCAATACCACAGGTTGCCATAGCTACCCTGATCTGAATCATGCTTTCGGGAGTTTCGCTCCGTTCGCGCAGGCTCATCTTTGCTTGCACTGAAGCTTTTATGGTCTTTAAATCAGCTAACGATGTAATTTTTGTCATTTGATTCTGAATTATTTTAAATTACTACTAAGTTTCTTTTTTATCTATTTATGATGCTTGTATTTCTTTCAGGTTATCGCCGATCAGTTCTTTCATAAATGCGATCACTTTCGGGTTACTGATAGGAATTTCCTCCAGGGTTTCTTTAATTTCTTTTGTTTCAAATAAATAAGTCCCGGCAGGTGTGGTATGGGTATACACGAAATCAATGCCAGGATAGGATGAAGCAGTGAGGGAAAGTATACCGGCTATATCACCGGTAGGAAGTCTGTCGATATGACTGAAACTGAATTCTGCTTCAATTTCAGTGCCTTCGCCGGGTTGTGAGTGGATTGTTAAAAATCCACCTGCGCGCTCGGCATTTTGTTTTAATAATGGCAATCCTAATCCTACTTTGCGTGTGGTGCGGGTTGTAAAAAACGGATCTGTAACTTTCTGTACCATCCAGGCATCCATTCCTTTGCCATTGTCCACAATCTTTAATCTGTATGTATCTTTATCAGGAAGTTCGTCAATACTTATTTTAATCAGCAATGCTCCGGCTGATACTGAGTTTTGCAGGATATCGAGTATGTGAAGTGCCAGATCTTTCATGCGATCGTAACTTTTCGTCCCTGCAATCCCTGCAATGCCAGTTTCACTTCGTTAAAAGAACAATCCTCCATTTCAAAGGTAGTGAATACTTTTCCAATTTGTTCTTCATAATGGGCATCCGAATTTCTGATTATTGAAAAATTATTTTGGGCAGGAAGGAATTTTAAAGCCGATTCAATCTTGCAGGTGGCCGAAATCTCGATGCCGTCAATTATCAGATCAGAGGGCATAAAACCTAACTGGCTGATGATGCTGTAACTTGGCCTGTCGATATGGGCCGGAATAAATATCCCGCCTAGTGAATGAACTTTTCGTTCAACCTCATTGATGGACTGGTCCAGAGCCGATATAAGCAGGAAATCGATTTCGTCAATAATATTATCGTTTTTATCTACAACCACCTGATATCCGAATTTTGCAGTATTGTTCGGGATATGCGGAAGGTGCGCTTCCAGGTATAACTGGAATTCCGACAATTGATCATCACTTTCAAAGAACGCAAGGCAATGGACTTCTTCGCGTGTTGTAACTTCGGCTCCCATCAGTACAAATATTCCTGCCGGATTGGCCAATTCGCTGATGAGTTTGCAATGCCTGGTGGTGTTGTGGTCTGTTATTCCTATTATTTCCAGACCTTTCTCACGTGCTTTTTCCACTATTTTAACAGGGCTCATCTCCAGGTCGCCACAAGGAGAAAGCACCGTATGAATATGTAGGTCAGCCCGGTATTTATTCATTATCAGTTAATTAACAGATTATAGAGTTTTCCTGTAATTTCAAAAGCCTCTTCTTTTGTACCAAGCACCGGTATTCCTTCTTCTATTGCCTGAGCCAGCATATCGGCATCGGGTTGATTTCCTTTGATCAGTATTACTGCCGCCAGATCCTTAAGAGAAGCAACCGCAATTACATTTTTATGAGTCTGCAAAGTGATCCATATTTTTCCGTTGTCGGCATGGCCCATCACATCGCTGAGCAGGTCGGAAGTGTAACCACCGGTAATTTCATGGTCAGTACCCACTTGCCCGTTGAAAACGTTTAGCTCCAGTATTGTTATAATGTCTTTAACTTTCATGATAGATTGATTATTTGCGGTTCGAAAAAAACTTCTCATTGCCCCAGATACCTTTAAGCATTTCGAGTGATTTGTCAGGAGTAAGTTCACCGGTTTGCTCCCGGTTTTTCTGGATAAAAATACACTGTCGGATGTCAGCTTCTCCCTGAGCAATGTCATTGGCAAAAGCCTGGCAATTTGGCGCTCCGCATGCCCCGCAGTCTGTAAGGGGCAGGCATTTCAACATCTGCCTCGATTTTTCCAGCTTCCGCATGGCTTCTTCCATGTTTTCATCCAGTTTCATCATGCTGCGGGGATTTATTTTCTGTATCCCGATTCTCTTAAGCAGGTAATCAGTGTAAGCATTTATGCCTTCTTTTTTGGACGCATCACTGTTTATTACCGGGGAATAAGCTCTTAGTCTTTCGGCTATAAGGAAACGGTTGGTCGAAAGAAGAACACCTCCGGCGCAACTTTCGTCGCATGCACGAAGTTCGAGGAAATCCATCTTGCCGATCTCATCACTTTCAATTTTTTCGAGAAACTCTATAACATTGTGTATTTCGTCGATTGCCAGGCTGCGTCCCGGAATATGATCGGCTTCACCCTGCGTGAGCGCCCATTGCGAAGCGGTTTTCGAAAGAGGTTTGTGCGGTATAGTTACCTGATGTGTTGACCTGTCGTTCCGTATGTATTTGTAAACTTTGTTGTAGAGCGTATCCATATTGATCACACCCGTGATCATTGAATAATCTTCGCCTACAGGGCTCTTGATGGCGGCAATTTTTGCTGCACAGGGAGTAATATAAAAAACTCCAATCTCGGCAGGGTTAATTCCCTGGTCTGTGAGTTCTTTGCGACAATATAATGCTGTAATGTCAAGAGGTGGTTTCAGCAACATGATATTCTCAGTCAAAGCTGGAAACTTTACCTGGATAAGCCTGATAATAGCTGGGCAGAAAGAGGAGATCAGCGGCTTTTTATGCGGATTTGATTTTGCATACGCTTTCATCGCATCAAGAAGCAGATCAACCCCCGTTTCGCCTTCGTAAATATGGGTAAATCCGTTTGCCAGGATAGCTGCATAAATCTGGTTGTGTGAAATTTCCTCGGGGAACTGCCCGAAAAACACCGCAGGCACTAATGCAATACGGTATTTAAACGCGTGTATCCGGTTAAAGTCGTCCTGGTCGATGTAAATGGCGCTTACCGGGCATGCTTTAAAACACTCGCCGCAATCAACACAACGGTTTTCGTAGAGTATTGCTTTGCCATTCCGCACCCTGATTGCTTCGGTAGGGCACACGCTCATGCAATGGGAGCAGCCGATGCAGATATCGTCGCTTATTTTTAATGCATGATGAAAATGCTTGCTGTCCATTTATCCGGTTTCAGGCAGGTTAACAATTATTTCGAGATTGGTGCCGACACCTACTTCACTTTCGATGAAAAATTCATCGGCATTATGTTTTATATTCTGCAGTCCCATTCCGGCGCCAAATCCCATTTCGCGGACTTTGGCTGATGCAGTCGAATAACCGGCCTGCATAGCTTTACTGATATCCGGGATTCCGGGGCCTGTGTCATTCAGCCGGATATTTACCCGGCTTGTATCCACATCGCATACGATAGTACCGCCATGTGCATGGGCCACAATATTAACTTCTCCTTCGTAAAGTGATACAACAATGCGTTTAATAATCTGAGGATCGACATTCAGCTGTTTCAGTATTTTTTTGAAACTGCTGGAGGCATCGCCGGCTTTGGTGAAATTTCCCGCTTCAATGGTGTATTCGAACCTCATCTTGTTTAAACTTAATAAACAGGGTTTAATCCATTCTGAAACAATAAGCCACACGTTTTGTACATCGAATAGCTGCATTGCATGATCACCATCCTGTTTTCCTCGGCAAGGGCTATCATTTCGGGTGTAGCTTTTTTGTTGCGTACGAGTACCATATTTTTTATGTCCGACATTTCGGAGGTGCGTATCGTTTGTATATTTACGAGTCCTGTTAACAGCAGTAATTTATCGCTGTCAATTGTAAGGACGTCACTCATGAGGTCCGATGCAAATACCGCCTCAACTTCCCTTTCGAGTTTATTCTGTCCGCAAATTACTTCTGCATTCAATATGTCAGCTATGTCTTTTAATTTCATCCGGATGTTTTCCTGCTAATTCAATGATTAATTTCAAGCAGACAAGCGTGTTAGGCGGGTAGGAGTAGTTTTTATTTGAGACTGCAAAATTATAGGTTATAATTGTGATAAACAAGTTTGTTGTTAATTTATTCACAATGTTAATTAAATAACAGTAAATTTATATCTGATCTAAATAAACGACGCTTTATGTACAGACATTCTCTCACATTATTAAAATTGAATTAGCGAATCTCACCCGGAATTTCTTTTGATGCCGGAATGTAAAACAGGTTTTAAATAATAAAGCCGCCTTGTAAGAGCGGCCTTAATTATACCATACATTTCTAGTAACGTTTACGAACCTTGTAATGTGTATGAAGCAATTCATGTGATTTATGTCCAAGCGGCTGAGTGAGGTATTCTTTGTAAACTTCGATTACTTCAGGATTTTCGTGTGATTTACGGATAGGTTTACCCATATCTTCAGCATAAATGGCTTCGGTTCTGCGTTTGCGAATTGCTTCAGATGTAGGTATGGGCTGTCCGCCGCCTCCGATACATCCTCCGGGGCATCCCATAACTTCAATAAAATGGTATTTTGCTTTTCCTGATCTTACAGATTCCATAAGTTTATTTGCATTTGCAAGTCCATGTGCAACTGCAACTTTTAGTTCAACACCTTCGAGGAAGCTCCATTCGGGAATAGTATTTTTAATTTTGATACTGGCTTCCTTTACACCTTCCATGCCTCGTACAGGTTTGATATTCAGGTTAGTAAAAGGAACTTCGTTGCCGGTAATGATTTCATATGCTGTTCGAAGTGCTGCCTCCATTACCCCTCCGGTTGCTCCGAATATTACTGCAGCTCCGGATGATTCTCCAAGAATGCTGTCATAAGATTCATCTTCCAGTTTTTCAAACTCAATACCAGCTTGTTTAATCATCATCGCAAGTTCGCGGGTAGTAATTACATAATCAACATCTTTGAAACCGGAATCACGCATTTCGGGTCGGTTCGCTTCAAATTTTTTGGCGGTGCAGGGCATAATGGATACAACCACCATGTTTTCAGCCTTGATATTAATTTTATCGGCATAATACGTTTTTGCCAGGGCCCCGAACATCTGCTGTGGTGATTTACACGATGAAAGGTTTTCAATAAGGTCGGGGTACATATGTTCCTGAAACTTTATCCATCCTGGTGAGCAGGAAGTCATCATTGGGAGTCTTACAGTTTCATCTTTGTCAACAATTGCCCTTTTCAGGCGGGTTAGTAATTCTGTACCTTCTTCCAAAATAGTAAGATCCGCTGCAAAATCAGTGTCTAAAACTTTACTGAAACCCATTTTTCGCAAGGCTGATATCATTTTCCCGGTAACCCTAACACCGGGTTCAAGTCCAAGGTCTTCACCAAGGGCAACGCGGGTTGCAGGAGCTGTTTGAACAACAACAAATTTATTGGGATCGTAAATTTCATTCCAAACCTCTTCCATATAATTTCTTTCATACAAAGCACCGGTAGGACAACGGTTGATACATTGTCCGCAGTTGGTGCAAACTACATCATTCAGTGGCTTATTCAAAAAGGTTGAGATAGTTTGGTGGTCGCCTTTGTTAATCACCGCCAAAGCACTGACTGATTGCAACTCCTCGCAGGTCCGAACACAACGCTGGCAACGGATACATTTACTTGCATCTCTTGTGATGGATGGCGATGAAATGTCAAGAACTTTATCCCGGGTTTTTACCAGATCAATAAAAACATGATCGCCAAATCTATACTCTGATGCGAGTTCCTGCAGTTCGCAATGCCCGTTTTTAAAGCATTTGGTGCAATCCACATTATGTTCCGATAATAAAAGTTCAATTACATGTTTCCGCGCAATACGAACTTTTTCGCTGTTGGTATTTACTTCCATGCCTTCCGAAACAGGAGTTGCGCAGGATGCTGCTAAAAGGCGAGCTCCTTTTACCTCGACAACACAAACGCGGCAATTGCCTGCCACGCTGAGATCAGGGTGATTACAGAGGGTTGGGATTTTAAAATTCAGAAGTTTAGCCGCTTCCAGGATGGTAGTGCCTTCTTCGACTTGTATAGGCGTATTATTTATTTTCAGGTTAACCATATATTTACTCATGGTGTTTGTCTCCTATCTTAAATGTTTAAAAGTGCTGGGTTAGTAAATGATTTCTTCACGAAAATTATCAACAATGGAGGTAAACGGATTAGCAACAGATTGTCCCAAGCCGCATTTAGCCGCTATTTTCATGGTAGCTGTTAATTTTTTCAGATCGTCGAGATAAGTAGGGGGACGGTCACCTTTTTTAACGGCTTCAATACCTTTGAGCAGCTGCTGGCATCCGATACGGCAGGGAGTGCATTGTCCGCAGGATTCTTCCGTAAAGAATTCCAGATAATCGTGAAGTACATTATACATCGAACGGGTTGAATTGAAAATCATCATTGAACCACCAGTAGGAATTCCTTCAAAACCAATAATAGTATCATTGAATTTTTTACGTGGTACACAATGCCCGGATGCACCACCCACCTGTATGGCTTTGGTATCGCCATCGCCAAACTCATTTACAAAATCTTTAAGCGGCATTCCCAGTTCCAGTTCATAAATACCGGCAATAGGAGTATCGCCCGATACGGAAAATACTTTCGATCCGCGCGAATCGTTGGTTCCCAGTGCTTTAAATTGCTCCGGACCCATTCTGCAGATTTCAGAGGTATAAACCAGTGTTTCGACATTATTGATAACAGTTGGTTTCCCGTTATAGCCCGCAACGGTTGGATAGGGAGGTTTGTTGCGTGGTTCTCCGCGTTTGCCTTCCATCGATTCGAAGAGTGCTGATTCTTCCCCGCAAACATAAGCTCCGCTTCCGGAACGCAGGAATATCCGGAAATCAATCTTCAGATCGTGCAATTGACCGTTGAAAATATCAATCTTTTTCTGCAGATCTTTCAACATGAAATTATACTCGCCGCGGACATAGATATATCCTTCACTTGCACCAATCACATAGCTGCATATGGTCATTCCGGCAAAGATTTTTTCCGGAACTCGATCCAGAATTTCCCTGTCCTTGAAAGTTCCTGGTTCCCCTTCGTCGGCATTGCAAATAACATATTTTGCATCAGATTCTTCGTTGCGGCAGAATTTCCATTTAAGCCCTGTTGGAAAACCAGCGCCTCCGCGGCCCTTAAGACCTGAATCAATCATATCGAGGATTATATTTTCAGGAGTTTTCTTAACGGTTTTTTCTACAACCTGTATGGGGGTACATTTCTCATCCCAACCAAAGATTATATCTATTTTTTTTAACTGTTTCTGTTCCATGTGATTAGGTGTTTCGTCCTGGGTATTAGTTGGTTTTTTTAGCGAATTCTTCAATAATTTCGATTGCTTTTTCGGGGGTAATGGATGGGAATACCTCATCGTTTATGAGCATTACCGGTCCTTTGTGGCACCATCCGAGGCAGTTTGCCGTTAACAGGGTGAACTTTTTGTTGTGTGTGGTTTCACCAACTTTAATCAGTAAATGGTCCTCAATGGCCTTTATAACGGCATCCTTTCCCTGCATATGGCAGGAAATGGTTTTGCAAACCCTAATGATATTTTTACCACGGGGGGTGATGTCGAGGAACGTGTAAAAGGAAGCGGTACCAAACACATCAGCGGCCGAAATGTCCAATTCGCGGGCAACTGCAATCATTGCTTCCTCCGAAAGAAATTTTTCGCGGGCTACAACTCCCTGCAGTACGGGCATTAATGAGTTCCGGGTTCTGCCATGCTTTTCAACAAGTTCTTGAATTAATACGTCAGTGTGTGTCATTTTAAATCAGGTTAATGTAATTACGTGATTAGTACTATTATACATTGTTAATTGATTCACAATAGAGGCGACAAAGATATATATCTTATATTTAAGTACATCGTATTTATTTTATATTTTTATAGCTTTTACGTAATTTATATCCTTTCTAAAAAAGACATATTGACATATGATATTAGTTGAATAGTGTTTTCAGGTTTTCGGACTAAAAGATTGAGATTTAAGAAGAAAAACTACTTTTGCAGTGAGGAGGTAAAATGGCACACAGATATTTTATACAAATAGCATACAACGGAGCGGCATACAATGGCTGGCAGATTCAGCCAAATGGCAATACCGTGCAACAACAGTTGCAGGATGGTTTACTTGCAATTGCAGGAATTCGTGGAGGTGTTACCGGCTGTGGCCGCACTGATGCAGGCGTGCATGCAAGTAATTTCTATGCCCATTTCAATTCGGAAGTTGCATTTACAGAAGAAGAACTTACTAAGCTGGAATTCAGGCTCAACAGGTTTTTGCCTCAGGATATAGCGGTTTTTTCAATAGTTCCGGTGGTGGCCGGTGCTCATGCACGCTACAGCGCCACCTGGCGACAATATGAATACCTCATTATCAGGAAAAAAGATCCATTCAATTTTCATCATGCCTATTCAGTAAATGGTGACCTGGATATTGGTAAAATGAATAAGGCTGCCGCTTTAATGTCGGGAAGGCATGATTTTCAATGTTTCAGCAAAGTGAATACCCAGGTGAATAACTATTTCTGCAATATTAAACATGTGCTTTGGGAAGAGCAGGGTCATATTCTGAAATTCACCATCCGGTCCGACAGGTTTTTAAGAAATATGGTCAGGGCAGTTGTCGGCACCTTGCTTGATGTTGGAAGAGGAAAAATTTCAAGGACTGAATTTCAACAAATATTGAACAGCCGCAACCGGAGCGAAGCCGGCTATTCTGTTCCTGCAAAAGGGCTTACCCTGACAGGTGTTGGATACCCTAAGGAGATTTATTCGGATAAGCCCGTATTTTTTTTACCAGAGAGCGGCGAAAAAATAATATCCCATTACTATACTGATCCCGATCTTCATCAGCGTTCCGGCAAGGAATCCGACGAATGAACCAGTGGCGGAGCGAAGTGCTTTTCCGGCATCCCGGTTGTTTAACATTTCACCTGCAAATGCACCGATAAACGGTCCGGCAATAAGACCAAGCGGTGGAAAAAAGAATATTCCGGCAAACAGGCCGATTGCAGCTCCCCAAACTCCTGCTTTGGTACCTCCAAATTTTTTGGTTCCCCATACGGGAATATAATAATCGGCTATAACAACCAGCAAAGTTACCAGCCCCCAAATTACGAGGAATTTCACGGAATAGGGTTTGTATGAAGACACCTGTATAAGGATCAGACTCCCATAGGCCAATGGAGGTCCGGGCAGAAGAGGAATAATACAACCTGCGATTCCGACCAGAAGTAAAATGATTGCGGTTACAACAAGTGCGCTGTCCATAAAATGTTTTTGTTTTAAAATTAATAATTTTTATGATTATGCATTAAACTTTATAAGCCGTGCAAATGTTACAACTGAAGTAAAAACGTTTTATACTATGAATCACACGAAGTACAATTTCAGGATTATTTGCATTGCATTGCTGGTAACTATTTCATTTACAGCGTGCGCACAAAAAGAAGGGAATAAAAATACCAAACAAACAGTAAAATCGATGGATACATTTGAGATAAAAAAGAGTGATGAAGAATGGCGCAAACAGCTTACACCGGTTCAGTTTAACATTCTTCGTGAAAAAGGAACAGAAAGGCCCTACACTGGCGAGTACGACAAATTTTATGAAGAAGGCACTTATTATTGTGCAGCATGCGGTGCAGAGTTGTTTAAGTCGAACACCAAGTACAATTCAGGTTGCGGCTGGCCTGCTTTTTACGAACCATCCGTGAACAAAAACATTATTGAAAAGAAGGATGTAAGTATTGGAATGGTAAGAATTGAAGTATTGTGTGCCAAATGTGGCGGGCATTTGGGGCATGTATTCGACGACGGCCCAAAACCTACAGGTTTGCGGTATTGTATAAATTCCGGATCCATGACATTTAAACCCGGGAAAAAGAAAGAATAGCACAATATATATTTATTCCCGGCATTTACGGAAGGAACATCCACGAATAAACAAACTCTGTAACCTGCTGTACTGATACGTTATTTCATATCCAGGTGATATTCAACCAGTCCGTCGATAGGTGCCTGTATGAATTTTCCGGTTTTGATCCCGTATTCCAAACCTACGCTGGTGAGGATATCCTGGTAATGATAAGCAACGGATCCTGCAAAATGAACCGGTACTTCTTTGTGTCGTTCATAGCAGCAAACCTGGTACCTGTAAAAAGCCCTGAAAGCTTCAACAATGAGATTGTAGATATAGGGATGATCGCGATTGTCGCTGATAAACCGGCTGAAAGATGCCAGGAAACGGCTTGGGGCGGGTTTAGTATAAACGGCATCAAGAATGCTTTCGAGGCTTTTAGGATACTCCTCTTTAAATTTTATTTCTATTTCTAAAGGAAGTTCCTTGTGGAGGTATGCTGTGAGAAGTTTTTTACCAAGATAGGCTCCGCTGCCTTCATCCCCAAAAAAATATCCAAGTGAAAAGATGCCATCCTTAATTTCATTTCCATCGTAATAGCATGAATTTGAGCCGGTTCCAAGAATTGCAGCGATGCCTTCCTTATCTCCGCAAAGGGCGTGTGCAGCAGCCAGTAAATCGTGGTTGATATGAAGCCTGGCATTGGGGAATATCTTTTCAAAAGCAGTTTCTACAATCATATTTTTAACAGGCGTGGAGCAACCTGCCCCGTAATAGTATACCGTGTTTACAGCATTGTTATCAATATAGGGCTGGAGTTCTTTCCAAAGTAGGGCTTCTATTTCATCGGTTCCGATCAGATACGGATTAAAACCTGGTGTTTGAACCTGCTTGTATTCTCTTCCTTCTTTAATCAGGCGCCAATCCGTTTTTGTGGAGCCTCCGTCGGCGATTAGTATCATGTTTTTGTAATAGTTGATGGTTAGTTGTTTAAGGGTTCAATGCTGCGCGTTCAAGGGTTTAATGCTTCGCGTTCAAGGTTATGGATCAATAGTTTCAGGTTTTAATGTTTCAATGTTTCAGCGTTGCAAAGTTACAGAGTAATAAAGGTATGAATACTGTATGTCCAAATTGTTAACTATTTCCATTTTTTCTTTCCGGATTCAATCAAAACTTAATTTATAAATAACTCCGATAAGCGGGGTGTGAAAATGATAATTCCGATAATGGCTGATGCAATAGCTGCAATAAGAACGGCCCCGGCAGCAACATCTTTTGCTTTTCCTATTTCTTCGTCAAAATCAGGATGTATTTTGTCGGCAAATATTTCGAGTGCTGTATTGATTCCTTCCAAACCTATTACCATCGCAATACAAAGCAAAACTAAAATCCATTCGGCAGAACTTATTCCTAACAAAACTCCTGAAATCAGAACTATTCCGGCAATGCTCAGTTCAATACGGGCATTAGGCTGGCTTTTAAAAAGATAAGCTATGCCGCGGGCAGCATGCCCGAAACTCCTGATCAGCTTTTCTGTATATCCTTTCATCTGGAAAATATTTGATGAATCAGGCGATCAGCCTCTTGTAAACACCCACTGATCTCCTTTCGAGAGGCCATGATTGAAATTATATCCGCCTGAATCGAATCCAACGAGCATTTCATAATCGGTTATCGAATTCTGAATTATAAACCTGCTCATCATACCACGGGCCTTCTTGGCAAAAAACGAGATCATCGCATAGCTTCCATTGCTTTTATCTTTAAAGACAGGTGTGATGATCCGCGTTTTTAGCTTTTTTGTGTTAACTGACGAAAAATATTCCTGTGAAGCCAGGTTAATCAGAATGTTGTTTTCAGAGGCTTTCAGACTTTTTTTTAATTGATCTGTTATCCGATCGCCCCAGTATTTGTACAAATTTGTTCCTTTAGACGTAGCAAACGACGTGCCCATATCTATCCTGTAAGGCTTTATACTATCAAACGGCCGCAATAATCCATACAAACCGGAGATAATCCGAAGATGATCCTGGGCAAATCCCAATTCATCCAATGAGAGAGATTTTGAATCCAAACCATCGTAAACATCTCCATTATAAGCAAATATTGCCTGTTTTTCGGGTGCCGATTTCCAAATTGCATACCGTTCGGCATTTAACTGAGCGAGTTTGGAAGATATGTCCAAAAGTTCGCCAAGTTGTGATGGTTTTAATTTGCTTAATCTTCGGGCAAGGTAATCTGCATCCTTCTGAAAATGAGGCTGAGAGGTAAGTTCAAATGGTGCTCCGGTTTCAAAATCCAGCGATTTGGCCGGTGAAATAACTACAATCATGAAAGCAAATTATTTGGCAACATGTATTTTAATTTCCAGAAGCCGCTGTTCAGGTGTAAGTTTAGTATACTGTTCGCTTAATTTATACAATACTCCTTGTTTTGTGAAAATGATACTAACCGTTCCGATGGCTACAAATCCTGCAATGATATTTTCGGCTGTGCGGCTGTTGATTTTAGTCAATTTGCAATACCGCGACTGGGTAATTGAGGGCTCTTTTTCAAGGTAATCCAGTAAAAATTTCTCATTTTCGCCAAACCTGATAAATGTTCCTGTTTTTGAATTTTTCCATTTATACGCTTTTAGCCATACACTGTTTACCGGATAATTTTCATCTTTTACGCGTATAAAAATCAGATAATCGTCTTTTTCGACCGGTGCTGAATGCAGAATGTCCTTGATAGCCGGAACAATGATTTCGAGAACACGTTTCTGGTTCACGGTCCATTCTTTCACTTCAAAAGGAACAACCGGACGGGTAAACATTTCGGAAGCGGCCTGTATCATATAAAACTCCTCTTCGGAACGAACGCCGGCAATAGAGCCGTTGTCCTTTACCCCGATAAGCAGCCGTCCGCCGTCGGTATTGGCAAAAGCAGCCAGCGTACGGGCAATTTTTCGTGAGTCGTTGATCCCGAATTTAAAATCAAGTTGCTGGTGCTCACCCTGTGCAATAAGTTTTCGGATATATCCTTCGTTAGGCTCGGTTTCGTGTTGTATTCGTGAATGTTGTTGCATGTAGGGTTTAGGGTTTAGGATTTAGGGTTTAGGGCTCGAATTGTTTCAGGGTTTCAGAGGTTCAATGTTTCAGAGTTTCAAATCAAATTCTAATTTATTAAAAAGGATAAATTAGAATTGTTGATTCCCTGATACCTAACCCATAACCCCCAAACCCTATTTTACAAACTTAGGCAAAAGATCTTTCATCATATCCTTATGTACCATGAAGTCCATTATTTTTAGTTTAACATAATCTTCGTGGAAGAAATAGTAACCGAAGTTTTTGTTTTTTTCTTTTCCGCCGGTGCGGCTTCCCGAACCGGAGTCTTTAACCAGGAACCAGGTAACTCCGTCTTTTTCCATATATCCAACAGCGTGCATACCATGATCGTCCGTGGTGGTTTCGTTGCTGAAGCGGAACTGCCGGGCATTTTCATCGATTGCTGCCGATGGGATATCGAACGATGGAATAACTGCGGCATTTGCTTCCCGTGCCAGGAAACCGGCTTCCGAAACATCGCCGCCGATAGCAAGGGTATAGCCGGCTTTGAGCGCTTTTTTGAAAACGGACATAAAATCGTCAAGCGGGATATTGTAATAATCAGCATCGTGCCACCAGTTATCAGGCACCTCGTATTCCACCTTTTTCCAGTAAGGTTGCTGCATATACGAAAGTACATCGCAATAATCGTCAGGATTGAATTTGAGCACATTGGTCATATACTCTTTGGGCGTCATCTGTTTGCCTTTAACGGTAATTTTGGTTGGAGGCTCACCGATATAATAGTTCATGATGCTTTTAAAGTTGCTAACAACAGCATCTTTATCCCAAATATTATTTTTCTTAACGAAATCAGCATAGTTTTTCAGTTCCTCGAACATTTTGGAATGGTTGTGGAATGTTTGGCCGGGTTTTAAACCGCTATATGTGTCGAGCGGGACTATTCCGTATTTACGCCAGATTTTAGTTACCGCGTTGCCTTCGGAACCTTCGCCAAAATACATGTTCCCGCGGGTTTTTACCCAATTTTCGGCACGCTCTATGTACTCGTAATAAACTGTGTAAACTTCCGAAAGTCGTACTTTCTGACCCGTGGTGCGGTATACTTCCGATTCGAGGTAGGAGGTGGTGGAAAAAGACCAGCAGGTATTGGTATTGCCTTGTGAAACCGGTTCGTTATGCCAGTATGTTTTAAACCCGTCTTTCGAAGCAGGGATGTCAAATGACGAGGCATCGGCTTTGAAGGATTTAGATGGTTTTGGCGTAACTTTTTGTGAATCAAAATCTTCGATACCTTTAAGGATGGAGTTTTGAAAATATCCCGGTTCATAAGTTTTAAATGTTCCTTTATCTTTGATAAGAATCTGGGCAAATGAAGCCATTGTGTATAAGCTTATGGCCAGCAGCAAAATTATTTTTTTCACTTTTTTATTCTTTAAGATTAATATGAGACTTGGGGATTTTCCAATTGTCAAAGTTAATTTAATTACCGAACATTGATTTAAACAAAAACAATGTTGTTCTTACCGGTAATTTTTTCGCAGTAATGGCAAAGTAATTTCATTTCTTTTTTATCAACAACAGTAAACCGGCTGGGAACACTTTCGACATTGGTAATGCAGTTTGGGTTAAAGCATTTTACGATACGCTGGATATGATCAGGGACTTCAACCTGTTTCTTCGCTATTACTTCAAAGTCTTTGATTTCGATAAAAGTAGCTGTTGGGGCAACCAGGGCAATCTTGTTGATTTCACTGGCATCAAAATAGGTATTGCTAACTTTGATAATTCCTTTCTTCACATACTTTTTGCTATCGAGGTTATCGCCGAAAAGTACCTGGTTCTTATTGTTTTCCAGATCAAGAATATGAAGTACCTTGAAAACATTGTTGGCAGGAATATGGTCGATCACGGTTCCGTTTTCGATGGCCGTAACATTTAAATGACGCTGATCTTTATTCATTTTCTGTATTTTATTTCCTGGTTTCTAATTAACTTATTTAACCCCGGCTATGGCTGCCAGTAAAGCCTGGCGAACATAAACGCCATTTTCGGCTTGTTTGAAGTAAAATGCCTGGGGTGTTTCGTCTACGTCTTCGCTGATTTCGTTCACACGTGGTAGCGGGTGCATTATTTTCATATTGGGTTTACATCCCTGCAGCATCGATTTTGTGAGCACATAGCTGTTTTTTACCTTTTCGTATTCGAGCGGATCACTGAAACGTTCTTTCTGAATACGCGTCATGTAAACAATATCCGCAACCGGCATCACATCAGCGAGTTCAGTATACTGGTGATACGTGAGATTACTGTTTTTGATATGCATTTTACTCGAACTGGGCAGTTTCAATTCGTCCGGTGAAACCAGGTGGAAAGTTGTGTTGAAATTGCACATGGCCTGTACAAGCGAATGTACGGTGCGTCCGTACTTAAGGTCGCCGATAAACGCAATATTCAGGTTTTCGAGTCTTCCCTGCGTTTGCATGATGGAATACATATCGAGCAGGCATTGGGTGGGATGCTGGTTGGCACCATCGCCTGCATTAATTACAGGCACCGACGATACTTCGCTTGCCCAGCGGGCAGCACCATCGCGCGGGTGACGCATCACGATAATATCGGCATAACCGCTCACCATTTTAATAGTATCTTTCAGCGTTTCTCCTTTTTTAACGCTGGTTGAACTGCTGTCGCTGAAACCAATTATACGCGCTCCCAGGCGGTTTGCCGCCGTTTCGAAACTAAGGCGGGTTCGTGTGGAGGGTTCAAAAAACAAAGAAGCTACAACATGATTATTGAGTAGCTTCTGATTGGGATTATTTTCGAAATCGGCAGCAATTTCCAATATCTGCAGGTATTGGTCTTTGTTGAAATCGGTGATTGAGACCAGGTTTTTATCTTTCATCATATGCTTGTATTATTTGAGGTTATAAAATTACAAATTGTATAGCGAGACTAAATACGATTGTTAATACTTTATCAAAAAAAAAGCGACCATCGCCGGCCGCTTTTAAATTGAGTGTTATTTAACGAGATTGTGTTTCTTAACAAACTCGTCGAGGATGCCTGCCAGGTCGGGCTTGCCGATTTCCTGAAGGTCATACCCAACTTTAACATAAGGCTTACTGATCTTGATTATACGGTTGAGATCGATCGGTGTTGCGATAACAACGGTATCACAAGGAGTATTTTCAATGGTTTTTTCAAGGTCGCGGGTTTGTTCTTCGCCATATCCCATAGCCGGAAGCAAGGTTCCGATATTGGGATAGATTTTGAATGTTTCGGCCAGTTTGCCAACCGCATAAGGCCTGGGGTCTACCAGTTCGGCAGCGCCAAATTTGTTGGCAGCAACCGTGCCGGCTCCGATTTTCATTTCACCGTGTGTGAGTGTAGGGCCGTCTTCGACCACCAATACGCGCTTGCCGCGGATCAGTTCAGGCTTATCGACGGTAAGTGGCGAAGCTCCGTCAATAACCAGCGCATTAGGATTTATCTTCGCAATATTGTTACGGACGATCTGTATGTTAGCGATATCGGCTGAGTCAATTTTATTGATTACAATGGCATCAGCAATGCGGGCCATAACTTCACCAGGGTAATAGCCTACCTCAGCACCCGGGCGGTGTGGGTCGGCAACACAAATGGTAAGGTCGGGCTTATAGAAAGGGAAGTCATTGTTTCCGCCATCCCACAATACTACATCGCAACCATCAGGATCTTTTTCGGCAGCGCGGAGAATATCAAGGTAATCAACACCTGCATAAATAACGTTTCCACGAACTACATGTGGTTCGTATTCTTCCATTTCTTCGATGGTGCATTTGTGTTTTTTCAAATCTGCAACCGTAGCAAAACGCTGAACTCTCTGCTCATTCAAATCGCCATAAGGCATAGGGTGACGAACGGCAACCACTTTCAATCCTTTAGCCATCAGGATTTCGACAATGCGGCGGGAAGTCTGGCTTTTTCCACAACCGGTGCGTGTTGCTCCAACAGCAATCACAGGCTTGGTGCTTTTAATCATCGTTTCGCCCGGACCAAGGAGAATGAAATTAGCACCGCAGGCATTTACCAGGGCACTAACATTCATAACACGTGGATATGGTACATCGCTGTATGCGAATACACAATCAACCACATTTAAATCTTTAATAAGCTTAGGCAGATCCTGCTCCAGGTAAATGGGAATTCCATTCGGATAAAGATCAGCACCGGCCAGTTCTTTTGGATACTTTCGGCCATCAATGTCAGGAATCTGGGCAGCAGTAAAAGCAACAACATTATATTCAGCTTTTCCCCTGAAAAATGTGTTGAAATTGTGAAAATCGCGCCCTGCTGCTCCGATAATAATTACGTTACGTTGCATAAAGGATTGTTTATTGTTTAACAGTATGTTTGGTGTAATTAATAATCATGATGATGCCTGCAAAGATAGAAGTTTAAAATTGCCAACAAAATATTTTCAAAACTTCTTTATCCCTTGCAAACAATCGATTATAACATTTATAATTTCTAAATATGTTGGTGTTGCTGGCTTATAGATTTTTTAACTCCTATAAGTCAATACAATTAAGGATTTCGGCCTACAGGAGTTTCAGATAGGTTATGAAACAATTCCGTAATCCACTTAAAAAATGTACTTTTGCAACTTAAATAATTTCCCCGATGATTGAACAGATATTGACTAATAAAGTAACCGAAGCAGTTAAAACTTTGTACCAATCCGATGCAGCGCCGTCACAGATTCAACTGCAGAATACACGCAAAGAATTTGAAGGGGATATTACAGTTGTTGTGTTTCCGTTTACAAAATCATCACGCAAGTCACCCGAAGCCACTGCGTCTGAAATTGGTGAATATCTTAAATCCAATATGGAAGAGGTTGAGAGTTATAATGTAATCAAAGGTTTTCTGAATATCACTGTTAAAAAGGATTACTGGCTGTCATTCCTTTCAACGAATTATGGTTCCGCTAATTTTGGTTTCCGGGATGTCTCCTCAAGCCAGCCCGTTGTGGTTGAATATTCATCACCGAACACCAATAAGCCCTTGCATTTAGGACATATTCGCAATAACCTGCTTGGGTTTTCGCTTTCGCGGATATTGCAGTCAGCCGGCAAAAAAGTGGTGAAAGTAAACCTGGTGAACGACCGGGGAATTCATATCTGCAAGAGCATGCTTGCCTGGCAGCGATGGGGAAATGGCGAAACTCCCGAAAGCAGCGGTTTAAAAGGAGATCACCTTGTCGGGAAATACTACGTGATTTTTGATAAATATTTCAAACAACAGATTGCGGGCCTGGTTGCGACAGGCATGTATGCTGAAGAAGCATCCAAAAAAGCACCACTCATTCTTGAAGCTCAGCAGATACTTCAAAAGTGGGAAGCCGGTGATAAAGAAGCCGTTGATCTCTGGAAGAAAATGAATGGCTGGGTTTACAAAGGATTTGCAGAAACTTATAAAACCCTTGGCATTGAATTCGATAAAACGGATTACGAGTCGCAGACATACCTGATCGGTAAAAAACTGGTTGAAGAAGGTGTTCAGAAAGGCGTTTATACCCGCCGCGAGGATGGTTCGGTATGGATCGACCTGGGCGCGGAGGGCATGGATGAAAAACTGCTACTCCGCAGCGACGGAACTTCGGTGTATATGACGCAGGATCTTGGTACCGCCATGCAACGGTACGATGATTACAAACCCGAACAGCTTATTTATGTGGTCGGCAACGAACAGGAATACCATTTCAATGTATTGAAAGTGGTTTTAAAACATTTGGGTTGTGAGTGGTCCGAATCCATGTATCACCTTTCGTATGGTATGGTTGAGCTGCCTGCCGGAAAAATGAAATCGCGCGAAGGCACTGTGGTGGATGCTGACGATCTGATGCAGGAGATGTTTGATACATCTGAAGCCATGGCACGCGAACTGGGTAAAATTGACTCCTTTGATGACGAAGAGGCTAAAACTCTATACCGTACCATCGGACTTGGCGCCTTGAAGTATTTTATACTGAAAGTGGATCCGAAAAAGAACATGTTATTCAACCCGGCTGAATCTGTCGATTTTAACGGAAATACAGGACCATTTATTCAATACACGTATGCCAGGATAAAATCGGTTCTCCGAAAAGCAGCAGAAGCAGGGTATGAGGTTTCGTTTGCACCTTCCGGATCAGTTGAATTGCTGAAACCTGAGCGAGAATTACTGAGAAAGATTCATGATTTCCCGGCAATAGTTACCCAGGCAGCAGAGTTGCATAGCCCGGCAATTATTGCTAATTATGCCTTTGACCTTGCATCGGAATACAATCGTTTTTATCACGAATTAACGATTCTGAAAGAGGAAAACTTGTCGAGCCGTGCTTTACGGTTAAGTTTGTCGCAATTTACAGCAAAGGTCATAGCAAATGCATTGTGGTTGCTTGGTATTGATGTGCCGGAAAGGATGTAGTATCCGGGTGATGCGATTTTTAATCGCATAGTTAAATACATTAATTTTATAGATCCGAATATTCAGCGATTGGAAATCGCTGCACCCTGTAAAGAAGCTTTGCCGTAATACAAAAAGGGTGATGCGATTTTTAATCGCATTTTAAATTACAGTGATTGGAAATCGCCTCACTCTGTATCAGCGATTGGAAATCGCTGCACCCGGAAATCGCTGTACCCGGAAATTGATTAGAAATCAGTGCCCTCATACCAGGTTCCCTGCCATTCTCTCCAATTGGAAACCAATCCTGCTTTTACAGGATTATCCAGTGTGTACTTTATGGCATAATACAAATGGGTTTCGTTCCTTATGGTTGTCTCAAAACTTTCTTTTTGCCAAAGTGTGCCGGACCTGTTTTCTGCCTTGTTAATCTCATAAGAAGAAAAACGCTTAACAGAATGTAATATATCCTGGAGATAAACTGGATTTTCTTTGTCGTCCTTCTCCAGTAGTTTTACAACCCAATGAACATGGTTGGGCATAATAGTGAAAGCTATATTCTTAAGTTTATGACCTTCCCAAAATCGGATTGCCTGTATAATAATTTCCCTGTTTTCTGATTTCGATAAATCGATTAAGGGATTTCTCTCCAAATCTAAAAGATCATCATAGGCTTTGATATATTTTTTTCGCACCAGATAATATTCCTGTTTTAACGTTTCAATTTCCGAATTGTCTGATCAGCAGATTATTGGGTACAGTGTAAAAACAAATGTTCTGTCTTAAAAAAATCATTGCTGTTGAAGTATTCTCAGGCAAATACCTGTTTCACGAAAAATTTATCCATTCAGGGAATTGATTCACCGATCGTTTTCACCGGTTGACCGATTTAACTATCCATTAACAGTTTTTTATGTAACATTTTCCAGGCTGTGCCGTCATATGTACAAATACAATATTTAAAACCAAGAACCAAAAATCCTCGCAAGAGCATAAAAATCCAAAGCCATGAAAACCTCCATAATTTTATCAAGTTTCGCAGCCCTTTGCCTCCTGGTAACTTTTGCAGAATCACCAACCCGACGTAATTCCGACAGCTATAATGCATCATCTGCCAGCCATTATACTTATGTTCCGGCAAACCTGGTTACTGCTAAACCAGCTATAACAATTTCAGCAGCTAAAGCCAAAGCTTCAAAAATTGAATCATCCGCAACAGTTGCTGAAGATATCAGTTACCTGAAATTTGATGTCGCTGATTATTCAGATGCTGAAAAGATGGCAGCAGAAGTCAGCACAGAGAACTCTTTTGAATACCTGAAATTCGATGTAAACGATTATAACGCTGACTATGAAGTAAATTCCTTCGATGCCATCGATTTACCTGCAGATGAACTTGGATACCTGAAGTTTGATGTTAACGATTACACAACAACCGACGCAAAAGAATCTATTGAATTACCTGAAAGTGATTTTGATTACCTTAAGTTTGACGTTGCCGATTACACAACAACCGACGCAGCAGAATCCATTGAATTACCGGAAAGTAATTTTAACTACCTGAAGTTTGATGTTAACAATTACACAACAACCGACGCAGCAGAATCCATTGAATTACCGGAAAGTAATTATTACTACCTGAAATTTGATGTAAATGCCTTCGCTTCCCAAAACACTCCTGGCATTGACTATTATGGCGAGTTGCTATCAAATCAATAACATAATGAAAACCTGGATTGCTAATTGATACATTTTTTAACAGAATAGGCTGCCCGACCAGGCAGCCTTTTCTTATTATATAAAAACCAACAGGATTTAGTTCTCTTTCAGAATTAGCATCCATCCTTTTCCCGGCTCAACAGGTATTTTCTGGTCAGGGGTAAAAATGGCGGCAGGCTGTATATCCTTTGCTTCAACAGCAGTTATAACAGCCTTTTCGGGCAAAATCCCTAATGCAGTCCAATTAATTGAAAGTTTTACATCGGTTTTTTCTTTAGCCCAGCTTGCCACAGCAATCAAAACAGATTTATCTTTTTGGTATACCGTACAAATCACATCCGGATTATCCGTTTTTACCGGGCAGCCAGGCACCCAGTAACCAATCATTCGACTACCCTGCATTCCGAAAGCATCCATTATTTTCCATACCGGGGTCGGGTCGCCGGCCCAGGGAAGACGGGCGGTCATGCCGAATATCATTCCGCGCCAGGGATTGCCACCATCCTGCAGCATTTCGCCCATCAAACCGTATGGAATGCCTGATATTTCGGTCAGCCAGTAATCGGGTTCTGAGTTGTAGTTAAAATATTCGCCAAACCAAATTCGGTTTATGTATGGAAAATGTTCAAGATACAGGTTTGTGCTGCTGGCAAATCCGTCGTTTTTGTTGTACTGATTGGCTGAATGCAGATCGATGATTGCGTCATCGCGGTTTCGGTCAAGAACTTTTCGTACCCGTTTCATAGTGGTCCGGTCGAAAGCCACATCATCAATATAAATTCCGTCGATACCTTCATGAATTGCCAGCCAGTTTAGCCCTTCAACGTAAAAATTATGCCAGCGCGAAACGCCGCTGTTAACCACCGCAGCATCTTTTAGCTCAGGAACAAACCATGCGGCTATGTAATCGGAACCAAGATGTTCCTGCAGCCAGGAGAAACCATTTCCTTTGCCGTGTGAGAGCACTTCATCACCCAGGCTGCGCAGCATAAACATTTCGGGTGCTTTGTTCGAAAGTTCTCGAACGGTATAATAAATCTTTACTTTCAGTCCCTTTTCATGTCCATCGTCAATATATTTCTTCATCTCAACCGGTCGAAGGAAAGGATAATTGATATAAGGATTTATGGCGGTAGCATGATGAACATTCACGGTGTTGGCTCCGGTTTTTAGTATTTCGTCAATGGGTTTGAATGCATGGTAAAACCGTGTATTCCATTGCCAATCCGTATTAATTGTTCGGAAAGGTGTGATCAAGAGGCGGAAATTAAAGTGCAGTTCCTGGTATTTTTTCAACGTACGCTTACCGGAAAATGCTTTTACAAGGTACTCATCGTTAAGCTGTGAAGCGGTAAACCCGCCTTTACCGCTGTTATACCACGAAGTCGGCATATTCAACGGTTTGCTCAGGTAGAAATTGGTATTCAAAGGCCTGACATAATTTATATCTTTCAGACTGGTTTGCATACCCGCATTTACTTTCCCGATCCACAAGGCATCCTGGTTTTTTTGCTGATCCCAGTTCCAGCTTAAACTTTCCGGCCTTTTGCCCCCGTGAACGCCAAGCCCCATCATCATTTCGGCAACTTCGTTCCGGTAAGGAATTTCCAACCTGATATCTTTAACATCAATATCCCTTATTGCGACAAGAGTTACCTGGTATTCGATGCAACCATCAAACTCGGCCTGCGCGGTTAACAGCATATTGAAATCATAAGATTCGGCTTCCGAAATCCAGGCCACGGCACCTTCCGCTTTTTTAGTAAAAGAAAAATCAGTTGGGACAAATTTCTGCTGCGAATTATCAGCATTCTCAATAACAAATGTAAGCGGGCCATTGAGCATTTCGAGCGGTTTATCCGTAAGCTTCGTCATTTCAGTATCGAAAAAACTTTGTATTGAAGCAGGTAAACCCAGTTGATTCAATGTTATTTTCCGCCCCAGCAAACTAATGGTCTGGCTGTCAACTGTCATTGGAGTATATGGCGGAACAATGCCGTCATCGAAAGCCAGTTTTGAATTCAGCCATTTCAACCGGGATAAATTTGACGGATCATCAACGCCTGCATCTGCAATCTTTTGATTTTTAATCCGTAAAATAAGTCTGAAGGTTTGTGGCTCTTCATTTTCTGTGGCAACTGTAACATTCGCGGTATAAGTTCCCGCAACCGCATCGGCCGGAACCTGAAGTCCGCACCAGAAGGCCTGAACCTTATGCTGCGGAACCCGATCATCTCCCGTAAATAATAATTAGCTTTGCTGGATGAAATATCCAACAAATCAACTTGAGTTTGAAAAAATGTTTAAGACAGAGCAAAGTTGTATTGATTATTTAGTAGCTCTTAGGTGGCCGCATGGCTTTGAATGTCCAGTATGTGGCTCGATTCGATCTTGGAAAAAGAGTAATGGTAGGTTTGAGTGCATTGACTGTCATAAAGAAACAACTGTAACTAATGGAACGATCTTTCATAAGTCGACA
>JBBQSY010000019.1:0-45724 GCA_038213495.1 Bacteroidales bacterium
GTGGCAAAAAACCTGACGAAGAAATACACTGAAATTATATAAAGTCTAGATTTTTGCTCAACTTTTGATCATGCAAAAGTTGAAAAAAGTTAACTTTAAACAAATGTAAATTTGAGGAACTTATTTTGAAATAATTACTAACCAGCTTCGTAAATCCGGGAAACTGAACAATTTTGTTGGCGAAAAGAAATCAAAAAGACATACAAAACCCTTACAAATAGCAGCTCCTGATTAATCCGGAAAACTTTACTTCCGGCTGAACGCAGCGTCATGCAATTTGTTTATACTAAGCGCGTTGTTTAGTTATATTTAGATGTAGCCATAGCGGTATGATTATTGCATTTACTTTATTGAATTAAAATTATTTTGTTTCGGCAATAATCTGATGGGTCAAAAATTTTTAATGATTACAAACCGTTGCTACCGATTTTTGAATTTTTATAAAAGTAAAGTGTAAATTTGTTGTTGAGTTAAAATCTGATATCCATGAAAACAGCATTTCGTTTTTTGTCTATTTTCGCAGCTCTCACATGCTTACTTTTTTCCGCCTGCGAACCCACTGACGGTGATACCACAGGTGACGATCCCCGTGATCCGTACATCGGAGAGTGGCAGTTTGTTGAAAGTCTTAAAAGTACTGAAGGCCAGAGCTATGTAGTAAATATTACCAAGGATCCGGATAACAGCAGCCAGATCATTCTCGGAAATTTTGGCAACCCGGGTTCATCCAGTGTGAGTGCAACCGGGTTGGTTACTTCATCCCAGGTAGTTATTTCGTCGCAGAAAATGAGCAATAACTGGACAGTTGTTGGGTCGGGGCATTTTACCAACTTAGGTAAAACTACCATGTCCTGGTCCTTTTCCATTCTGGCAGGCGGCAATCTGGATCCATATACCGCTGTTGCGACAAAACAATGAGGAAATTGTTAGGACAAAAAAACACCCTTGATTTAATTAAGGGCGTTTTATTATTATTTCTTAACTTTCAGCAGTCTGGGTAACGGATTTCTCTTGTTGGTCGACGGCGGGTATTTAACAGCATCAAAATATTGAATCTCCACTGGCTCGGTGCTTTTATTCAGCGATCTGAACCACGGATTCGCATTGCCGGGCTGGTCCTGTCCGAAGCGGCTGTTTGCCTGGTTAACAACTGGAGTAAGCGTAGCTTCCAGCGCTGTAAGGCGGTTAATCACCTCTACATATATCTTGTCTAATTCGTCAATATGTTCTAGATAGTAGCCAAGGCTGGCATTGAAATCATCCGGATCAATATCATGCTTTTTGAAAACCTGGGCAAAACGGTTCCGCAATGCAGTGGTATCACCTAGCCGGATCGAAGAGTCATTTGCTGTTTTGAGAGTAGCCTCTGTAAGGTTAATGTCAACAAGCAGGTCAGTCATCTGCTTTTCGCTCAGGGTGCCCGAAGGTTTGGAACTCAACAGGTTGCTGCACGATGCCGTAAGCAAAGCCATGCAAACCAGAAAAGCCCATTTCTTCATGTTAAATAGATTGTAAATACGGGTAGAATTATAATTGGGTCCGGGAATTGATAGGGAGTAATCTCCTGTTAATTACCGTGTTTTTTCAGATACGCCGAGTTCAATTCTTTAATTACATCGTTGGTTACATCCAATGTGTCGTTGGCAAACAGTATATTTCCGCCTTTTGTAAATCCAAGAATATAATCGAACTTGTACTTATCGTTGTATCGTTTCAGGAAATTCATTACCGAATCAATAAGGGCAACGTTCATATCCATCTCACTTTGCTGCAGTTCGGCAGCATACCTGTCGCGGAGTTCATATATTTTCTGCTGATTTTGTTGCAACTGTCCGTATATTTCCTGTGCACTCTGGTCGGTGATGGCTTTTTTTGTAACTTGTTCCTGGAAATATGCTGCATCTTTCTCAAATGCCTTTTGCTTGGCAGCTACTTCCCCTTCGAGGCGTTTGCCTTTAACCTCCAGGTCAGCACGCATTTTCTTAACTAATTCATAATGGCTTAGTATGCTGTCGTTATTGACAAAAGCAACCGAAATCGCTCCTTTGCTGGCTTTTTCTACAGCTCCTGATACGGCATTGCGTTTGCTGCCTGAACCTGAAAAGTAAAGTATAAAAAGTATGATAATCCCGGCGAGCGATACAAGGTTCAATGCCAGCAGTACAGGATTTATTTTGCTTTTTTCCGGTACAGCGCCTCCGTTCACCAGGACGGTACTTTCTGATAATTTCACTTCCTGCTCATTGGCAGGGTTGTTTTCATTGTTTTTGATTTCTTCTGTCATTGTTTTGTAAGTATCGGGATTAATATAAGAACAACCTGACACATATTTCATGAATCAGGTTGCGAAGTTAAAAAAAACACGTTAGTGCCGGTGATTTAATTGCCAACTTCCGAGATGTATTTAATGCGGACAAGCCTGATTTCCTCCTCTGTAAATTCATTTTCACCTAAATCTCTCAGTGCCTTGTCAACAGAATCTGTTTCAGCTTCCATGAAATACTCAATAATCTCTTCCATATGGTATGGATCAATTGTTTCTTTGAGGTAATAGGTAAGATCTATTTTTGTACCCGAATCAACAATGCTTTCGATTTCAGTAAGAAGTTCGTCAGCGGTGAGGTTCTTGGCGGTGGCAATGTCCTCGAGCGAAATTTTACGGTCGATGTTGGTGATAATATAAACCTTAAGCCCCGACTTGTTAACCACTGATTTTACAACCATATCCATCGGACGTATAATTTCATTCTCCTCAACATACGAAGCGATCAGTTCCAGAAACGGTTTTCCGTATTTTTGAGCCTTCCCTGCACCAACGCCGGTAATGCGCTGGAGTTCGTCCATACTTATTGGATACTGGATCGCCATATCCTCGAGCGATGGATCCTGGAAAATAACAAAAGGTGGCAGACTCTCTTTGCGTGCAATTTCTTTACGCAGATCTTTCAGCATTGAGAATAGGTTTTTGTCGGTAGTGCTCGTACGCGCACCGCCTCCTGACATCATTTCGTCGTCATCACCTTCCTCGGGATCAGTGTCCTTAGCTACCATAACAGCATAAGGTTTTTTCAAAAACTTCTGCCCTTCAGGTGTAATTTTTAAAATCCCATAATTTTCAATATCTTTCACCACGAGCCGTTCAATCAGCATCTGCCGGAGCACTCCGTCCCAGAACCGCTCGCTTTCTTCCATCCCCTTGCCGAAAACATCAAGTTCATTGTGCTTGTATGATTTTATATTGGAAGAAATTTTACCTATAAGTATGTGTACAAGATGTTTAGCTTTACACAATTGCTTGGTAGCCAATAGAGCCTCTAATGCAAGGTCTACATACTCCCGTCCGTCAATAAGTGTCTTGGGATGCAGGCAGTTGTCGCAGTTTCCGCAATTGTCTTCCGGGTATACTTCGCCAAAATAATGCAGCAATTGCTTGCGCCTGCACATAGCCGATTCGGCAAATGAAACTACTTCCATCAACAACTGGTTGGCAATCTCCTGTTCGGCAACACCTTTATTCTTGCTGAATTTTTCGAGTTTCTCAATATCTTCGTAGGCATAAAATGCAAGGCAGATTCCTTCCCCGTCGTCGCGGCCTGAGCGCCCGGTTTCCTGGTAGTATCCTTCAAGGCTCTTTGGCATGTCGTAGTGAATCACAAACCGCACATCCGGTTTGTCAATCCCCATCCCGAATGCAATTGTAGCAACAATAACATCGGATTCTTCCATCAGGAACTTATCCTGGTTCTCCACACGCACGGCCGAATCAAGGCCGGCATGGTAAGGCAATGCTTTGATGCCATTAACAACCAGCGTTTCCGAAAGCTCTTCCACCTGTCGCCGGCTCAGACAATAAATAATGCCCGATTTGCCCATATGCATCTTGATGAAGCGGATCACTTCCTTATTTACATCGTCATTTTTCTGCTTCACCTCATAATAAAGGTTCGATCGGTTAAATGAGGATTTGTAAAGTGCAGCCTCCTGCATGCCAAGGCTTTTCAAAATATCCTGCTGCACCTTGGGGGTTGCAGTAGCTGTTAGAGCCAGCACAGGCACATTCTGCCCGATAGCATCAATAATTGGCCGTAACCTGCGGTATTCAGGCCTGAAATCGTGTCCCCATTCCGATATGCAATGTGCCTCGTCAATGGCATAGAACGAAATCTTTATGTCCCTGAAAAAAGCTATGTTTTCTTCTTTTGTCAGCGACTCAGGCGCTACATAAAGCAACTTGGTTACTCCGTTGGTCAAATCAGTTTTAACCTGCGTGATCTCGTTTTTCGATAGTGATGAGTTCAGCACATGAGCTATGCCGATATCAGCTCCAAATTGCCGCATGGCGTCAACCTGGTTCTTCATAAGCGAGATTAACGGGGAAATTACAATTGCCGTGCCAGGCAATATCATGGCAGGTAACTGGTAACACATCGATTTCCCGCCTCCGGTAGGCATAATAACAAACGTATCGTTGCCGGCAAGTAAGTTACGTATTATGGGTTCCTGATTTCCTTTAAAATTTTCAAATCCGAATATTTTCTTAAGTACGGTTTGCAAAGGATAATCTTTGAATTCGTCATTCTTTTTCATTCCACGGGCATTATTCATGTATTCGCATCCACAAAGGGAGCTAATTATGTTGGTGTATCTTCACTAGTCAGCATAGTCAACGTACAACAGGTGCAGGAGTCGAAAATTTTTACACCCTGCATATTGGTTTAGGTAGTTTTCGCTTGCTATGATGGTTGTGTGTTGTTTAACAGCATGTGACTACTGACAGCATGTCAGATATTTATCAGATGCCATTGTTTTAAGTAAAGTTAATACAACTTTGCGGTTTTTGTAAAAAAAAAACTTCTAATTGTGCTTTATTTTTATGGCTATTATTATAACATGCTATTAAACAGATTATTAAACATCTTAAAACAGGTTGTTAAATAATTAAAAAACATTTTAAAGAGTTTTTTTTAACTGAACCGGCTTTTCCAGGGTAATAATACTGCAGTTAATTGGCTGTTATGCATTTTAAAGACAGGAGTCTCAAAAAGCGTGCAAAAGTATAATTAATATCAGTACAATCAGCAGTTAATTTTTTTTTTGTTGTTTTTGGATATAAACCTTTTAAACTGATTTGATAAATGAATTAAACAGAATATGTATCTCGCTTATTTTCAGTTATCAGATTACAATTACTCAGCCATGCCAAATTTGCTAACTAAAAAGGTTTCAGGTATTAAAAAAAAGTTATTTTTGCATATTGAATTGTTATTGGTCTGCACTGATTGAATTAAAATTCCTTATCCGGGATACTCAGGGTTAAGTTTTACTTTCTGAAACTTTATGTATAAAGGCAGTGCTCACAAGCCTATCTGATAAAATTTCGCACTCATAAAATAGAGAAAGCATATTATTAATTAAGCTAGCGTATTATGATAAATGATGAAATGCATGCCCTTGGAATGATAGAAACCAAAGGGTTCGCGGCTATGGTTGAAGCCTCCGATGCCATGGTAAAAGCTGCCAGGGTCGAACTTATCGGCTTCGAGAAGATTGGCGGGGGCTATGTTACCACAATTGTGCGTGGCGATGTGGCTGCAGTTCGGGCAGCAGTAGATGCAGGTGTGCAGGCTGCTCAAAAAGTGGGTGAAATTATATCAACTCACATAATCCCAAGGCCTCACCAAAATGTGGACAGCGCACTTCCGCTGGGTGGAAAACAAATCAAGAAAGGGAAATAACCATGATAGACCTCAGAACATATATTTTCATTGATTCCCTGCAGTTGCAGATGGCTTCCTATTTGTCCACCGTATCAAAAGGATATTTACCGGTAAGCGGACAGGCATGCTGTATTATCGAAATTGCACCCGGTATAGAAATTAATACACTTACCGATATCGCACTCAAGGCTACCAATGTTACACCCGGCATGCAGATTGTCGAAAGGGCATACGGCATGCTCGAAGTACATTCCGACAGCCAGGGCGATACACGCGTGGCAGGGGAAACAGTATTGCGAACTATCGAGAAGACAGAGAACGACAGGATCAGGCCCCGGATTCTTACCAGCCAGTTGATCAAGAATGTGGAAGACCATCACGCACAGCTTATCAACCGGACTCGTCATGGCAATATGATACTGAAAGGCGACACCTTATTTGTACTCGAAGTTGAACCCGCAGGATATGCCTATTATGCTGCCAACGAAGCTGAAAAAACCGCTCACATCAACATTATTGAAGTAGTTGGATTTGGTAAATTCGGCAGGGTTTACATTGCAGGCGATGAAGCCGAAGTGCTCGAATGCAAGAAAATTGTCGAAAAACGCCTGGCCGAAATTACAGGAAGAGAAGAATATTAAACAATAAGTAATCATACATCTTAAAGACAAACATTATGAATGACAATACATCCGATGCACTGGGAATGATCGAAACCAAAGGCTTTGCCGCAATGGTTGAGGCTTCCGATGCCATGGTTAAAGCTGCAAAAGTGGAACTGATCGGTTTCGAAAAAATTGGTGGTGGTTATGTTACCGCTATCGTACGTGGTGATGTTGCATCCGTTAAAGCTGCAGTTGATGCCGGTGTGCAGGCAGCACAAAAGGTTGGCGAAATAGTTTCGTCGCACATTATCCCGAGGCCACATGTAAATGTCGACAGTGCATTGCCGTTGGGCAGAGGAAATTCGAAAAAATAAAATCACCTTTTAGTGCATTTTATTCAACTGCCGGCGTGGGTTAATCCACAACGGCTGGTATTAATAATTAAAAGGAAAGATAATGATATTGGCAAGGGTAGTAGGAACGGTAGTTTCAAGTCATAAAGCCCCGAAAATTGAAGGGATCAGGTTTTTGCTTATCGAAAAAATCGACCCGGTGACCATGAAAGGTAAAAATGACTTCGTTGTTTCAATGGACAGCGTTGGCGCGGGCATTGGTGAAATTGTTTTTTATGTTTCAGGAAGCAGTGCCCGTTATACTGATGTAACCGAAGGAAAACCTGCCGATTCAACCATCATCGCAATAGTTGATAATATTGAAAAGGACGGGGCATTCACGTACCGTAAAAACAATTAAGGTATGATCCTGGGTAAAGTTGTAGGAACCGTAGTTAGCAGCACCATTAAAGATGGCATGGCAGGATCGCGGTACCTTCTGATTGACAAAACAGATCAGTTCGGGAGTAAGAAAGGCGATTTTGTCGTGGCACTCGATTTTTTAGGTGCCGGTTACGACGAACTGGTCCTTGTTACCGAAGGCAGCCCGTCGAGGGAAACTCCTCTTACAGTCAACAAGCCTCTCGATGCATTAGTCGTTGGTATTGTTGATCTGATTGATGAAAATGATACAGTTGTTTACAGGAAATAGAGGTAGGGTGTGGATATAATCGCGTTAGGAGCTTTGGAGTTCAGCAGCATAGCCATTGGTATAATGGCCCTTGATGAAATGGTTAAAGTGGCACCTGTTAAAATTATCGAAGCGCGTACCATGTGTCCCGGCAAATATCTGATCGTTTTCAGCGGAGATGTTGCTTCGGTGGAATACTCTTTCAATAAGGGCTTCGAAACCGGACGGGAACTGATCGTCGACAGTTTGTTTCTCCCTCAGATTCACCCAAATGCCATGATGGCCATTGGTAACATTATCGTTACTGAGGAATGGGACGCAATCGGAATTATTGAAACACTGACTGTAGTCTCCAGCATCGAAGCTGCCGATAAAGCGGCTAAAGCCGGTGGGGTGAAGATAGTTGAAGTGAGGCTGGCGATTGGTTTCGGTGGAAAATCATACGTGAAACTGCTCGGAAGCCTCGATGCCGTTCAGGCAGCTATGGAAGCCGGTACAGAAAAAGCCAGGTCTAAAAACCTGTTATGTATGGCAACCCTCATTCCGCAACCTCATCAGGAAACAAAACCTTATTTCATGCAATAAGATAAAATATGGATAAACTCGAAGAAAGCGTCAGGCAAATCATTGAGCAAGTTATCAATGGCATGGATATTAACCTGTCAAAGAACACGGATGTAAATAATGCCGGCGTTTTTGCCGGTATTCACCAGGCTATTGATGCTGCTGATATTGCATTTAAGGAGTTTGGAAAGCTCACATTGGAAGTCCGTAAAGATATTATTTCAAATATCCGGAGCATTTGCCAGGCGAATAAGGAAATTATCTCGAAAATGGCCTGGGAAGAAACCGGAATGGGCCGCTGGGAAGATAAAGTCATTAAAAATGACCTTGGCATAGTTAAAACGCCTGGTGTGGAAGATATTATTCCTGAAGCTTTCTCGGACGATCATGGGCTGACCCTGGTCGAAAGAGCCCCTTACGGTGTAATCGGAGCTATAACACCCAGTACAAACCCTACGGTTTCCATTATCAGCAACACAATTGGAATGATAGCTGCCGGGAATTCAGTTGTTTTCAATCCGCATCCTGCAGCAAAAAAATCATCAGCTTTCCTCGTCAGCATTATAAATAAAGCCATTATGGAAGCAGGCGGACCAACTAACCTGGTTTGCTGCATCGCTGATCCCACCATCGAGACGGCTAAAATCCTTATGACTCACCCAAAGATTTCCATTCTGGTGGTAACCGGAGGGCCTGCCGTTGTTAAGGTAGCCATGAACAGCGGGAAAAAAGCGATCGCAGCCGGTCCGGGAAATCCTCCCTGCGTGGTCGACGAAACCGCTGATATTGTTAAAGCAGGAAAAGATATTGTGGATGGTGCCAGCTTCGATAACAATGTGATCTGCATCTGCGAAAAAGAGGTCATCGTTGTCGCATCGGTTGCCGACAGGCTGAAAGAAGAAATGAAAAAAAATGGTGCTTATGAATTGAATGAGGACCAGATTAAAAAGATTACCGAACTGGTGATCGCCGATCCCGGTGGTCCCGGAAAAGAAGGGGCCGCCAATAAGAATTTTGTCGGTAAAAATGCTGATTTCATTGCTGCACAAATCGGTTTAATCGTACCCGCATCTACCCGGCTTCTGCTATGCGAAGTTGGCAGGGAACATCCTTTATTATGGACAGAACAACTGATGCCGGTCATGCCTTTGGTTCGTGTTAAGGATTGTGACACCGCAATTGACCTGGCTGTTGAATGCGAACACGGTTTCCGGCACACTGCCATCATGCACTCGCTAAATATTGCGAAACTAAGCAAAATGGCAAAAGCGATGAACTGCTCCATTTTTATAAAAAACGGTCCTAGCTATGCCGGCCTGGGTAACGGCGGTGCGGGATTCGCATCTTTCACTATTGCCAGCCCTACAGGCGAAGGCGTAACCCGTGCCCGCACTTTTACACGCGAAAGACGTTGTACACTGGTGGATTATTTCAGGATTATATAGTCAATTAGCAAATAAATATTCAACATCATCAACACCCACCAAAATGAAACTAGGCAAAATAACAGGCACGGTTGTCAGCACTCATAAAGTAGATTCATTCGAAGGGATCAAACTTATGCTGGTGCAGCCTCTCGACGAAAAACTTGAGAAGGTTGGTGATCCGATTGTAGCATTTGATACTATTCAGGCAGGGGTTGGCGATCTGATTTATTACGAAACCAGCAAGGAAGCCGGCAGGGTGCTGGTAACCACCATGAATCCCTGCGATGCAGCCATTGTCGGGATTGTTGATACTATGGAAGTTAAGGGTTAAATATGATACTTGGAAAAATAATCGGCAATGTTGTTTCCACGGTGAAAGAGGCGGACTATGAATCACGTAAGATTCTCATCGTTCAGCCTGTGGATCCTTCGGGAACGCCAAAAGGTCAGTCGTTCCTGGCTGTGGATACGGTAAAGGCAGGTCCGGGAGACACGGTTCTGGTTATCGAAGAAGGTGGTTCAGCCCGCATGATCCTGGATGAAGCGGATACCTTTACAATAAAATCGGTAATAGCTGGTATTGTGGATCAGATATCGATGTAATTTTGCAGGCAGAAAATCTCATGAGAAATAAGGTTTACAGGTATTATTTGAGAAATTCACAAAAAAAATATGGAATGAATTCTGACGACCAGGTAAGGAAAGTAGCAATAGGAGCCGACCACGGATCTTTCGATTCGAAGGAAATGCTTAAGGTATACCTCGAAGCGGTAGGTTATAAGGTAGTTGATGTCGGAACATTCAACAGCAGGGAGAAAGTCGATTACCCTGATTTTGCCGTAGCCGTATCCAAAAAGGTCGTCAGCGGCGAATGCGAGCGGGGAATTATGCTCGATGCTGCCGGTATCGGCTCATCCATGGTGTGCAACAAGGTTCACGGAATACGCGCAGCACTTTGCTGGAGCATGCAAACCATAGTCAACAGCCGCGAACATAATAATGCCAATGTCCTTACCATGGGCACAGCCCAGCACAAGCCGGAAGATATTTGCGCAATGGCTTCAGTTTGGCTTAAAACCAGGTTCGAAGGTGGCAGGCACTGGCCGCGGATAAATAAAATGATGTCATTAGAAAGGGAAAGATAATACAATGGAAAAGAACGAATTGATTGATAAAATTACGAAAGAAGTCATGCAAAGGCTTAAGGAGACTTCACTCCAGCAGGGAGCCGGAGAGAAATCCGACGCAAGGCCTCAGCAATCGTCTACGCGAATGTCGCAGGCCGAACTGGCCGGTTATATCGACCATACTCTGTTAAAACCCGAGGCTGTTGAAGCACAGTTTGAGCAACTTTGCATCGAAGCTGTAAAATATAAATTCAAATCTGTTTGTGTGAACTCCTCATGGGTTCCTTATGTTGCCAAAAAACTAAGGGGTACCGGTGTAATCATATGTTCGGTTATCGGGTTCCCACTCGGCGGAATGGATACACGCAGCAAAGCTTTCGAAGCAAGGAGCGCCATAGCAAGCGGAGCCACCGAACTGGACATGGTTATAAATGTAGGAGCATTGAAATCCGGAAACCTTAAACTGGTTGAAGAAGATATAAGGGCAATAAAAAGAGCTTGCCGGAGTACAACTGTTTTGAAAGTGATACTGGAAACCGGCTTGTTAACTGATGCTGAAAAAATTATTGCCTGCGAAATTTCAAAAAAGGCTGATGCCGACTTTGTGAAAACCAGCACCGGTTTTGCCGGAAGCGGAGCAACTGTTCAGGATATTGCTCTTATGCGCCGGATCGTTGGACCGAAAATGGGTGTAAAAGCAAGCGGAGGAATCAAAACATTCGACCAGGCCATTGCACTCATCAATGCAGGAGCCAGCAGACTGGGTTGCGGTGCAAGTGTTGCTGTAATCACAGGTACCGAAGCGAAAGGAAATTACTGATATTATTCATTAAAGTAACTTTTGATTGGTTGTTCGAAGGCATTTTGAAAATTTGCTTGCAAACTGAACTTCCACTGAGCCATCTGTTTCTGAAATTTTAACATTCCTGCCCCCTGCATACCGGGCAATAACTACCAATTCCACTGTTTTCTTCCTACCTTTGCCTCCATCAACAATTATCAGTATTGAAAACTCCCGATCAAATCAGGCAGATTGCGCTGCAAACCATTGCCGATGAAGCTTCTGCAATTGAAGGTCTGAAGAATGGCATCAACACCGATTTTGTGAAATGTGTTGAACTTATTCTTCAATCGTCAGGCAGAGTGGTGGTAACCGGTATTGGCAAAAGTGCTAATATTGCGGCCAAGATTGTTTCAACGCTCAATTCTACCGGTACACAGGCTGTTTTTATGCATGCCGCCGATGCGGTTCACGGCGATCTGGGGATGATAAGGCAGGAAGATATTATTCTTTGCCTTTCGAAAAGCGGAAACACTCCCGAAATAAAAGTTCTGGTACCATTGCTGAAACTTCTTGGTAATAAACTGGTTGCTTTGGTTGGAAATATTGATTCTTACCTTGCAATCCAGGCCGATCTTGTTCTTGATACCACTGTTGAACGCGAAGCTTGCCCCAATAATCTTGCACCAACCTCAAGCACAACAGCACAACTCGTAATGGGTGATGCGCTTGCTGTTGCCTTGCTCGAATGCCGCGGGTTCACTGCCGGCGATTTTGCACGCTATCATCCCGGAGGCGCTTTGGGCAAAAGGCTCTATCTGCGTGTTGCCGACCTGTACATTAATAACGAAAAACCGGTTGTTGCTCCGGGTACAGGCATCAGGGAAATCATACTCGAAATATCTTCGAAGCGGCTGGGATGCACAGCTGTTGTTGATAATGACAAATTAACCGGAATCATCACGGATGGCGACCTGCGGCGTATGCTCCAGGGTACAACGGAAGTTGCCAGTCTGAAAGCTACGGATATACTCTCCCCCAATCCACTCACTGTGGAAACAGAAGCACTGGTCAGCGACGCACTCGACCTGATGAGATCGCGCAATGTTACACAGCTCCTGGTTACGGATAATCAAAAATACCTGGGCGTAATCCACCTCCATGATATCCTCAAAGAGGGAATAATCTGAGGTGTCTCGTAAAAGCTTTGCCGGTCCTTTTCCGGAATCAATTCCTGACATTCTGTAATCATAAAGTAAAGAAGAATTTTGCACGGCCGGTTTGCATTTTGGTAACATCTTCAAGTTTTAATAAGCGCTGACCAAATACAGAAATTAACCTTTATTCTGCTTTCGGAAAAACTTTTAAAGTTACGATCAGGCAGGAGAGGTATTAAAATAATGGAACTCTGATTACATCAAAAAAAGAAACAAGAATTTAAAATGGGCGAAAAACTGGATCAGTTTAACGAATACCGGAGCCGGATGAACGATCGCATCCTTTCGGTTGATAATAAAGTTATAAAGCGGATTTTTAACGTGGATACAAACGCGTATACCGAAGGTGCCTTGTCAATTAAGAATAAGGAATTAATGGGATTGGTTGCTTCGCTGGTATTGCGTTGCGACGATTGCGTAAAATACCACCTGCTGAAATGCAGTGAAAATAACGTTTCGGAGGAGGAGCTTTTTGAAGTATTAGGGATTGCTACCCTGGTAGGTGGTACTATCGTGGTTCCTCATATGCGGCGGGCCGTCGAGTTTTGGGATGATCTGAAAGTGTGACGGTAAGTGAAGGTAAACTGTTAGGTTTAATGTTCAGATACCCATTTTAGTGACGCAATAAAAAATATTTGTGTATTTCCTGACAATATTTCTGTCCCACGAAGACACAAAGTTCACTAAGCATCTTTTTGTTCTTAATGGATTTTGGGAAACCAGTTCGCTTCTGGCCCAATAGCTATCGGGATTTTCAGGTTAGGTTTACCAAGTTCATAAGGAACAACAGAACAATGCAGTTAGTTTAAGTGTTGTTTTAAGAGTTTTAAAATTCCGGGTACGCCCGAAAGCATGTCAGTCAGTAAAGTATGGCACATGCTTTGATTTACTAAATTAACAATGAATAACTATATACAAAAAAGACTTGTATTTCTTTTCACCAGCGTGTTGCTAATCATTGCAACAGGCTCGTCTCTGCATTGCAATGCCCAGGAAATTACAAAGATTATGGGAATGGTTCGTGACGCACAAACAGGCGACACGCTTCCTTTTGTCAGCATATATTTTAAAAACACCCAGATTGGCGCCACAACCGGCTTTGATGGCAGGTTTTCGCTCGAATCGCGTAAAGCAACTGACACATTGGTAGCATCCTACATAGGATTTGTAACCAAATACATACCGATAACGCGCGACCGTTTCCAGGTTGTGGATATAATGATGGAACCCGAAAGGTACGAACTCGCGGGAGTTGTGATACGTCCGGGCGAAAACCCGGCCGAAATCCTGTTACGGAAAATTATCGCCAATAAGCCTCTTAACGATCCGGATAAAGTTGAAGCTTTTCAATGCCAGGCCTATACTAAAATGCAGTTTGATGTAAATAACCTGAGCGATAAATTTCGTAACAGGCGGATATTGGAGCCGTTTAAATTTGTTTTTGAACAAATGGACACCAGTGTCGTGAACGGCAAAGTATACCTGCCAGTGATGATTTCCGAGACATTCTCGGATTTGTATTTCCGTAAGTCACCGCGGGTGAGGAAAGAAATTATCAGGGCGTCGCAGATATCAGGGGTTGAAAATGCAAGCATGTCACAATTTGTAGGTAACCTGGCCCAGGATGTGAAAGTGTACGATAATTTCATCAATTTGTTTCAGAAGAATTTTGTCAGCCCTATTTCAAATTTTGGCCTGTTGTATTACAAGTATTACCTTGTCGATTCAACTTTTGTAGGGAATAAATGGTGCTACAATGTTATGTTCAAGCCCCGACGGAAACAGGAGTTTGCTTTTACCGGGAACTTCTGGGTTAACGATACATCCTATGCCATCAAAAAACTTGAGATGCGTATGGTTGGTGATGCCAATATCAATTTTGTGAATGATATGGTGATTTCGCAGGACTTTGATATTGCAGCCAATGGACAATGGATGTTAAGCCGCGAACAAACCGTTGCCGATTTCAACGTGGTGGAGGATGCAAAAGTAACCATGGGATTTTTTGGTACACGCACGGTTTTGTATTCAGGATACGATTTTTCACCGGTTCGTGACGAAAAAATATACTCCATGCCCAATAACATTATTGTATTGGATGATGCGAACCGCAAGACCGATGAGTTCTGGAAAAAATCAAGGCCTGAGCAACTTACTCACCGTGAAGCCTCAGTTTACAGGTTGAGTGACACATTGAAGCAAATGCCGATTTTCAGGACGTACCTCGAAATAATAAAAATGGTAGCAACCGGTTATTATGTTAAGGGAAATTTTGAATGGGGCCCTTATGCATCAACATATAGTTTTAATGCCCTTGAGGGCAGCCGTTTTCGATTCGGAGGAAGAACCAGTAATGATTTTTCGACCCGGCTGATGTTGAACGGCTATCTTGCTTATGGTACCCGCGACCATGCACTAAAATACAATGCCGGATTTATGTACATGATTGGTAAAACTCCTGACCGGGTGCTCAGCGGCTCCTATACTTACGATATGGAGCAATTGGGTATGGGACAGGGAGCTTTCAGGGAAGACTTTATACTGAACTCGGTTTTCAGGCGCAACCCGCAGGATAAACTCTCGATGGTGAAAGAATACAAGGGGTCATACAAACATGAGTGGTTTACTGGATTTAACAATACCATCACCGTTGCAAACAGGAGTTTGTATGCTCTAGGAAGTACAAAGATCAAACTATATAACCCTGCAAACCAGGATTATGTGCTTCGAAACCAGATTACCACCACCGAACTCACATTCAATCTGCACTACGGTTACCGCGAAAAAGTACTTTCCGGCGAATTCGAAAGAATTGTGGTCAGTTCTCAGTATCCGACATTTAATCTCAATTACACGTATGGCATTAAGGGATTATTTAACGGCGATTTTGAATATCACAGCCTTAATGTAAACGCAACGCAGTGGTTCAGTTTTTTGTCGGCAGGCTGGCTCAAATATACCATCGAAGCGGGAAAAACATGGGGTACATTACCATTTCCTTTGCTAAAAGTATACCCGGGTAACGAAACGATGTATCATGATGATTATGCTTTTAACCTGATGAATTATTATGAATTTATCAGCGACGAATACCTTACGTATCAGTTTATCTATCATATGCAAGGCTTTTTCCTGAACCGGATTCCTGCAGTACGCAAACTTAAATGGCGTGAAGTTGCGCAATTCAGGGGAGCAGTGGGACATACTTCCCCCGCCAATAAATTATATAATGAATTGCCTCAGGGAAGCTATTTTATCAGCAAGCCTTATATGGAGGCCGGCGTGGGTATAGAGAATATTTTCCGTTTCATACGTGTGGATGCAGTGTGGAGGTTGTTCTACAACGATCACCCCAATATAAAGCCGTTTGGGATTATGGTTTCAATGAATTTCGATTTTTAACCCGTGTTATAATTCCTGCAGGAACGACCAGAGCGTGGGCAAATTCTCCGAATAAATATTTTACTACCTTTACCGCGTGAATGGTTCATTATGATATTACGTACCGAAGATTTAGTTAAGAAATACCGTCAGCGCACCGTTGTAAACCACGTATCTATCCAGGTAGGGCAAGGTGAAATTGTTGGACTGCTTGGTCCGAACGGCGCGGGCAAAACCACTTCCTTTTACATTATTGTTGGTCTTATCAAGCCCTTGCAGGGAAAAGTTTTCCTTGATGACCGCGAAATTACCAGCGAGCCGGTATACAGGCGCGCACAGATCGGCATCGGATACCTTGCCCAGGAGGCTTCAGTATTCCGTCAATTAACTGTGGAAGATAATATCAAGGCTGTTCTCGAATTTACCAAATTAAATAAAAAAGAACAGAGCGATAAACTCGAATCCCTGCTCGATGAATTCGGATTGAACAATGTGCGCAAAAATATGGGCATTCAACTTTCGGGCGGCGAGCGCAGGCGTACTGAAATAGCCAGGTCACTGGCTACCGATCCGAAATTTATTTTGCTCGACGAACCCTTTGCCGGCGTTGATCCTATTGCCGTCGAAGATATTCAGAATATTGTTGTTAAGCTCAAAGCAAAAAATATCGGTATCCTCATTACCGACCATAATGTTCACGAAACATTAAATATTACCGACCGCGCTTACCTGTTGTTTGAAGGTTCTGTTCTTAAATCGGGGTCAGCTGATGAGTTGGCTAACGATGAGCAGGTGCGTAAAGTTTACCTTGGTAGTAATTTCGAATTGCGCCGATAATCATCTTTCGTAATTATCACAAACCCGGGCAGGAATTCACTGCCTTTTTTCATTTTATTATTTCAGGATAAGTACATTGTAGTGCATGTACAGCTTTAATTCTTCGGGATTTCAGGTCTGAACACCAACGACAGCAGAATGTAAGCCAGGATGATCAGCGGAATAGCAGCAAAAGTAACCAGCACAAATGCCAGTGCAGCGAATGCAAGCAATATGAACTGAGGCTTATTGTCAGCAAATTTCAGGTTTTGGAATTTCAGCGAAATGAGGGGGATTTCCGATACGAGCAGCAAACTCATACTTACTGCCACGATAGCAAGAATATAGTAATTGTCAGTTATTAAAGTCAGCCACGATAAGGAATCACTGAAACCAGCCTGCATTTTAATCAGCGGAAGCGATCCGAGAAATATTGCATTCGCAGGAACAGGCAGGCCGATAAACGAATTGGTCTGGCGTGTATCTAAATTAAACTTTGCCAGCCGTACCGCTGAAAGTACTGGTATAATCAGTGCTATTAATGAAAAGATGCTGAGATACGAACCTGCTGCCGGAACATTTACACTGTTTGCCATAAGCTGATACATGATAAATCCCGGTAATACACCGAAAGAAACCACATCTGCTAATGAATCAAGTTCTTTCCCTATCTCGCTTTTTACATGCAACACACGGGCCGACAAACCGTCAAAAAAATCGAACACAGCAGATATGGCTATAAAGTATGCGGCATAATCGATGCGATATTGCAATGCGATAATAATGCCGATACAACCGCTGAAAAGATTTAGTGTGGTTAAAAAGTTGGGAATGTGCTTTTTCAAATCGGGTTTGTTGCGTTTGTGCGGGGTAAAATTAACAAAATTGTAGTTTGGTTTGTTAAACTATGTAATTAGCACATAATAATAGCCCGAACCCGGCTTTTTACTCCGGAATTTGTTTATATCTGAAAAAGTCTATATTTTTGTTAAACACGAAAGGCCGTATCGGGAAATCTGGTCTGATATCTTTGGTATCTTCAGTGTTTTTAAAAAAGCTTTAATCAAAACCTAATAATCATACTACTATGGAAGATAATATTCAATCATTGGGATATCTTTTGAAAAAAGAAAAATTGGCCTCTCTGGCATCAGTCCATACTCATTCTGAGATGCTTCTCGAAAGCCTTGAACCATATCCCGGTTTTTATGAGGAATATTTTGTTCCAACCACTGCAAGGGAGCAAAAGCCTAAATCCGTTTTTATGGTGATCAAAGATTTTGATGTTTGTCATGAGGATGATTTTATCCGCATGACAATGCACATCAGGCGTGACCATCAAATTGATTTTGATGCTGCCCTCAGCAGTATTGTATTGTATAATAAACCGGCAACAACTATCCGGGTTAATATGCAGGATTATAGTCAGTTGCGGGAGCTAATCAGGCATTATGAGCAGGTGGGAGTAAAATTTCAACCAAACAAACAGGTGAAGCCCTTTCAAAGCCTCATTAAAATACGCCGGTTTTTCGACCTGGAAGTGATGGCTGAAGGCGTGTACAAGGATGTTGACAAAGAGTTCACATACTATATCCGGGTGCCTTTATATATGACCTGGGAAGAATTCGAAAAAGCCACCATCGCCATCCGCAACAATTTTGATTACAAAACCTACGATGCTGCTCAGGCAGCCATTTATAACAAGCCGGGTATCGTTGAACTCGTGCGTATTTACGACCGCAAGGCCGATCTTTCCAAACTGCAATCGCTTCAGAAAAAATATATTATTGAGGTGGAACGCAAATAATCACCCCTTGGGTATCCCAATTATTTTTTCGCTTTAAGTTAAAAATGAAATAAAGTGAAAAGCAGCGAATTCCGAAAACTTACCATCTTCCGCCAGGTTGAAATGCTTTTAGAACATGGTCATCATGCTCTGAACAGGATTTATCTTTTTTATAACATACACCTGTATACCCTGTCGGATTTCTATGTCGAAATATGGTATCGACAGGCGGATAATAAAATTGAGCGCGTTATACTACTCGATCCTTCGGATGTACTCGATTTGTACGATAACCAGATCGGGTTAAGTGATATCACAGGATATATCGGACCGAAAGAGTAAAATTTACTCCGTCCCCTCCATTTGTTTTCCGAAAATTATGTGCGAAGCCTAGCCTTTGGCGCTGATGCTGTCGAGCCTGGGAATATCCAGGATGGTAATGGCTTTGTTATTGATATCAATAATTCCATCGTCCTTAAAATCTTTCATTATACGGATAACACTCTCGGTCGACATACTGGTCAGCTCGCTCAGGTCGCTACGCGAAAGAGGCAAATCAAAAGATTCGGATTTAAATATTTTTCGTGAAAGGCATAGCAAGATGTCAGCCAGGCGGCCATGAAGCTGTTTTTGGGTTAGACTGAAGAAACGGCCGTACGATTGCGATGTGCTTTCATTCAGTATATTAATAATCCGGTATGCAAAATGCGGATTCTGCTTGAGTAATTGCTTGAATATCTGGATATCAATCAGGCGGACAGCCGATTCAGTATAGGTGCTGATGCTGTATAAGAATGTATTATTCCCTTCGTAAAGCGACTGTAATCCCATCAGGTTCTTCTGAGGGGTAATTGTTAAAATCAGATCTTTTGGATTTCCTTCCAGGAAAATCTTTACCAATCCTTTTTCGAGGTACATGATATGCGATGCAAACGCTCCCTGCTTGCAGATGTTCTCCCCTTTCTTATAATTCACCAGTACCGATCGGGTCTCCACCAACTCTCTTTCATCCGCAGTAAGCAGATCGAAACAGGAAAGTTCAAAAATAAAGGAAACGCATGTATCCGAACCTGAATGTGGCATAAGTTTTCTTTTAATTCGGATGTAAAAATACATTAAACAATTGATTATTTTATGATATACATCATTTTTTTTTTGACGAAGCGCAGGTATTTAACCCTTCAAACCAGTATTGAAAGTAGATAGTGGTAGCTGAATTGAATATAGTTTTGTGAACCAATTAACAATGTAAAATTCAATCAATCAATAAGAAACAAGTTCATTAAACTAAAAAACCCCAAACTATTATGAGAAAACTAATCAACCTCGCTGTTTTACTGGCATTTATGCCTGTAATGATGATGACATCCTGTAAAAAGGATGCACCGGAAACCGTAAATGCCTATGTTACGCTTAAAACCTACCTGGTAGCCAACACACTCGATCTTCCGGATCTGGCTAAAAGCTGGATCATTGATCCGAAATCCACCAAAATGGGAGGTGGTATTGACTCTGTTACCAGTACTATGCCTGGTTATCATGTATTCGACATTCGTCCGGCTGCTGACTTCGCAGCAGGACACATTAAAAATGCCGTCAATGTAGTGCTGAAAGATGTAGTTACAACCGCTGCCAATTATAAAGACAAGCCTATTTGCGTGGTGTGTTTCACCGGGCAAACTGCAGGTCAGGCTGTTATGGCTCTTCGTCTTTCGGGATTTCCGAATGCCGTCGTACTAAAATGGGGTATGGCTGGATGGAATTCAGCTTTCAAAGGTCCGTGGACTTCAAACTCAGGGTATGAAACTGCCGCAAACGGAAATATTGCTGCTAGCAATGCAAACTGGGTAACAACAGCAGCTCCGACAAACGGTATTTTTGCTGAACCTGTCTGGACTTCCAATGCTACTGATGGAGCAGCAATCCTTAAAGAGCGCGTTCAGGCTGTTCTTAATACGGGATTTACTACACAGGCAGCTGCCGATGTATTGGCTAACCCGACAACTTTCCAGATTATGAACTATTGGCCAGCAACGGATTATGTAGCTTTAGGCCATTTTGCAGGCGCTTATGATCTTCCTGTTATTTCACTTGCAGGTGATATGGTTAAAGCAATTGACCCTTCGAAACAGGCACTCGTATATTGCTATACCGGTCAAACTTCGAGTATTGCCACTTTCTGGCTTAATGTACTTGGATATAATACAAAAAGCATCGGTTTTGGTGCGAACAAACTTGTTTATAGTCCATTGATGACAGCCGGAAAACCCGTATACAAAGGATACAAAAACTGGGCTGTGGTTACTAACTAATTTTTATCATTCTAAAAAGGGGGAAGAGTCATGGGATTCTCCCCCTTTTATTAAAAAACATACTATGAAAAGTCTTTTATCAATCCTGATTATATTTACCCTGTTCTCTACCACCCGCCTGAGCGCTCAGGGTTGTATGGAACCCTCATCCTCTACCGGAGGTGCATCGGTTATTGGCTATATACAGCCTGAATTTAAGGTGGCTTTTAATGGTAAAAATGTCGATGGCACTTCAAAAAATGATATGGGTTTCAGTTTTCGCCGGGCACGTCTTGGTTTTGCAGGGAACATCCCTTATGATTTCTCATATTATGTTCTGGCCGAATTCAGCACGTTTCAAAATGGACCTTACCTGCTCGATGCTTTTGTTACCTATAACCGCTTTAAGCCGTGGTTTAAAATATCCATGGGTCAGTTTAAAAAACCGTTCGGTCTTGAGCTTACAACAGGCTGTCAGGATCTTTATACCATCAACCGGTCGAAAGTTGTTAACGAACTCACTTCGCCCGACCGTGACCTGGGCGTTATGATCAGTGGTACTACCGGTGCCAAGAAAGTTTTCGGGCTTGAAAAGGAAAACATTTTTTCTTATTCAATGTCCGTTACAAACGGTACAGGAAAAAACGTGATTGATATTGACAGGTCAAAAGATTTTATCGGTCGCCTGGTTTTTGCTCCATTCGATTGGATCAGCGTTGGCGGAAGCTATCACTTTGGAAAACAAAAAAATTCAGATGTAACCGTCACAAAAATGGATGAGCGCATGCGCTATGGCTTTGATGTTACGCTGAAGAAATACAATTTTATTCTCCAGTCCGAATATGTTTTCGGGCAGGACAAAGGATCAAAACTTATAGGCGGTGGTTGTGGTGCAACTCCTGAACTGGTGGTTGGTAATTTTAAAAGCAATGGCTATTTCACCCAGCTGATGTACAACACCAAATGGAAGGTAATGCCATTGGTAAAATACGAAACCTACGATCCGAACATGGATCTGCAGGATTTTGACCATACATCTTACCGGCAGTCAACTTTCACGTTCGGCCTTAACTATTATGCAAACGACTGGACACGCATTCAGCTCAATTACCTGTACAACCTGGAATCAAGTTCATCAACCGATATTACCAACTACAACGAGGTTCCCAATGATATGTTTCTGTTACAGATTCAGGTTAAGTTAAATTAAAAAGAAGAAAAATGAAAAAGATTAATTCACTGATTATCCTGGTTGCATTGTGCTGCATTTATGGCAGTAATGTCCTGGCAGCTGCACATACAATACTGGCAAAGGAATTCGCTGCAGAGCTCAAAACCAACAAAACCATGGTGGTTATTGACGTACAGGCTGCAGATGTGTATGCAAAACAGCACATACAAGGGGCCATTAATATTCCGCACAAAAACCTCTATAAGACCGGACCCATCGAAGGCCAGTTTAAGGATGTTGCCGAACTTGCAGAAATTTTCGGCAAGAATGGTGTTAGCAACACATCAAAAATTATAATCTACGACGACGGATCGCAAAAGTACAGCAGCCGTGTATGGTGGGTGTTAACGTATCTTGGTGTTGACGATGTTACTTTATTTCACAGGGATATGTCACAGATGGAAGCCGTTCGCATCCCGCTTACCTCTGTACCTGCTAAACTGAAACCCGCCACTTTCGTTCCGGCCATAAATGCAGGGGTGGATATCGATATGGCTTCAGTAAAAGCATTGAACGGTAATCCAGCCGCTGTGTTACTGGATGTACGCGAACTGGATGAATACAACGGGGCTGACAAGGATAAAAGGAGCCAGGGTCATTTGCCCGGAGCTGTTTTTATGAACTTCAAAGAAGTGCAGACACCAAGTGGCGAGTACAAATCGAAAGATGAGATTATTGCCGTTGCTGCTAAATTTGGTATGACACCGGATAAGGAGATCGTGGTTTATTGCCAGACAGGTATTAAAGCAGCAGTCGCTTTCTTTGCACTTAAAGAAATAGCAGGTTTCCCGAATGTAAAACTGTATGCAGGCGCTTATGCTGAATGGGCTTCGGTTCCCGGAAATCCTATTGATAAATAAATGTTTGATTTTGGTTATATTGTGAACAGGCTGTCTCAAAAAGGCAGCCTGTTTTTTTTATTTTGGCTATTACATTATTGACAACCGCCTCCGGTTTCGTGAGGCCCTTTAACGATCTGAGTTAAATCATCGATCGAAATGTATTGAGGACTATAAGTAATTCCCCGAAGCTGCAATAACCTGTAAAAGGCGCGCATATGGTTCCGCGACCCTCTCTGCAAATTGTTGTAAACAAACAGGATATCAGCATTATCCACATCCTTTTCCATATGATCTTTCAGGTCCTGAATGTCGAGATCCTCGATAGTTGCACCTACTGTTAAAGCGTCGATAAGCGAAACCTTACCTTTGGCCAGCAATGAATTATACAGGTTTTGAATATCCTTATTTACAAAAACACCGGTTACATGATCAGCGGCAATATCCGGTAACCCGTATTTATCCAGAAGCGCTTTCACGGCAGTGGTATGCTGAAATTCGCTTTTCGGGATATTATTAAAAACAGGCATAGGATAGAGCGTATACATTGCTGTATAGATGTCCATGGCAAGAAGTTCTTCTTCGCGCATGATGGTAAGCGAGCTGATTTCACTTGCGCTTAATGGCTCCATCGCAAATGAATTGATGCAATCAGATAATTCTTCTGTGGTTGAAGCTACGGTTGTTGTTTTTGAGTTCCGGTTTTCATAAACTCCAATCGTATTTGCATCAGCAGTACTTTCCTTTGTGCATGAAGTAACAGCTACTGCTGATAGTAAAATCAACACAAAGGTTCTTGCGTTTTGATTAATAGTTTTCATTTTATATGTTTTAATGTTTACACTGATTATTTGACACATCATATCTGAAAAACCAGCGGTTCCTTTTAAAAAAAATGAAAAATTAAATTATTTGTAACTAGTCAGCCTAATCCATGTTATGAGGGAAGAATGCAGGCCACAGATTAAGCAGATTACACAGATAAGTTCAAATGCCTGAGATCTGTTTTTTGTTATGAAAACTGCTGAAAGCAGTTCTGATTCTGTGCAAATCCGTGAAATCTGTGGCAAAATGGATTAATTAAGGACTGAATAGTTCCAATTATTTTCCTCCTTCCGCTGGTTTTTAAAAGGTTATGTGTCAAAATATTGTTAGTTGTCCTGTTTCAATAAAATATAACTCATTAATTAATTCATCAAATCACATCGCTATGAGACGAATCACATTAATTTCAGCTGTGCTTGCTTTTACGGTGTTCAGCTTGCAAGCACAAATCATTCCGGAATACACCTTTAGCGGTGTATCGGCTTCATACATCAACCTCCCGGTTGAGGGCCACAAATTTTATATTATGGATGTAGCCAACAACCAGTGCCGGTTATATAACGAGGATCATTCATTATGGAAAACGGTTTATCTGAGTGTGCCTGCTAATTATTATCTATGTGATATTCAGTATGTAACAGAGGATCTTTTTAATGCCGATAACACTATCGAGCTTTTGTATGTATCGTGTAACTTCAATACAACGGCGGGCTATTATACGTACAGTACACGTATTGCCAACGAAAACGGAACCGTACTTTTAGATGTCCCCGGTGGCGGATATTCGATGGTATACCCGGCATATTCCGGATCGAAACTTTTTGTTTGGGTTTACGATTATTCTCTCGCGAACTATTTGCTCAGTACAAAAATATATTCCATTCCCGGGCAGATAACTACAGCAATGAAAGGGCTGGAAAATGCAGAACCTGCATTGCTGAAAGCCGCTTTCCCAAATCCAGCTTCAACTGTTGTCACAATACCTTACACTTTACCACAAAATGTAACGCAAGCCGAGTTGAAGCTATATGGCATAAGTGGAAACCTTGTAAAGACATTCACAATTGATCACTCTTTTGATACTGTAACCGTTCCGACTCAAGATCTGTCCGTTGGCACATACCTTTACCGGATTGAATCAGGCAAGTATAGATCTGATTCATTTAAATTAATTGTGAACCGGTAGTATCCGGCATTACATCCCTGGCGTTGTTTAAATTGTTAAGGGTGTAATGGCCAGTAAAACAGTATAGTATGAAGTTTCAAATTAGGATTGCCAGACTTCGTCCGAAAACAAACAGAAATTATTTTGCCGTTTAGCGCTGGTTTTTTAAAAGGCACGTGTCCATATACTATAGAAACGTAATCATTCATTTTAATTCAACACACTATGAAAACAATCGGAACATTAATCTCAACAGCGTTATTGCTGCTGTTTTTTACAGCACAGGCCCAGGCGCAAAACAGCACTACCGCCGGCACCAAACAGATTCAGCAAAAAGACAAATCCACAGTTGCTGTCAACGGACGTAATTTCGTTGATAAGGATAACAATGGAATTTGCGATAATCGTGGAGCAACCAAAGGCAAAGGTGCTAATTTTGTCGACAAAGACGGCGATGGGAAATGCGACAATTTAGCAACGCGAAAAGGATCGGGCAAAGGCGCTAACTTTGTTGACAAAGACGGTGATGGCAAATGCGATAACCGCGCCAATGTAGGCAAAGGGAAAGCGAATAAAGGCAGTTACGGAAAAGGCAATAAACAGGGAAAAGGAAATGGCTGTTGCGGGCGCGGACCGGGTTATGGTCAGCAACAAAAAACACAATCTAACTAGTTAATAAACTTCAATAACTAATTAACCGTTGCTTTAAGTGGGGTTGGAATGTTATATCTTTGAAATGGGAAAATAGTTATGGAACTCATTTCAAGCATATAACATTCCATTTCATAAAAATTAACTCCTTCCAACCTCACCTGAATACAAACTGATGTCCGACCAGGAATTAATAGAAGGAATTCAGAACCGCGATAAACTGGCTGTACAGCAACTTGTAAGCAAGTATCATAAGCAGGTTGTGAAAACGGCTTATTACTTCCTGAAAAGCATGGATGATGCCGAAGACCTTGCCCAGGACGTCTGCATCGAAATACTTGAGTCGGCAGGTCGTTTTAAAGGCAATTCATCACTCTCAACCTGGATATACCGGATTACGGTAAATAAATCGTTAAACTTTATCCGGAAACATAAAAGAAGCCTGCTGGTTGAACAGATTGAATCTCTTTTTTGGAAATCATCATCCGGAAATCAGCAAAGAATCATAGAACCTTCAGAAAATTTAACAGGGATTGAGGATAAAGAAAGAAAAATACTGATTGACGAAGCCATCAGTCGTTTACCCGAAAACCAGAAAATTGCCTTTATCCTGAGCAAGTACGACGAACTTTCGTACAAGCAAATAGCCGAAGTGATGAATGTAAGCATTGCCAGCGTTGAATCACTTTTACAACGGGCAAAACAAAATCTGCAAAAAAGCCTGGTTTCTCATTTCTCCGAATACACAATAAAACGATCAAAATGAACAACTGCAATTTAGTACATGGGAATTTGTTCGCATACACCGAAGGTGATCTTCCGGATGCAACAAGGGAATTGTTCGACACACACATTGCGGAATGCGCTGAATGTGCCGGGGTTTTACTTCAGTTTAAATCGGCAATGAACCTGATTGATGATCAGAAGAAAGTTGGAATTAAACCCTTTGCCGAAACCCGCATTCTTCAGGGTATTGAAACAAAACTGGAGAAGCGCAACTCTATAAATATCCCCATATACAGGAGAGTTCTTCAGCCTGCACTGATCAGTTTCGGACTTGTAATCTCTGTTTCTGTTGGCATTCTGATTGGCTACGAAGGCGTTAAATCAGTTCAATACAGGGAAATGCTGGAAACTGAATCTGTAAGAGCTGATCTCAATATGCCTGATATGATTTATGAAGAACCATTCAATTTCACTGACTAAAACTACAGGCCATGAATTTTTTCAATAAAAACCGCACCATCTTCTGGATATTGATCTTCCTTGTGCTGGTTAACCTTTCGATACTTGCGGGCTATTTATTTTTCATGAGTAGTTCTGGGAGTAAATCAGTGGCGGGAACTCATGCAAGAAAAGGCTGGGCGCTGAAGAAAGAGTTGTCACTAACACCGGATCAGACTTTGAAAGTGCAACAGATTAACTCGGAATATAAAGCCAGCAGCGAACCTTTGATACTGAATATAAGGGAAACAAAAGCCGGATTATTGGAAGAGCTCTCAAAGGAAAACACCGACACTGCTATCGTATCAAAGCTTGCCGAAATTGTGAATACAGAACAAAAAGAGCTACAGATGGCAAATATTCACCAGTTCCTGGACCTGAAAAAAGTATGCACGCCCGAACAAACAATTATTCTATCGCAGATTTATTCCGAATTGTATGGATGCAATTTAGAGGGAAAAGGCAACGGACAAGGGAAAGGTAAGGGAAAAGGAAAAGGGATGATGCACCGGTATCGCCGGGGGCAAAATGATACGGTTCAGAACCGAAATTAATCTGTTCCGGATTAAGAGCCGGTTTTTAAAATATACATGCTTTATCTGTCCAAAATTTTTTCATATTTATATGTGAAATGCAAATAAAGTATACAATAGATGTAAAAAAAATATGTTATTACTTTTTAGTCATAAGGGTAAGATCAAAGCCAGGTGTATAATTAGTAAGATTAGTTGTTTTTTAACTTTCCGGTAAAACACACCAAATAGCAAATAAATTTGTCTGCTTGTTTCTAATACATTTATCTCACATGAAATTACAAAAAAATATCGCTATAAGCGACTCCGGGTTCCTCTTTAACCCGGCAACCGGTGAATCCTTTACCGTTAATCCAATCGGGCTCGAAATTATTAACCTTTTGCGGGAAGGTAAAACTGAAAAAGAAATATGCCAGGCTGTAACTGATGATTATTCTGTTGAATTGCCTGTAGTGGAGCGCGACTTTCACGACTTTATTCATCTGATTAAACAACACCAACTGGCAGATACAAATGGCGGAGAGAACAATTAACATAGGAGTAACAGGTCTGAATGCGATTGATAGCCCCGGGCCGGGAGTGTCAGTGATACGCAGTTTGCGCGAAGCAAAGAGCTTTAAAGTCAGAATTATTGGACTGGCATACGAGGCGCTCGAACCGGGGATTTATATGGATGGAATGGTTGATAAAACCTATCTCATCCCTTATCCATCCTCAGGTTTTGATGTTCTCCTCGATAGGCTTGAATACATAAACAACATCGAAAAGCTCGATGTGATCATTCCCAATTTCGACGCTGAATTATACACCTTTATTAAACTGGAACCAAAGCTCAAAAAAATGGGCATCAGTATGTTTCTGCCAACTCTTGAACAATTTGAGGAGCGCCACAAAGTAAACCTATCCGACTTTGGCAAAAAGTACAATATGGATGTTCCCGAAAGCAAATCAGTGACGAATTATACCGAGCTTGCTAAAGTTGCAAAGGAAATGGATTTCCCACTGATGGTAAAAGGAAAATATTATGATGCTTACCCGGCTCACAACCTGGAGCAGGCAAAGAATTATTTCGATAAGATAAGCGCAAAATGGGGCCTGCCCATTGTAGTTCAGGAGTTTGTAAAAGGCACTGAGCTGAATATGACCGGTCTGGGCGATGGCAACGGCAATACGATGGCTGCAGTGTCCATGCGTAAACAGTATATTACTGATAAAGGGAAAGCCTGGTCGGGTATCACCATCCATGACGATAAACTTATGAAAATTACCCGTCATTTTATAGCTGAAACACGCTGGCGAGGTGGTTTTGAACTGGAAATTATGAAATCAGCGGACAACAAATATTATCTCATGGAAATAAATCCGCGTATTCCGGCCTGGATCTACCTGGCAGTAGGAGTAGGACAAAATATCCCTGAGTCGCTGGTTAAACTGGCCCTGGGACTCGAAGTGAAACCATTCGATGGGTTCGATGCAGGGATCATGTTTATCCGGTATGCATGGGATATGGTTGTTCCGAAAGAGGGTTTCGAAAGACTGTCTGCTTTTGGTGAACTGGACAGACAAAAGGATACGTCACGAAAAGTATAAAAAGATATGGAAAAGAAACATTATGAAAGGCCGTTAATCAATAAGATGGAGACCGGAATGCCCGGTAAATTTGGCCTGCGCACCGACTATCCTCCAACAACAAACATCGATGGTATACCAGTAAAAACGCTGCTTCAGAAATATGGGTCCCCGGTATTTGTTCTGTCCGAAGATACTATCCGGACAACTTATAAAAAGGCAGTCAGGGCGTTTTCAACCCGTTATCCGAAGGTGCAGTTCGCCTGGTCGTATAAAACCAATTACCTGGATGCGGTTTGCCGTATTTTCCACCAGGAAGGGTCATGGGCCGAAGTAGTTTCGGGATTTGAATATGACAAAGCCTTGCACAATGGGGTGGAGGGTAAAAAAATCATCTTCAACGGACCTGATAAAATGAAAGCCGATCTTATCAAGGCAATCAGTAACGAATCCCTGATACATATCGACCATTTTGATGAGTTGTATTCGCTGATTGAACTGGCCGGAGAAACAGCTAAAAAACCGCGTGTTGCCATTCGGATAAATATGGACACTGGAATTTACCCGATATGGGACCGGTTTGGATTTAATTACGAAAATGGCCAGGCCTGGGATGCCATCAATAAAATAGTGGGTTCTGGAAAACTGGAACTTGTGGGACTGCACACACATATCGGCACTTTTATGCTTACCCCGAATGCCTATGGCGTTGCTGCATCCAAACTGGCAAACCTGGCCCTGGAGATCAGCCACAAGCATAATTTTAATGTAAAATATATTGATATGGGAGGCGGATTTGCCTCGCGAAATACCTTAAAAGGCTCCTACCTTCCAGGACCGGATGTAAACCCCGGCTTTGATGACTATGCAGAGGCCATTTCGAGCGCATTGCTCAACAGTAACCTGGATACCAATAACCTGCCATTGCTCATCCTCGAAACCGGGCGCGCCCTGATTGACGATGCCGGCTACCTGGCCGGAAGTGTGATAGCCAATAAACGGCTTTCGGGCGGCAAGCGGTCAACGATCCTTGATATCGGAGTGAACCTGCTTTTCACTGCATTCTGGTACGACCATAAGATCACTCCGGCTCAGCCTTTCTCGCTTTATCGCGAGGATACGGTTCTGTTCGGCCCCCTGTGCATGAATATTGACGTAGTACGCGAAAATATCAGTTTTCCGCCTCTGAATGTGGGCGATGGCGTAGTGGTTCATTCGGTTGGAGCATACAATATGACGCAATGGATGCAGTTTATAACCTTAAGGCCTAATGTTGTTCTTATCGACACCCATGGCGAAACCCATGTAATCCGTAAAAACGAAGTCCTGGAATCCATCACTTCGATGGAATCGGTTCCGGAGCATTTGGGCAAAATCTGAACAAATGATTTATAGGCTCATCCTGATATTCACATGGCGTTAAAAATTATGGCTAAACTGAAGGAAACCATTGCTATTCAATATGATGGCCTGCTGAACAGTTATGCCATGGTTTTTTTCTCGAAAAACAAGGTGTTTGCCTGGATATTGCTCCTTGTATCCTTTTTTGATTCGGTTGCCGGAATCAGCGGCCTTATTTCCGTAATAACGGCAAATTCCGTCGCCCGCATCATTGGTTTCAACCGGTATAATATTCAATCCGGATTTTATGGATTTAATGCCTTGCTGGTAGGGCTTGGAATTGGTGTTTACTTTCAGCTTACCGTTGAATTGCTTATTTTACTTGTGTTTGCTTCCCTGCTTACGCTCTTTATAACCATCATGCTCGAAGGGGTGATCGGAAAGTATGGTCTTCCTTATCTTACCGTTTCATTCCTGCTGTCATTTTGGGTGGTAACACTTGCTGCACGGCAATATACAGCTCTGGATATCAGCGAGCGGGGCATTTACCAGATCAATGAAATGTATAACCTTGGCGGACAGCAGATGTTGGCAGTATATCAATGGTTTGATAATCTGCCTCTTGCTCCTTCGTTGGTTACCTATTTCAAATCGCTGTCAGCCATATTTTTCCAGTATCACTTGTTTACAGGAATGCTGGTAGCAATCGGGCTGCTGTATTATTCCCGGATCGCATTTCTTCTGTCGCTCATTGGGTTTTACTCCGCATCATTCTTTTATTCGGTGATCGGAGCAAATTTTAACGAGCTGAATTACAGCTTTATAGGCTTCAATTACATACTTACTGCAATTGCTATCGGGGGCTTTTTTATCATCCCGTCGCGAATATCCTTTTTATGGGTTATTTTGCTTACCCCGTTGATTTCGATGCTGGTCACAAGTACATCAGTTATCCTGGGAGTACTTCAGCTTTCTACTTTTTCTCTGCCGTTTAATATTATTGTTCTGCTTTTTATCTATACCCTGAAATTACGCGAAAAACATCCACCTGCATTGCAATTGGTTGGCCTGCAGGAATTTTCACCTGAAAAAAACCTCTACTCACAACGGAACACCGAATCGCGCTTCCCTGCCGGGTATTACATCCCGCTGCAGTTGCCTGTGATGGGTGAATGGACCGTTACGCAGGGACATTCAGGCGAACTTACACATAAAGAAGGCTGGCGCCATGCCTGGGATTTCGAAATTACGGATGAAAAAAATAAAACTTTTACCCATGACGGCGAAAAAATTGCGGATTATTATTGCTATAACAATCCTGTTGTTGCTCCTGCCGATGGTTGGGTCGAAGAAATCCTGGATCATGTGGCGGATAACCCGGTAGGAGAGGTGAACCTTAGTCAGAATTGGGGCAATACGATTATTATCAGGCACAGCGATACACTTTATACTAAAATTTGCCATTTACGGAAAGACAGTTTTAAAGTTAATGAAGGGGCCACCGTTAAAAAAGGTGAAGTTCTTGCCCATTGTGGCAACTCAGGACGGTCACCGGTTCCTCATGTACATTTCCAGGTACAATCAACACCCTATATCGGATCCCACACACTGGATTATCCTTTCAGCCAATACCTGCTTAATGCATCCGGGGGATTTCAATTGCAGTCGTATGCACGCCCTGTGACCGGAGATAAGATTTCGGATATTAAAAACAACGTGAGTCTTAGTCATGCGTTTCATTTTGTACCCGGACAGATACTCGAATACAAAATAAGCCTGAACGGGAAACCGGACAAAAACGTGCGATGGGAAGTGTTATCCGATATTTATAACCATACATACATCCATTGTGTCCAGAGCGGTTCAAAAGCTTATTTCCAGAGTAACGATATTATGTTTTACTTTACATGGTTCGAAGGGAAGAAAGATTCATTGCTGTTTGCTTTTTACCTGGCTGCCTATAAGATTACCAAAGGGTTTTACCGCGACCTGCTCATTAAGGATACCTACCCGCTTAAGGTTTTTGGCAACGGCATGCTTAAAGTAATACAGGATTTTATCGCGCCTTTTTTTATGTTTATCCACGCTGATTACAGTATGCACTATGTATCAATGGCTGATGAACTGGACCAACGCCAGATTACACTGCGATCGGAAGCAAGGAACCATTATTTTAATCAGGATAGGATTTACGCTCAATTTGAAATTTTCATTGATTTAGATCATATTGATAGATTTGAAGTCAGAAGAAATAAAGATGTCATAATCGCTACTCTTTTACAACCACATAATTCCTGAATCCGGAATCCTTAATGCCGTTAAAATGAAGGAAAAAAAGCACACTATCAATACGCTGCGCATACTGTTATTACTCTTAGTGGTTCTCATCTCTTTGAGGGTACAAAGCCAGGAAACAAAAGGATTTGCCTATTACGACAGTCTAACTTATAGCCTGTATACCAGTGGTAGTTGGAAAGAATTAAATGCTGCTGGCAACGAAGCCCTGGATTCAGGCCTCGATTACTATTATCTGCGTGCAAGGATAGCGATTGCCTTATATAATCTGCGGAATTATCGTGCAGCGGTTTCCCAATTTGAAAAAGCGATGGAATTTAATTCTAACGACCCTTTTGTGCTTCAGTACCTGTACTATGCATACCTTGAGGCCGGGCGTAGTCCTGATGCCGTAATGCTTACTTCGGAGCACAAACAAATAATTCCCACAGTGCCGGGAGTAACCGGAAAGTTTGTTAAATCGATTTACACCGAAGGAGGAATTACACCAGATGCATCACCTGTGCTGAGCGCTTCGGAGCTCCTGGGTACCGAAGGTATTTATGGAGAATCAGATGTGTACAAGGAGCAAATGTATTATCATGCAGGATTGAATCTTCAGTTTTTACCAGCTATGTCAGTCTATGCAGGCGTATCAGTTCTGGATTTAAATAAACAGCATCGCTTCATATTTCCCTTTTACAATACCCAGGGCCATAGTTCAATAAAGGATACGGCCATTAATTATCAATTCCGGCAAAGTGAGTTTTATTTTTCCGCCTCTTTTTTAGGCAGAACCGGAATTACAATTACTCCTGCTTTTCATTCGCTGAGTGGAAACCCGACATTAACATATAGTACAGCTTTAGGTAATTCATACAACATAAGTGAGTATAAATATCGTTATAACCATTATGTGTTTTCTTTATCAGGAACCAAAGAGTTGGGAAATTTTACTCTTGGACTCAATGGTTCTTATGCAAATCTGGCATCTACAGGAAGCCAAAAGCAGGTTGGGACCTCTTTAACCTGGTATCCGTTTGGCAATCTTGATTTATATGCAACAACCTCGATTACAGGGTTAATGCTTGAAAAAACTAACAAGCTTATTATCGACGGATCAATCGGAGGCAAAATACTTCCTAAAGTATGGCTCGAAGGAACTTATACTGGCGGTGGTCTTTCATATTACAACGAGAAAAATGCTTTCGTGGCTTACAACCTTTCCGAAACGATTAATTATCGTATAGGTGCAAACCTTATTTATACACTTGCACCACATCTGGACCTCTCGCTGATGTACCGGTTTTACGAGCGGGAAAATGAATTTTTAAATGCGGTTATAAATAAGGACAACGGTGAAATAGAAATCGTTTCCAACAAAAATAAATATCAAAACTATAGCTTTTTCGGAGGACTGAAATGGAAATTTTAAAGAATAAAATACCGGGTTTGTTATTAATTGTCATCATGATTCTGAGGGTGAACTGCCTTTCGGCCCAGGATTACAAAGTCCTTCAGGATGCTTTTGTTTCGAGTTATGCATCCGAAAGTAAATCCGACTTTACACACGCCATTGATGTGCTGAAAAAGGTTTACGATGCTCAGTCGTATGAAACAAATATCCGTTTAGGATGGCTCAACTACAATGCCGGAAACCACAACGAATCCGTTATGTACTATTTGCGGGCTATTCAATTGAAACCTTATTCCATCGAAGCCAGGTTGGGTTATGCCCTTCCTGCATCGGCTATGGGCAACTGGAACCAGGTTTTGGTAAAGTATTTCGAAATACTGAAAATTGACGAAAACAACTATACAGCAAATTACCGCGTAGGTCTGATTTATTATAACCGTAAGGATTATGCCGCTGCATATAAAAACTTTGAAAAGCTGGCCAATATGTACCCGTTCGACTACGATGCCACGCATATGTATGCCTGGACCAACTACAGGCTGGGAAAGCTGCGCGAGGCAAAAATTCTTTTTAATAAAACCTTGCTGATTAAACCAGGTGATGCTTCGGCGCTGGAAGGATTGGGGCTGATTAAATGAAAGTCACAATTCATTAATGTGAATATTGACAGGAAATAGTTAGCTAAATCCTGAAAGCAATTAATATTTATCAGTATCATCAACAGGATTTACACCTGATGCATTAGCATCAAAGGCTGAACAGTTAAAATAATCTTCCTTCAGTCCCGCTGGTCTTTCAAAATCGCCACGGGTGAGTTGCAACTGTTTATCAGCATATACCCGTTTCATATAAAGAGCCCATATAGGCAGTGCCATATTGGCTCCCTGGCCGAGTGATGTGCTGCGAAAACGAATGGTACGGTCGTCGCCTCCAACCCAAACACCGGTAACCAGGTCAGGTGTAAGACCCATAAACCATCCATCGGAGTTGCTCTGGGTGGTGCCGGTTTTTCCGGCAATGGGATTTGTAAGTCCGTATTTCCCACGCAGTCGTGATCCGGTGCCGCTTTCCACAACACCTTTCATTAAGCCAATCATAAGGTAGGCTGTTTCTTCGCTCATGGCTTCATCCTGGTGAGGCACAAACTGCTGAATCACATTTCCATGTTTATCTTCAATACGGGTCACGAACAAAGGCTGGATAAAAATCCCCTTGTTGGCAAACGTGCTCATTGCACCGGTCATTTCGTAAAGTGAAATATCGGGTGTACCCAGGCAAATGGACGGAACGGCAGGCAGAGGGCTGAAAATGCCCATTTTTCGTGCAATCTTTATCACGGCTTCAGGCGAAAATCGCTTGATCAGGTATGCCGAGATCCAGTTAATTGAATTGGCAAGGGCTTCTTTTAAAGTAACCATCTGGCCTTCCTTGTAATGGCTCGAATTGGACGGGGACCACAATTTCCCGTTTGCTTCAACTGAATACTGAACATTGGGAACCTGTGAGCATGGATACATTTGTCCATCCTGCATGGCAACGGTATAAACGAAAGGTTTAAATGTAGAACCAACCTGCCTGCGGGCTACCACAACATGATCGTATTTAAAAGTCCTGAAATTTATTCCGCCGACATAAGCCCTCACGTACCCGGTTTGAGGTTCCATCGACATCAGGCCGACATGTAAAAACCACTTGTGATACTTTATGGAATCCATCGGGCTCATTACAGTATCGATATCTCCTTTCCAGGCAAATACCCTCATAGGTATCGGCGTTTTAAACGCAAGTTCAATGGAGTCGTTCGGGATGCCATCTTTTTTCATGTTGCGGTACCTGTCCGCGCGTTTTTTTGAGGTAAGCAGCAACTTCTGGATTTCTTTGGTATCCGAAAGGTCGTAGGGTGCATGCGAATTTCCTTTCCAATGCTTGTAAAATGCAGGCTGGAGGTCTTTCGACATATGCTCATTTACGGCTTCTTCGGCATACCGCTGCATATGTGAGTTAATGGTGGTATATATTTTGAGTCCGTCTTTGTAAAGATTATAATATGTGCCGTCGGCTTTCCTGTTTTTTGAAACCCAGCCAAACACCGGATCACGCTGCCATCGCACAGAATCGGCCATATAATCATCAGGACTGTCATAATTATCTTTTTCAGGTTTTTCAGCCATTAGCGCCTGTCGCATATATTCCCTGAAATAAGTTCCGGGACCGCTGTTGTGATCCTGTAAAGTGTATTGCGACATGTCGAGGGGCAAAACACGCACCGAATCGTATTGTTTTTCAGTAATATATTCATTTACCACCATTTGGCTAAGTACCACTTCACGACGCTTCTTCGAACGCTCTTTATTACGAACAGGGCTGTAAAAGGATGGAGCTCTCAGGAGGCCTATCAGCGTGGCCGATTCCTGTATATTGAGCTCAGCAGGTGTTTTGTCAAAATAGGTTTTGGATGCAGATTTTACTCCGTATGCCAGGCTCCCGAAATCAACAGTATTGAGGTATAAGGCCAGAATTTCTTCCTTGGTATAGTTCCGTTCAAGTTTAATGGCCGTGACCCATTCTTTTAGCTTTGCAAAGCCAGTTCCAAATATCGTGTAATGTTGCTCACGAGGAAAAAGATTTTTCGCCAACTGTTGTGTTATTGTGCTTCCTCCTCCTTTATCGGAACCGGTAACCATGCCTATAACCGCCCTGGCGATGGCTTTGCTGTCGATGCCTGAATGTTTCTCGAAACGTGCATCTTCGGTTGCAATCAGCGCTTTAACCAGCCAGGGAGATAATTCCGAATAATGGATATTGGAACGGTTCTCGAGATAAAATGATCCGAGTACTTTCTGATCGGCTGAAATAACCTCGGAAGCAAGTTTGCTTTTGGGATTTTCGAGCTCCTCAAAAGAAGGCATAAACCCTAGCCATCCAAAGGACAGAGCCGTAAAAAACAGTGCAATAAACAGCAGGGAAAAGAAGAACCATTTCCAGAATCTTTTCACCCATTCGTTTTCATTCAGTTTTTTTTTCATTATTTAAACTTCTTTCTGTCAGTGATTTGCACTCAGTTAGCTTGCTTCTTTATGAGTATTCCTACATTCGAGATGCCTTTCAGGTTTTCCTTACGCATTGCCTGGTTAACAGCAATAACATAGTTTCCCGGTTTGCGGAACCGCACACCCTTACGGAAAAGGAACCTGTTGTCCTTGTGTTTGCCCATTCCTTTACCGTACCATTTGCCGTCGGGGGCTGCCAGTATGCATTCCACGGTATCGCGCGAAAAAGTATTGCCGGGATAGTATGCCGTGATAAATATGTATAGATTCTGCATGTCGTAATCTGTTGTATTCCGGATCTCAAAATAAAAATCATACAACGAAAGTGAATCTTTTGAATCGAAAGAGTAAAAGAGGGTATCCGCCTCTTTCCATTCGCTATCTTTCAGATGCACGGTCTCATTCTGAAACACATCTGAGTTGCATGCCGTAATACCCAGGGTCATAATAAATAGTAAAACTGAAACCAGCATAACCGGATACCGGAAAAGAATAATACAAAGAGCCTTAAACGATTTATCAGTCATCAGAAACGAGTGTGATTATTTCTTTTTATCAAAACGGTGAAGATCTTCGCTTGCAACAACAAGGCTGATAGATGGTTTTTTATCCTGCCTGATAGTGAAATCTTCAATTTTTTCAGGAATCTTGCCTGATTTGTTCAGTGCAATTACTTCTTTTACCCTGTCGACAGTGAGAGCAAACATTTCGTGTTCTTTTCCCTTATAGCCAAACCACATGGTTCCGCCAAAGACATCGATTTTCTGTAAAAGAACATCTCCCTGTTTGGTTTTAAGCACAGCATTTTCATCAGGAAATCCCTTCAGTGCATCGTTGTAAGCTTCAACTTCGTAATTAAGACAGCATTTGAGTTTCGAACATTGTCCGGCCAGTTTCTGGGGGTTAGGTGAAAGCTGCTGCACACGCGCCGATGAAGTGGACACTGAATGGAAACCGCTTATCCAGGTCGAACAACATAATTCTCGTCCACACGAACCAATTCCTCCTAAGCGGCTGGCTTCCTGCCGCATACCAATCTGCCGCATTTCAATCCTGATCTTCAGTTCATCCGCCAGTATTTTTATCAGTTCCCTGAAATCGACCCTGTCTTCGGCGGTATAAAAAAAGATTGCCTTAGTGTCATCACCCTGGTATTCAACATCATTCACCTTCATTTTCAGGCCAATTTTTAATGCTGCAACCCTGGTTTTATATAAGGCAGCGTGTTCGTGCGATATGGCGTTAAGCCATTTATCCACATCGGCCTGCTTGGCTTTGCGATAGAGCTTACGGATATCTTCCTTTGCCGGATTCACACTCTTGCGAATCATCTGCAGCCTGGCGGATTCACCAGTGAGTGTAACGATTCCAATGTCGTGACCTGGTGATGCCTCAACGGCTACAATATCGCCGTTGTGAATTGAAAGCCCGGGCGGAACACGGAAAAAGTCCTTGTGGTTGTTCTTGAACCTGACCTCAGCGCAATCAAATTTTAGAGTATTCCCGGGTAAGGGAAGGTGTTTCAGCCAATCGTAGGTTGCCAGTTTGGCACATTTTTGTTCAGCGCCGGAACGGCCAAGTAACGGATTGCTGTTGCTGCAACAGCCCCGTGATCCCAGATTTGCCTTATTCGGTATATTTAGTTGTATGTTTTCTTCCATGTTGGGTAACGATCTTTCCTCCGTTATCACTCGTGTTGAATAAACGAAGGTATTGCAGTATTAGTATATTCCGGAAGCGTATTAAGGAGCCATTTTTACAATGTTTTCCGGTAAAACAGGGCAAATTTAAACTTTTTTGGCCAGCGGTATAGCCGGAATTTTTAATATTCTGGCTATCAGGTGCGAAAGGTCAGTTAAAACAATTTGTGCATTTGCATTTCTCTCGATGTGAAAGATAGCCCTGTTGAATTCCTCATCGAATTTTTCGATGTTCTGCGGATGAATGTATGGGGAGAATTTTTTCACAAAATCAAGTTCTTCACCGTCGAGTTTTACCAGGTGGTGATTACCAACATTGTATTGCAGGCATATCCTGAAGATATGCAAGCCATATGCCAGCATTTCTTTTTGTTTTTCGCGGCTTCCGTCGCCGATGAGCGAAGGGAGTGTTTCCTGTAGTTTGTCATAATCTTTCAGGTTACCTGCTATGGTAAAGCAACGCCGCATCCATTCGCGGAAAATATTAAAACGTTCCTGTTCGGTTTCGAGTGTAGTGGTTCCCTGTCCGGTTTTCCCGGCAAGCATTAAGGCAGCGGTATAATTCCCGTCCGCCAGGCGGGCAATTTTCGATGCAACCGAAGTTTCAACATCATGTTGATTGACTAATGCCTGTTTAATGTCTTCATCGCTGATGCGTGGAATCTTTATGAGTTGGGCCCTCGAAAGTATGGTAGCTATGATCTGATCCTGGTTTTCGGATATCAGGATAAACAATGTCTTATCAGGTGGTTCTTCCAGGTTTTTAAGCAGCTTATTCGCCGAGGTAACATTCATTTTTTCAACCATCCAAATAACCATCACCTTATACTCAGCTTCATAGGCTTTGTATGCCAGGGTGCGGTTTATGCCGTCGGCATCTTCGGCATTTATAAATCCCTGCTTCTTTTCAATCCCTATTTTCTCGTACCAGTCGGGCAACGAAACGTAATATTTGTTTTGCTGTAGAAATTCCCGCCAGGGAGCTATAAAATCTTTACATAAAATTTTTGTACCTGTAACTTCTTTGGTGCTGTTGATCGGATATAGAAAATGAAGGTCAGGATGGATGAGTTTGGTATATTTTTTACACGATGGACATTCGCCGCATGAATCCTCGGGTGTCCGGTTACGGCAATTGATATATTGGGCATAGGCAATAGCAAGTGCCAGTTTCCCCGAACCTTCGGGCCCCAGGAAAAGCTGGGCATGGCTTACACGATTGTCGAGAACAGTCCTTTTCAGGCGTTGTTTCAAAGGCTCAAGGCCTATGATATCACTGAATTTCATAAATGGTAACGTGAAAAAACTACATGCCAAAGGTAAGATTTTTTTTAGAGAGGGAAAATGATTAATCCGGGTTCTTAGCAGGCCGTACTGCAGGCAAAAAGCGGAACGCTGCAAAGTCGTATTTTATTGATAAGTGAATGACTGAAAAATCCTGAAAGGAAGTAATTTTATAAATATTAAGCGCAATATTAAAGTGCAGATAATAAACAGGCTACAAGCGAGTTGCATAAGTGTAAAATCTATGACCGTCTGCATCCGGAATTAAATGATCCTTCTCAGATTTACAATGATTAAGTTTCCGTATCTTTATATTCCCGGGAGAAAATTAAACTGATCCGTGGAAGAATGATAAATAACTGCAAAATAAATAACGCATGAAAAGACTATTTGTGATCTCGAGCAGGTTGCCCATGCAGGTAACTGAAGTGGATGGTAAGAAAGAATTAGGACCTGCAACGGATGGAATATATTCAGGATTGAAACAGTTTTACGAATCCTTTGATATAAAATGGATAGGTACAGCAGGAGTAAATATCGACGAAATTAGTGAAACTGAAAAGATCAGCATCGACAACAATTTAAGAAAAGACAACTGTATCCCGGTTTATCTCGACAAGCGTTTAAGGAATGAGTTTCTGGAAGGTTTTTGCGATAATACGATCTGGCCTCTTTTCAATTATTTTACACAGATCCCAACATATAATCCAACGGATTGGGAAGCCTATAAGAAAGTAAACCAGGTATACGCAGAAATCATTTTAAAATACGCCAGGCCGGATGATGTTATCTGGATTCATGATCATCATCTGATGCTGCTCCCAAAGTTAATCCGCGAAAAATTACCCACAGTTTCAATTGGTTATTTCCAGCATATTCCTTTTCCGTCGTTCGAAATATTCCGCCTCTTACCCTGGCGGATGGAATTGCTCTATGGCATGCTGGGGGCCGACTTAATCGGCTTCCATACCTATGATTATCAAAGGCATTTTATGAGTTGTGTGCGCAGGTTACTCGGGCACGAAACATTTTTTAACCGCATCCGCTTAAACGAGCGCATTACCATGGTTGATGCTTTTCCAAAAGGAATTGATTATGATTTTTTCAACAGCACAGCACTGAAACTGGCTCAAAACAGCAGCATAACGAAATCGGAAATTCAGAAAGAATTAACTGAATACATCAGAAAGGATAAAAATCGTAAAATTATTCTTTCCATCGACCGACTGGATTACACCAAAGGAATCCCTGACAGGCTGAAGGCTTTTGAGCTATTCCTCGAAACATACCCGGTTTACATTGGTAAGGTTTGCCTTTTCCTTTTCGTAATTCCATCCCGGAAAACGGTTCCGGATTATATGGATTTGAAAAAGCAAACGGATGAATTGGTCGGGCGTATTAACGGAAGGTTCGGAAGCATAGGATGGATGCCGGTTTCATATTTCTTCAGGCCACTCAGCAGGTTCGAAATGATTGAATTATATAACAGTGCCGACATCGCACTTATTACGCCCACCCGCGATGGAATGAATCTGAATGCCAAGGAATACCTGGCTTGCAGAACGGATGAAACCGGAATGCTTATACTGAGCGAAATGGCAGGGGCGGCCAAGGAATTGGGTGAGTCCATCATTGTAAATCCCAACAACCGGGCTGAGGTTGCCGAAGCGATTAAACAAGCGTTGAATATGCCTGTTGCAGAACAGGCAGAGCGCATTTCGATTATGCAGAAGAGGCTTAGTATATATAATGAAGAGCGATGGGCAAGTGATTTCATTGCCGGACTTGAAAGTGTGAAAAGTCTTCAGGCTGCCAATTTAACGCGAAAGGTTAACGACCTGGTAATTGGCGAATTGGTGGAGAATTATAAAAATGCGGAAAGGAGAATTATTTTTCTCGACTACGACGGCACCTTGACGGGATTTCATAAAGATCCTCAGATGGCCATGCCCGACAAGGAACTGTACACAATTATTGAAAAACTTATTTCTGTAGAAAAAAATACAGTGGTGATCATAAGTGGAAGAGATAAGGAGACTTTAACAAAGTGGTTCGACAATTACCCCAGGCTGGCATTTATTGCGGAACATGGAGTATGGAGTAAAAATCCGGACGAAGCCTGGAAAATGACCGACCAGATTGACAGGCAATGGATGAAAATTATTGAACCCGTTTTGCAGTATTTTGTGGACCGTACACCGCGCTCGTTTATTGAATACAAAAACTATTCGCTGGTGTGGCATTACCGTGGAACTGATCCTGATATGGGCCAGCAGCGTGCCTGGGAGTCAAAAGACGATTTAAAAGATTACCTGGCAAACCTGAATCTTGAAATTATGGATGGCGATAAAGTGATAGAAATTAAAAATGCAGGAATTAACAAGGGCAGGGCAGCACTTATCAAAATCGGGAATGTAAAATTTGATTTTATGCTGGCCCTGGGCGACGACTGGACGGATGAATATACTTTTAATGCATTGCCCGAATCATCCTTTACAATCAAGGTCGGGACAAAATCAACTGCCGCAAAATACTACGTTAATGATGTATCGGACGTCAGAAGCCTTCTTCGTCAATTGGGAGGGTGAATTTATCTTCAGATATTTCATTAAAATAACCGCCTGTATATCATGTAGATACGCAGGCGGTCATTTTTTTTGTTCAAGAATCATTGACATCTAAAATATCTAATGATCTTTTTTTTTGATCCGGTTTATTGCTTCCTCAGTATAATCTTACTGATCTGATGCTGATCGTTGCCGGAGATTTTAAGCAAATAAATTCCGCTTACCTGGTTCGAGAGATCGATCTGGAATTTCGTTTCTCCGCTGAATTCTTTCTTTAAAATTTCGGCACCCAGCATATTCAGTACCGAAATCTCCGAATTTTTACCCTGGTTTGGTGAAATTTCGACATTGAAAATTCCGGTTGTGGGATTTGGATAGACTTTAAGAACAAGGTTTTTGCCAACCTCAAATCCAACATTTGAAGATTCCTTAACAAGTACTGTTACGGATACAGGATCGGAATTAACCATTCCATCATTAACTACCAGGTATAGCGTATAATATGTATCGCTTATTGCATAAGGCGCATAGAACGTAGGATTGACAACAGTAGCGGAACTCAGCACGATTCCAGCCGGAGCAGTCCATGTATAGGTCAGCAGGTCGTTGTTAGGATCTGAAGACAGGCTTCCGTCGAGGGTTACCAACTCCCCTTCATTCACACTTTGATCCGGCCCGGCTTTAGCCACAGGTGCCTGGTTTGGTCTTACGATTGTCCACAGGGCCTTAGGAACTGATAATCCCGGCTTACCACTGTTATACTTCTGAAGTTTCGTAAGATCGACAGACAAGGAATAACTTCCGCCACTGCTACCAGCCAGGCTGATCCCTTTCAAAACATACAGTTTGTCGGATGCTTTACTGATGGTAATGTTATCCTTTGCAATATCCTGCCCGTTTCGGCCGAATTTCAGATAATTTTTCAAAGCCGAATCATCCAGCAACTTATCGGAGAATTCAAGCAATACCGAATCAGGCTGCGCCGCCTGCGCAAGTGCAGGGATATTCTTCCAGTTCGCAAGGAGTGATGCTTCGTCGATATATACCGGAAGCGATGTAACTGCCTCATTTGTAAGGCTATCCAGGCAATGTGCTTCCAATACCAGGTTTCCTGTCCGTGTGAATTGCACCGGCACACTTAGCAAGCCGGTGTTTGCATTTAGGACGTCGGCCAATAAGGTACGGGTTCCGATATCATTCTGGTATATTTGTATCCTTGAAAAAGGTTCATTCACAGTCATAATGGCCGATACAGTTCCGGTGGCGGTTACAGCATCGGTATCCGAAAACCCTAAGTCAGGAGATATCCGCAACCCTGTAACTGCTTTGGGTGCTTTCCGCAAAACAAGCCATTTCCGCTCAGTGATTCCGGAAGCTGCATTTCCTGCTTTGTCGGCAACTCCATCCATTTTGACTTTCAGCGTATAATTGCCGTCGTAATAGGTAAGCAGGCGGAACTGTGTGAAGATGTAAGTACTTCCAGATTGTTGCGTAAGAGTTAATTGCGATAGAGGCTGTCGTTGCCCGTCTTTCCACAATTCGATTGAAGACAGGCTGAAGCCTTTCACCGGTTCGTTGAATTGGATTTCGATGCCGGTTACGTGCTGTGAATCAAATCCACCTGTTTTATTCAGTATGATTTTACTAACCACAGGAGGTGTATGGTCTATTTCCCATTGAACAGTTTGTACCACGGCACCATGAACTCCTTCGAGCGAAGTGATGTTAGGAAGATCAATAGCAAGGGAGTATTTTCCGTCACCCGGTAAAAAGGCCGTCAATTCTGAAAGTTTGAATAATTTACCTTCCATATCCATAGCAGTGATGGTCGCCAATCCCGCAACAGTGTTCCCGTTTCGTTTCCAGGTAAAGCGTTCAGGAAGTAATGTTGACAAATCAACCGGCACATTGAAACGCAGCAGGATAAAATCAACGGGAGTACTGACCGCACTATCCGGGAGTCCGATAAAAGACTCAACAAAAGGAATATGTGCAAACTGGGTCCAGGTGGCCTGTTTTCCGACTTCTCCGAAAGTTCCTGTCAGATCACTGATCTGAGCAGTCTGCACATTAAGAACATAGTAACCATCGGCCAGTGTCTTCGAACCAAAATTAACTTTAAATGTAGTTGCATCAAGCTTTGTAACCGTTACCGATGCATCCATTAAATCCGGTCCTCCCTGAACACGCAAAGTCATATCTTCGTAGGTAAAAGTAGCTGGATCAATGGGTTTGCTAAACACAACTACCGCTGTAGTTACAGGTTTTGAAACAAATTTTTCAGGAATACTGTCGATGCGCACAATTGTCGGTACTGCCTGGTCTTTGGGTGTGTACCTGATTTTGTAATGGACCGGATCCGCGCTTTTAAATATATCAGTGAAATGAAGCATGTTTTCGTAAATTGGTTCCTTGCCATCGGGGAGGGTAACAAAGGTTTGCCAAACATTTTTCAGCGGGATCACCTGGCCATCTTCGCGGGTCACACTTACAACTTTATATGTGCCATTGCCCGGATCTGTCATTTTCTGATAGTTCCAGCCGATTTTAGATGGTGTAACAAGCAAATCTGTCTCAAATGCAGGAGCAGTGATTGATCCGCTTGCCGTCATCCCCGAAGCCGGATAAACATCCAACACCCCGCCATTTGACAAATAGATGGCATCAGGTGTTTCTTTGGCGTCCTGCACTTCATTTACCAGGAAATCATTTATGCCGTCTTCCACTCCGTCGTACACCCGTATGCTCCGGATCAGTTCATGAAGGGTTGCCCCGCTGATAAGACTCAGATCAGGATTACCACGGCTATCGAGATGGGTAACTTTGGCATCGTAATTAACGAAATGACCGAGCAGATCACTGGTAAACCACCATTGACCGATTGCTGCAGATTTGGGAGCTATATTGCCAAAATCAATATTTGTAAGGCCTAATTGGCGGGATTGTCCGTTAAGATTTGAACCAATAAGTGCAAAATTAATGGCTAATCCTTTTTGATTCTCAACAATCTCAGGCTGAGCTGACTCGATGCGTACGCCATTAGCCGTACCATAGCCGTTATTCTGAATCATAACTGCCAGTTCGGCCGGAATAATTGGCTCAATAGCCACAGTAAGAGGATCATCCCCCAGTATATCGCGCTGCATAAAATAGTGCAGAAAAAGATCCGGACTTGGACTTACATCCAGGGTTACCGGGAACAAAGGTCTGGTGACAGTTACACCGGTAAAAGGATCGAGGTAAGAGAATGAACCGCCAAATGAGTAGCTCTTTGGCACGGTAGGGGCAGCCCCTTTTTCGGGAATAAACAGTATGGTTG
>JBBQSY010000020.1:0-45193 GCA_038213495.1 Bacteroidales bacterium
CTATTGGATCATATATGTTTTCAGTATTAGAAAAATATCCCCTATTTCCCTGTATTTCAGCAACTAATAAATCAAAAACCGTCAGTAAGTACATAGCGTGAATTTCTGGTAATATTTTCCGGGATGTAGTTCAACCGGGAATAATCGCTGGGCGTTGCACGCCGCTCATATTCCTATTTATTAGCAAACGTACATTTGTCTTTATAATACAATACCTAATTTTAACATTCCACCGCTTACAATTCCGCCTTCATCAATTCCACCAGTAACAAAGAGTTTTCCTCCTATTAAAAATCTCGACGTGATTTTGTATTCATTTTCAATTATCATATTAAATCCGTTTATAGAGCTCCCCCAATACTTAAATTCGTTTATATATGTGTCAGGGTAAGAGTAAGAAGAAGATAGATAAGTTACTGTTTCGTTAATTCTTGTATAACCGAGTCCAATTTTGAAATTATTTCTTTTGTCATTTCTAAAAGGAGATATGAATATGTTTAAACTTCCTTGTAAGTAATCGTTATGCCTTCCTTTGAATTCAACACTTCTCCCCATACTCAAACTCAAAGAAGTCGAGAAATAATTGTTTAGTTTGTAATTTAGTTCATTTTCAAAACATAATGCAATTAAATCACCACTTCCCATAAATCCTAAACCTGATCCAATCTTAAAGTCAAATTTTTGTGTGTTTTCTTGCGCTGTTAAGCTAAGAGTTGCAACTAGTGCAATGATAATAATAATTGTTTTTTTCATGTCGTTGTTTGATTTTTTGATTTTATCTTGTTAATAATTCTGCGATCTGTCTGTACTTAATAAAAAAATGAAGCATTGTCGTTATTTAAATTCTCAATTTTCTGAACACTTTCGGCTCCGTACTTTATGTATGTTTGCTAACTCTTCAATATAGTCAATTTCCTGTTGATCCTGCGTACGCCAGAAATACGGATTAATCCACAATCCTTTATAGTGATTGTATTTCCGTCTTTCTGTCATAAGATAATTTTCCCATAGAGCACCTTTATCAGGCCGTAATTCGATTGGGCCAAACTGGGCAATCAAGGCATTGCGGATACCATTATCATAAAAATAAATCTTTCGGCCAAGTTTTAGCTCTTTACGCAAATTCCGGCTCAACGCACCAACTCGAAAAATGACATAGGTTTTCTCAAGCATATCAATATACTTTTCTACCGTCTGGTTGTCGAGTCCAACTGTACGTCCCAGTTCATTATACGAAACCTCATTACCAACCTGAAAGGCTAAGGCCTGTAATAAAGGAATAAGTTTAGCCGGTTTCTTCATCCCCTCAACCATTAAAAGATCTTTGTATAAAAAGCTGTCTGTCAGATGCCGGAGTACTTCCTTTTCTTTGCCGGGATTATTAATTATTTCAGGATATGAACCATAAATTAGACGGTGAGGGATCAAACGTTTTTCAGTAAGTAAACCATGATGTGCAGCCATCTCGCCAAACGATAACGGATAAAGAAAATATTCCCATTTTCGGCCGGTTAGCGGCTCTTGTGTACGGTTAGCCAGTTCAAATGCTGAAGAACCGGTTGCAAAAAGTTGTATATCCTTAAGTTGATCTGTAATTAGTTTGAGGCCAATTCCGATATTAGATATTCGTTGGGCTTCATCAATTACAATGATTTTATTATCGCCAAAAATTGCCTTAAGCCGATCTGAACTAACATTTTCAAATATCTTCTGCACATCAGTTTCGTCGCCGTTTAGCCATAAAACCTGTTTTTGGTCATATAGTAACTGTTGGAACATGGTAGTTTTTCCTGCTTGCCTCGGACCAAATACCAAAATAGCTTTACCGTATTTATTTTATCAAGAAGAGTAGTAGTTAAAATTCTATTTATCATGATATAGCGATTTGAATCGCAAATATAACGATATATAATAGAATATAAACATCAAATATCAGAATTATTAAAGTAAGATGTATAAAAGCATCTTTAAAATATGTTTATCAGCAAGCGTCATAGTGAATGAGCCATAAGATTTTTAGATGTTATAATATCAAAATAACAAAAAACCCTGCAGGAGTCCACAGGGTTTTCTGAATTAGTTGGTTGAAGATGTATTTAGTTTATGGAAGTAGTTTCTTTATAATTTCGGAAATCATTTTATTATCAGCTTTTCCGGCAACCTGTTTGCTTGCTATGCCCATCACCTTTCCCATATCTTTAATGCCTGTTGCCCCGGTATCAGTTATAACTTTCTTCACAATGGCTATCACTTCGTCGTCGCTCAGTTGCTCGGGCAGGTATTTTTCGATAATGGCGGCCTGGAAGATTTCGGGTTCGGCAAGGTCGGGCCGCCCCTGGGATTTGTAAATCTCAGCGCTTTCGCGGCGTTGCTTTACCAGGCGCTGCAGCATCTTCAATTCCACTGTTTCCGGAATAATACCACCGGTTACGTCTTTACCGGTTTTTTCGAGCAGTAAAGCAGCTTTTATTGATCGTAAGGCTTCAAGTTTTTCCTTGTCCTTGTGGATCATTGCCTGCTTTATATCCTCGTTGATGAGTATTTCCAGTTCCATGGGTATTTCTGAGATTTCGTTTTTGTTGTTGTATTGTAACTTAAATGGCTGGGAGTCGGAAGTCGGAAGCGTCCTAAATAATATATTTTACTTATTGAATGAGCTTTCTGATCATGTTAATATTAGGTGTATTTAAACTCCGGTCTTCCGACTTCCGACTTCCGTCTTCCGACTTACAAACAATTAATCCACATTATCATGCAGGAACGAATTGTTTTCCCTCAGAGCTCCATTGTTATTGCCATCGGTGCCAAGCGTATACCTTGATACATTGTTTTCGTTCAGTTGGCTCGATTCAGGCAAATCCACATTGCGGCGCATGTATGCGGGAACCCTTTCCATTTCTTCTACGTTTGAAGGGCTTAAGGTTTTGTGACTTAGGTTCTTAAGCTTATTGATGCGATCCAGTCGCTGATCCTCCTGTTCTACTATCTGCTTATCATCATTTTTATTACCGTAAGCCGGGGCCTTTGCCTCTGGTTTCGGAGCGGGATTTACAATCTCAAATTCAGGTTCCTGGCGGAAAAATGACGTTATCTCAATCGGCTCTGGATTCTGAAGGTTCTTTTCTGCAGTTTTTTCAGATTTATCTGCTGCACTTTCGTTAAAAAGCGTAGGAGGAGTATTGCTTGCTGTTATTTCCGGCATTGTCCATGCATGCTCTTCTGTGCTTTTTTCCGGGGTAACCGGTTCAACCACCATCTGCACTTCACTGATTGTTTCAACCTTGCGAACCTGTGGCTCATAAAGGGTATTTTTTACCTCATTAAGCGGATGTACCGTAACAACAGGCCTGCTAAACCCTGTAGCAATAAGTGTTATAGAGATTTCGTCCTCGAGATTGTCATCCACTCCGTCGCCCCAGATTACATTGGCATCCTCGCCGGTTCGCGAAGTGATATAGCCCGTGATATCATTGAGTTCTTCGAGCGAAATTTCATTTTTACCGGAAGTGATATAGAGCAGTACATTTGCAGCGCCTTTAATATCAGTATCATCAAGCAGGGGCGAATTTAATGCCATCTCAACAGCTTTAACCGCTCGATCCGGCCCATTGGCAATACCGGCACCCATGATTGCTTTTCCACTGCCTTGCATTACGGTTTTCACATCCTCGAAATCGACATTTATGCGGCCGGTTACTGTAATAATTTCGGCAATGCCTTTTGCGGCAATGGTCAATACATTGTCAGCTTTCCCGAATGCCTGGCTCAACTTCATATCGCCTTGCATATCAAGCAATTTGTCGTTGCAGATAACAAGCGTAGTATCAACATACTTTTTTAGTTCTTCAATCCCGGCAGTTGCTTGGAGTTCACGCTTACGACCTTCAAAACTGAAGGGTTTAGTTATGATACCAACAGTGAGTATCCCCAGTTCTTTCGCTATTTGCGCGATAATTGGAGTCGCCCCGGTGCCTGTTCCTCCACCCATACCTGCAGTGATGAATAACATCGAAGTGTTGTGGGATAATATTTCCCTGATCTCGTCGGCAATCAGAATGGCAGCATCCCTGCCTACTGTTGGATTGGCCCCGGCACCAAGGCCCGTGTTCCCAAGCCTTATTTTATTCGGTACTTCGCATCTGTTAAGCGACTGAGAATCAGTATTGCAGATATAGAAATCAACACCTTTTATACCCTGTGTATACATGTACGAAACAGCATTGCTTCCGCCGCCACCTACGCCTATTACTTTTATGATTGGAGCCTGTTCGTCAGGCTTGTCGAATTTTAGCATTTCAGTCATTTTTCTCCCCCTAAAATTAAATGTTTAATACTCGTGTTACTTTCTTTCCTTAAAAATTTACTAACAAAATAATTGTTAATTATTAACTGATCCCGTCGCCAAAAAACTTGTCGAGCCAGTCGGATACTTTGTTTGATTTTGGTTTTGGTGCTTTTGACTCTTTCAAGGCATCTTCGGGTTTTGTAACATCGTTTTTAATGCGCGTTATATCAGTACGTTGCATCCCCATCAGGACGAGTCCCAGGGCAGTGGAATACATCGGGCTGGTCATTTCTTCGGCCGAATTACTTGCCAGATGCTCATTGGGATATCCAATACGAGTATCCATTCCTGTTATAAACTGGGTAAGTTGTTCAATATGTTTGAGCAATGCACCTCCCCCTGTAAGAACAATACCGGCAATGAGTCTTTTTTCGAGACCTGTACTTTTGATTTCCTGGTACACAGCTTCGATAATTTCTTCCATCCGGGCCTGGATGATCTTGGCAAGATTCTTCAACGTTATTTCTTTAGGTGCACGGCCTCTTAACCCGGGAATGGCTACCACTTCTTCGGCACGGTTTTCGCTTGCCAGTGCCGAACCGAATTTTACTTTCAGATCTTCAGCATGTTTTTTAATGATACTGCATCCCGCCTTAATATCTTCGGTAATGATTTCGCCCCCAAAAGGTATTACCGCTGTATGCCTGATGATTCCATCAAGAAAAATAGCGACATCTGTTGTTCCGCCCCCTATATCAACAAGCACAACGCCGGCTTCCTTTTCGTCGAGGCTAAGAACAGCTTCGGCAGAGGCAAGGGGTTGCAGGATCATGTGCTGGAGATTGTATCCTGATTTTTCGATGCATTTCATAATATTCTGAGCTGCCGATGTTTGGGCAGTAACAATATGAAAACTTGCACTCATCTGGTGCCCAAGCATGCCTTTGGGATCTTTTACCCCGGCTTCGCCATCGATAATAAATTCCTGCGGCAGCACATCAATTATTTTTTCGCCGGGATTCATGGCAATATTATAAATGCTGGAGGTAAAGCGGTCGATATCGTCCTGGCTGATCTCATTTTCAGGATCAGGCCGTATGGTGCTGGCTCTGTGCTGAATACTGCGGATATGCTGCCCGGCAATCCCTACATTCACTGTCCGGATTGTGACTTTTGAGTGAACCTGGGCCTCCTTGATAGCCGTTTGTATTGAATTTACTGTATTTTCGATATTGGTGATCACTCCGCGGCGCACCCCAATAGATTCGGTATGTCCGTATCCTAATACTTCGATTTTACCGAATTCGTTGCGGCGTCCCGCAATGGCGGCAATTTTTGTTGTTCCAATATCTAACCCGACTACAATTTCCGATTGCATAGCTTCTAATTTATTTGGTGCACACTATTTGATTTTTATATTCCAGATTTAATTTGGCGTATTTGTTCCACCCGGTTTTTACCAGGCCAAGTTTATAGAAATACATAAGATTTTCCAGTTTTTCTGCAGCATCCGTGGTATCGCCCATATATACAATATGCGAGCCTGCTTTGGTAACAAGCTGGATCTTGCCGGAGGATGTAATATAAACCTGTTCGATCAACGCTTTAAGGGTGCTGTCGTTATTTATAATCCCGGCCAGCAGGTGAATATCATAAAGGCTTTTTAATTCGGCCCGCAACACATGATTTGAATCAGGGACTGAATAAATATTTTTTCCATCCTTTAAAGGACTTTCAATAGTTCCGCTGGCTATAAGGGCCTTATAAGGGAAGTCAGGATTTATAGGCATAATCCGTCCGTTCTTGTCCAGATAATGCTGATTTCCTTCTGTTGTGAAATACCTGATAACAGCCATACACTGATCTGCCTTTATCATAATGTCGCCCTCAACCGTAAGAAGAACATCCGTGTTTTCGAGGTATGGATTCTTTTTTACATATGCCGCGATAGAGGTTATATCTACTTCTCCGATTGTTTTCGACTGTGGTTTTCCAAATCTATTGTTAATATCAGCTATGAGGTCGTTGCCGCTCATTAAGGGTTGGGCTCCCCTGTAATCAATTCTGCAGTTTATTCCCCGGCATTTCTTTTCCTCATGACTCACATTGGCAAAACTCATCATCACTACAACGCCTGCAGCTATAGCAATCCATAAAGTAATGAGCAATATTTTGACCAATATTTTCATTTGTTCAGATTTTATTGGATAAGAAGAATGATTCAATAGGTTCCACGAGTGTGTCAATATCGCCGGCACCCATGGTTAAAAGTATTTCTGTTTGTTTCCCTTTAAAATATTCAGGGATATCTGACTTTTGCACCAGGTGTTTATTTTCATTACTTATCAATGCTAAAAGCATTTCCGAATCAATTCCGGGTATAGGAAGTTCACGGGCCGCGTAAACGGGTAAAAGCAGGATTTCATCCAGCAGAGATAAACTTGTTGCAAATTCAGCCGCAAAATCCCGGGTGCGGGAGAATAAATGTGGCTGAAAAATCCCCGTCAGCTTCCGTCCCGGAAACATATCCCTTGCTGAACTGATACATGCTTTTATCTCCTCAGGATGATGGGCATAATCGTCGATGTACACTATGTTTTGTTCGTTTACCCGGATGTCGAATCTGCGCTTTACGCCTTTAAACGTGGCGAGTCCTTTGCTTAATTCGTCGGGAGTAGCGCCTGCCAGGATTGCTGCAGCCAATGCGGCTACTGCATTTTCGACATTGTACAGGCCGGGAATTCCAAGTAAAAGGTTATCTATTTTCCCGTTGGGATAATTTAAATCGAACTGGTAGTGCCCGTTAACCAGACGGAGATCAGTGGCATAGAAATCAGCCTCAGCGTTTACGGCATAGCGGTATACATTAGCATCTACATTGATTTGCAAGGGAAGTTCCAGCCCTTTCTTTATAATCAACGCACCATCCGGTACAATATTTCCTGTGAAACTGCTGAAAGCTTCGAGCACTGCTTCCAGGTTATCGTAAATATCCAGGTGGTCGGAATCGATACTGGTAATTATTGCAATATACGGATGCAACTGCAGAAACGACCTGTCGTATTCGTCAGCTTCCACTACCATGAAAGGTGATGATTCGGTGATGAGCAGATTTGTTTCGAAATTTAGCGATATACCACCGAGGAAAGCCTGGCAACCAACTTCTGATTGTTGCAAAAGATACGAAACCATGCTTGAAGTGGTTGTTTTTCCATGGGTTCCGGCACAGGCTATGGTTTTGTATTCGGATGAAAGCATTCCCAGAACTTCGGCTCGCTTCATCATTCGGACACCGCATTTCCGAAGGTATTGCAATTCTGAGTTAGATGAGGGTATAGCGGGTGTGTAAACCACAAGCCCGGTTTCGGCAGGAATCAGGGCAGCATCTTCGTGGTAGTGGATATTCATCCCCTCGTTCTCGAGTTGGGTTGTAAGGGAAGTAGAAGTACGATCGTACCCATGCACCTGGTAGCCTTTGGCAAGAAAATAGCGTGCCAGCGCACTCATGCCAATGCCTCCGATACCGAGGAAATAAATTATATGTTCTTTAATTTTTAACAACATGTACTGCTTACTTATTTTTGTGTTTCGATGCAAGTTCAAAAACATGTTCGGCTATCCGGCCTGCCGAATTCCGTATTGCCATAGAACTTATATTTGTACTGAGATTCTTTTGCTCTGCAAAGTTTGATGCCAGTGCCGTGATGGTGCTGATCAGTTTCAGTGGCGCTTCTGAATCTTTTACGAGTATGGCTGCATCTCGGGTTGAAAGGGCAAGCGCATTCTTGGTTTGATGGTCTTCGGCGACATTTGGCGATGGTACCAGTATGGACGGTTTTCCTGTGATGCAAAGTTCCGAAATAGCAATGGCACCGGCCCGGGAAACTACGATATCTGCAGCGGCATAGGCCTTGTCCATTTCTTTTATAAATGGCATTGTGATCATCCCTTTTTCACTGTATTCAGCAGTGGCTTTTGCAGCTTGTATGGCATAAAGTTTTCCTGTTTGCCAGATCAGCTGGATGTTCGCGGATTCCAGTATTCTTAATCCGGCATGTATACTATGGTTTATGGTTCTCGCACCTAAACTGCCACCAACAACAAGCAGTGTGATCTTGTCGGCACTCAGGTTAAAATGTGATAAAGCTGCCGCCCTGCTGTTGGTGCTGAACTCAATATCGCTCCTAACCGGATTTCCGGTAAGCCGGATCTTTGAGGAAGGAAAGAATTTTTCCATTCCCTCATAAGCTACACAAATGATACCGGCTTTCGAAGCAAGCATTTTGTTGGTAATACCAGGAAATGAATTTTGTTCCTGTATGAGTGTTGGAATTCCCAAAATGGAAGCCATCCGCAGGGTAGGGCCCGAAGCATATCCGCCCGTGCCTATAACTACATCGGGCTTATATGACCGGATAATTTTACGGGCATGGTATAAACTTGAAACAACTTTGAGCGGGAACATCAGGTTGCCGGCTGTGAGCCTGCGCTGCAGCCCGCTGATCCAAAGCCCTTCGATAGGATATCCTGCTGCCGGAACCTTTTCCATCTCCATCCGGCCTTTAGCACCAACAAACAGAATTTCAGCCGCGGGTGCTGCCAGCTTAATGGCATTGGCAATAGCCACCGCCGGGAATATATGCCCGCCGGTACCGCCTCCGCTTAGGATTACCCGTATGTTGTCAGACTGATGCATGTTCTAATTTAGTTGTTCCTTCTTTTGTGGTGTCAGCTTCGTCCATATCTTTGCTAACACTCAGTATTATTCCTATTGCTATGCTGGTGAACCAGATGCTGGTTCCACCCATGCTTACCAAAGGCAATGGTTGCCCGGTTACAGGTACAAGATGCACCGCAACGGCCATATTGGCAAATGCCTGTATAATAAGACTTATGGTAACGCCAATGGCCAGTAATGCCCCGAAATGCCCGGGCGCTTTTATCGCTATTCGAATTCCCCGGTAAAGCAGGATAAGGTACATAAGTACGATTACGAGGGCTCCCACCACACCGTATTCTTCAATGATAATGGCAAAAATAAAGTCGTTAAATGGATTTGGAAGAAAGTTTTTCTGCATGCTGTTACCGGGGAGTTTTCCCAGGATTCCGCCGTTTGCAATGGCAATTTTTGCCTGTTCCACCTGGAAGTTTTCATCATTGTCGCCTCTGCCTCCAAAATTTTCAATACGGTTTTGCCATGTGCCTAAACGGCCGCTCGATTTGGGTGAAACAACCAGGAAAGCAATAAATAATGCTAATGCTGCAATACCAATGCCTGCAAGAGAAAAAAGATACTTAAGTTTAATTCCTCCGATAAACATCAAAACGAAGCAGGTTACAAAAAGTATTACCGCTGTCGAGAGGTTTGCGGGTAAAATCAACCCGCATATAATCAAAACAGGTAATAAAATCGGAATAAAAGCGCTTTTCAGGTCTTTGATATTCTCCTGTTTTTTGGCAAGCATACGTGCTACGAACATGATAAGCGCCAGTTTTGCCAGGTCGGAAGGCTGAAACATGATATCCACTCCGGGCAAAGTAGTCCAGCGGGCTGCATCATTGCGCACTTCACCGAAAACAAGTGTATACAGCAGGAGCGGGGCAGCAAAAATAACAGCCATCAGCGATAATTTCGCATAATACACATACTTGATTTTGTGAGCAATGTACATCAGGATAAATCCAAAAAACAGCAGGCCGATATGTTTCATCAGATAATACTCCGTATCGCCGTGCCTTGTACGGTAGGCCAGCGTGGTAGTGGAACTGTAAACAGCCAGGATGGAGAACACGGAGAGTATAATTACAACTCCCCATATTACTTTATCCCCACTTATTTTCGGTGCTATCTGAATCATTTATTTTTATTTGTAAAGTGATTTTTTTATAAATTTCTGACTGCTTGTTTGAATTTATCACCACGTTCTTCATAGCTTTCAAAAAGATCGAAACTGGCACAGGCCGGCGACAATAAAACAGTATCGCCCTTTTTACCAATAGTATAGGCTGTAAGTACAGCCTGTTCGGCTGATTGGGTTTCGTAAATGGCATCCACCTTATCTGCAAAAAGCTTGATAATTTTGCTGTTATCAACTCCCAGGCAGATAATGGCTTTTACCTTGTCGGCAACTAGTTTCTCCAGTTTTGAGTAATCATTGCCTTTATCAATTCCTCCGGCTATCCATATTACCGGCGTGTCGACCGTTTCGAGCGCATACCATGCACTGTTAACATTGGTAGCCTTGGAATCATTGATAAAATCAATGCCATGGATGCGTGCAACATATTCGAGGCGGTGCGGCACATTCTCGAAAGCGCTGAGTGACTGGCGTATGCTTTCGTTGCGGATGCCAAGCAGATTAGCGCCGATTGCGGCAGCCATCGAATTGTACACATTGTGTTTGCCTTGTAAGGCCAGTTCTTCCAATGTCATGGTAAAGTGGTTATTATTTAGGTTTATATGTATTTTATTTTCAAAACAAAAGGCATTTGCTGAGGAATTCGCTGTTAGACAAGTAGTTGTATAGATTTTCGCTTTCAGTTTACGCCTGCCAACTTCGGCAGCGGAAACTTCGTCATCGAGGCAGTAAATAAAAGAGTCGTCATAAGTTTGATTCTGAGTGATGCGGAATTTAGAGTCGATGTAGTTTTCAAATTTGTAATCGTAGCGGTCAAGGTGATCGGGTGTTATATTGGTCAGGATGGCAATGTCAGCTTTAAATGCAAACATGCTGTCGAGTTGAAACGAGCTGATCTCCAGCACATACCAGTCGTAATCGTGTGTTGCGACCTGCATCGCGAAACTTTCTCCTATATTTCCGGCCAGACCTGCATGAAAACCCGCATTTTTTAAAATGTGATAAACAAGCAGTGTTGTTGTGGTTTTGCCGTTGGAGCCTGTTATGCAGATTTTACTGGCTTTTGTGTAGCGTGCCGCAAATTCTATCTCGGATATGACAGGGATCCGTTTGTCCTTTATTTTTTTTACAAGGGGTGCTGTTAAAGGAATTCCCGGACTGATTATTACTTCATCCGCATCAAAAATCTGTTCTGTAGTATGTTGGCCCTCTTCGAATGCTATTTCATGATGTGAAAGAACGTTTTTGTATTTTTCTTTTATTTTACCGGAATCGGATAGCCACACCCTGAATCCCTGCTTTTTAGCCAGCACTGCTGCTCCTGTTCCGCTTTCGCCTGCTCCCAGTATGGCTATTTTTTTACTCATTTTTTCTGCATTTACCTGATCTTTAATGTTATTATCGAAATCAAAGCCAAAGCAATACCGATGATCAGGAACCGCATCACTATTTTAGGCTCTGAATACCCTTTCTTTTGATAATGATGGTGCAAAGGAGCCATCAGGAACACCCGCTTTCCTTCGCCTGTCCGTTTTCTTGTGTATTTGAAGTACGAAACCTGTATCACTACCGAAAGATTTTCGGCAAGAAATATTCCACATAGTATAGGGATGAGCAGTTCCTTGCGTATCATAATTGCCAATACTGCTATGATGCCGCCCAGAGCCAGGCTGCCGGTGTCGCCCATAAAAACCTGGGCAGGATAGGAGTTATACCAAAGAAATCCCACGCAAGCTCCTACAAGGGCGCTGATGAAAACTACCAGTTCGCCTGTGTTGGGTATGTACATGATATTCAGATAGTCAGCGAAAACGATATTGCCACTCACCCACGCCAGTAATCCCAGTGTAATTGCTATTACTGCTGATGTTCCTGTCGCAAGCCCGTCCATTCCGTCAGTCAGGTTGGCACCGTTCGAAATAGCAGTGATGATCAGGATTACCATTGGAATAAAAATTAACCATGCAAAACTTCGATAATCCTTGCCAACCCATTTTAAAAGGAACGCGTAATCAAATTCATTGTCTTTTAAGAACGGGATTGTTGTTTTTGTTGACTTTACCGGAGTGGATTTAAATTTCTTGTTGTGATCCTTTACCTGTTCGAAAGCAGTGAGTGTACTGCCCCTTACCTCAGTTCTTTTTTCAGGGACCCGTTCGCGTATTACCACGCCCGGATGAAAATATAATACGGAACCAATAACGAGGCCCGCAACAACCTGCCCCAAGATCTTAAACTTACCGGCAAGTCCTTCTTTATTCTTTTTGAAAACTTTGATGTAATCATCCAGGAAGCCGATTAATCCAAGCCAGATGGTGACAAAAAGCATAAGCAGTATATACAGATTGCCGATTTTTGCAAACAGAAGTGTCGGAATAAGGATGGCCCCGAGAATAATTAGCCCTCCCATGGTTGGCGTACCGGTTTTTGCCATTTGACCTTCAAGACCGAGCTCACGAACGGTTTCGCCGATTTGTTGCGAACGCAGGTAGTTAATTATCCTTTTACCATAAATAAGCGAGATAAAAAGCGAAAAAATGGTTGCCATCGCCGCACGAAACGAAATAAACTGGAACAATCCCGCTCCTGGCAGATTGTACGCTTTATCAAGCCATGTAAAAAGATAATAGAGCATGAGGCTTTTATTTTATTGGTTAGTAATTGCAGTAAATGAACTAAAGCAGGTATTTTTTAAGTATTTCCTTGTCATCGAACGGATGTTTCACACCGTTGACCTCCTGGTATTTTTCATGCCCTTTGCCGGCAATCAGAATCACATCATTTTCGCGTGTCATAGCGCATGCAATCCTTATGGCATCGTGGCGGTCGGTAATATTCTGCACATTGCGGGCATATTCTTTCTCAACACCGACAAGCATATCGGTAATGATCTGCTCAGGAATTTCAGAGCGTGGATTATCCGATGTAAGTATTACCCGGTCGCTGAGCCTGGCTGCAATACGTGCCATTAAAGGGCGCTTGGCTTTGTCCCTGTCGCCGCCGCAGCCAACAACCGTTATCAGCATTTCGTTGCCGGTGCGTAGCTGGTTGATGGTTTCGAGAACATTCTGCAAAGCGTCAGGCGTATGGGCATAATCGACAATACCGATGATGCCTTGAGGCGATTTGATATAATCAAAACGGCCTTCAATGCTTTCTAAATTGCTCAGGACGGTGAGTACTTCGAGAGGATCCTGTCCGAGTAACACGCTGGCAGCATACACAGCAATCAGGTTATAGCCGTTGAACCTGCCTACCAGCCGGCACCACAATTCATTGCCATCCAGGTCAAGGTGAAGTCCGTCGAGAGGTGCCTCAATGATCCGGCCTTTAAAATCGGCCATTTTCTGAAAGCTATAAGTGTGTTTCGTAGCCTTAGTGTTCTGAAGCATCACCATACCGTTGCGGTCGTCGATATTCGTGAGGGCAAAAGCTGTGGATGGCAATTCATCGAAGAATCGTTTCTTTGCTTTCAGGTATTCGTCGAAAGTTTTATGGAAATCGAGATGGTCGTGTGTAATGTTCGAGAAAATACCACCTGCAAAGGTCAACCCTGCAATCCGGTTTTGAACTATGGCATGCGAGCTTACTTCCATAAAACAATAGCTGCATCCCTTATCAGCCATATGACTCAGCAATTCATTGAGATGGATAGCATCGGGCGTGGTATGTGTTGATGTAATAATTTCGTCGTCAACCCGGTTCAGTATCGTCGAAAGCAGACCTGTATGGTATCCGAGTTCCCTGAAAAGGTTAAAAAGAAGCGTTACAGTGGTTGTTTTGCCATTCGTACCGGTTATTCCGACAAGTCTGAGCCTGTTGGATGGATTGCCGAACCAGTTGGATGCAATTACTCCTGAGGCATAACTGCTGTCTTCAACACGGATGTAAGTAACTTTATTACTGATGTTTTCGGGTATCGTTTCGCAAAGAATGGCAATGGCTCCTTTTTCAATTACCTGTTCAATAAAGCTGTGCCCGTCGACCCGTGTGCCTTTTACGGCAAAAAATAAACTGCCGGCCTTTACTTCGCGCGAATCATAGGTAATACCACTGATATCAGTATAAGCAATACCTAGTATCTGCTTAAAGTTAACATTCCGTAGTATGTCGGCCAGGCCTTTCATCATTGTTGTTATTTGAGTCTTTTATTTTGAATTGGTTATTAAAATCCCAGGCTTAGCATTACGGGCGTTCCTGGTTTTATTATAGTTCCGGCAGGAATGGATTGCTGTTTAACTAATCCCACTCCGTTTATCTGAACTCTTGCGCCGAGTTTTTCGAGTCGGTAAACAGCATCCCGTGCACCCATTCCAATTAAGCTTGGTATGGTTTCATTGTCATAAGCAATCGAAGCAGAACTTACTCCTGAACTGTCCGAAACCCTGGTTAACCATTCACCCTGACTGGAATTTGCAACCGGGTATCCCAGCCATTTGCTCAGTACCTGAATATCGTGCAGGTTGCCTGCATGCATGGGATTGGACCGAAATGTATGTGACGTATCTACCCAGTTCATTCCAACTTCCGGATCGGTAGCATAAATGCGGTCGGCAATTTCGCGGAATACCGGTGCCGATATGGCTCCTCCATAATAACCACCGGTGGTGGGATTGTTGATTACGACAATACAGGAATATTTTGGATTATCGGCCGGGAAGTAGCCTACGAAAGATCCTTTATAATTTGTTTTGTTGTAACCGCCGCTGTTTTGTGCTACCTGTGCGGTTCCGGTTTTACCTGCAACTTTGTAAATTGGATTTTTCAATGCTGTTCCTGTTCCGTGATCCACTACTGCTTCGAGCATGGTTTTTGCCATGGCAATTGATTCTTTTGATGCGATTTTCGGGTTAATTACCTGGGTTCCGAATGTGGTAACCGGCAATCCTGCCATGCGTATTTCTTTAACAAAATGAGGTTTCACCATTACACCGTCATTTGCTACGGCATTATAGAAAGTAAGGATCTGCAGGGGCGTGAGAGCTACTTCGTACCCGATTGACATCCAGGGTAATGAGGAATTTGACCATAATCCATCCTTGGTTCCGAGTATCTGCGGCCGTCCTTCGCCTTTAATTTCGAGGCCTAACCTTTTATTTACACTAAAACTGTGCAGCCTGTCAACAAAGGCCTGTGGATTTGAAGCATACGCCTTATAAATAATCTTTGATATGCCAACATTTGATGATTTTTCGAAAGCCTGCTGCACGGTCATCACGCCTCCGCCCATGTGTGAATCCCTCATAGTCCGACGTCCAAACTGGGTTACTCCGCCGGTTACATCTACCATATCAGTCAGATTGGTTTTCCCGTCTTCGAATGCAGCCAGCAACGAAAATAATTTGAAAGTTGAGCCAGGTTCCGTGCTTTCGCCAATAGCATAATTGTAAAGCTCTTCGTAGGTGCCCGATTTTGTGCGACCCAGGTTGGCAATGGCGCGTATTTCACCTGTTTTCACTTCCATCAGAATGGCGCAACCATGGTCTGCCTGGTTCAATATGAGTTGCTGTAGTAATGCTTCTTCGGCAACATCCTGGATATTTATATCGATCGTGGTCAGAATATCAGCACCGCTCACCGGATCTATTTCGTTCCCCCTGTTCATCGGGCGCCAGTTTCCGTCCGGAATGCGTTGGTACAATCTTTTGCCGGCCATTCCCTGCATCTCGCTGTTGAAAGAGCTTTCGATGCCAACGTTGTTCGAATTTCCCTCCTTATACCATCCTAATGTGCGATAGCCTAAATTATCAAAAGGATAAATCCTTTTATTCTGAACCGTTGTGATAAGGCCCCCGCTGTTTCTCCCTAATCTGAAAATCGGGAATGTTCTGATGACCTTTAGCTGGTCGAAATTGGCTTTTCGCTTGATCAGCAGGTAGCGGTTCTTGCTTCTGCGGGCTTTCACCAGCATGGTCTTGTATTCGCCTCTCGATTTATCCCTGAAATAAGACGAAAGGCATATTGCCAATGAGTCGACGTCGGTGGTGAAAGTTGAATCCGGAATTAGTGGTGATGCCGCATCCATCCTTACTTCGAACAAAGGAATGGATGTTGCCAGCATTTCGCCGTTTACATCATATATATTGCCCCGGTTTGGTTCAATGGTAAAATATTTGAGGGAAAGCTTTTCCGCCTTCGCTTTCCACATTTCGCCTTCAACCAATTGAATGTAAAGGATCTTACCGATAATGGCAATGCTTATGACAAACATAAAGCCATAAACCAGGTACACGCGCGTAATTATCGATTTCCTTGAATCCATCGGATCAGCTATCTCCTATTATTAGTTAGTCTGTTCAATCAGTATCTTGCGGGGAGGCGTCTTTGACTCCTTTAACCCGCTGTGCTGTAATCTTTTGGCAATTTCCGTCTGCCGTGTTGTCTGCATCAGTTTCGACTTGGTATTTATGTATTCGAAACGTTGTTCTGTAATTTGTTTTTTCGTTTTGCTTATGCTTATGATGGTGCGGTTGGCATAATTGGAATTGAAAATATAGAGCAGGCCTATGCCGGTCAGAAATACGAGGAAAGGCAGTAATCCGATCACTTTGTCGCGGACCAGGAACGAGCCTTCCAGGATGGATTTAACCTTGCCTCCCGAAGTTTTCCCTTTGGTTTTAGGTTGTACGGCAGGTTGCGGTTCGGCTGCAACTTCTTCAACTTCAACATTTATAGTGTTTCGCAGATCGGCCATACTTATATTTTTTGCGCAATTCGCAGTTTTGCACTTCGTGATCGGGGATTCCTTGCCAGTTCAGCTTCATCAGGGGTTATTGGTTTACGGGTAATGGGCTTCAGCGGTGTAATAATATTTCCATAGAAATCTTTCTCCAGTATCCCTTCAATGTTTCCTGCTTTTATATAGTTTTTTACCATTCTGTCTTCGAGCGAATGATAGGAAATTACAACCAGCCTTCCGCCCGGCTTTAATACATCGGCACATTGTTTCAACATTGCCTGTAATGCTCCCATTTCATCGTTTATTTCGATACGGATAGCCTGGAAAACCTGTGCCAGGTATTTGTTTTCGTAATTCGGAGGCATGCATGATCTGATTGCTTCCTTCAGTTCTCCGGTCGTAGTAATCGGGGTCGAACGTGCCTCGCAGATTCTTGCCGCAAGCTGGCGGGCATTGGATATTTCGCCGTATAATTTAAAAACATCCCTTAGTTTTTCTTCGGGATATGTATTCACCATGTGCGATGCCGTAATGCTTTGGCTGCGTCCCATGCGCATATCCAGTGGTCCTTCGAAACGTGTAGCAAAACCACGCTCCGGAGTATCAATCTGGTGCGAGGATATTCCAAGGTCGGCTAGTATTCCATCCAGCGGTAATGCTTTGTAAAGCCGCAGGAAGTTTTTTAAATACCTGAAGTTCTCATTTACTAAAGTGAAACGATCATCTTCGAGCGTATTCCGGAGAGAATCCTCATCCTGGTCAAAGGCAATCAAGCGTCCGTCAGTATTCAGTTTTCCTAAAATCTCACGCGAATGTCCACCACCGCCAAAAGTAAGATCAGCATAAATCCCCGACGGATTAATGCTCAGACCTTCGATACTTTCGTGCAACAGTGCTGGTTGGTGGTACATTCAATTTTCAATCGTTGAGGTTAATATTCCCTAAAATATCTTCAGCCAGGCCGGAGATATCTCCCTGGGCTTCGGTTACCACTTCATCGTACCTGGTTTTATCCCATATTTCGATGCAATCCATTTTGGCGGCTACAACAATATCGCCTGTGATGCCTGCAAAAACAGCCAGGTCGCGTGGTATCAGGATTCGGCCTGTACTGTCGATCTCCACCTCTTTTAAACCTGCATTGTATGCGCGTATGAAATCGTTATGTTTTTTTACAAACCTGTTCAGTTTGCTGATAATCTTGCGGTTAAGCTCATCCCAGTTGGATTTTGGATAGAGCTCGAGGCACGAACTGAAGATGCTGCGTTTAACCACAAATCCCTCTGCCAGTGAGGCACTGACCTGGTTCTTTAATGCAACCGGAAGCATAAATCTGCCTTTTGCATCAACCCGACCTGTATATTCTCCCTGTAAGGATATCATGGATAATCTATTTTGCCGTAAATGTACACATCTTTACCACTTTTTCCCACATTCTACCACAAAAATTTTATTAACAATACACAGAGCTATTGCTAATAAAGGGTTTCACTATTTTTTCCGTCCAAAATAAGTGATATTGCTATGTTTAAATATTTACTTTCTTATTTATCAGGCAAAAGAATGGGACCGGGGGCTGTCAATATTCTCATTCGGCTAAGAGTCTTACTGGTTATGATCTATAAATTCATTATTTTTGCCATAGAGGGAGTAATACAAATTATTTTAATGCAAAATCAGCGTATGGAAGATCAGCCTGTTAGCAGTCGAACGGGAAAAAAATTTCTTGACCTGGATGAGGTAATAGCAAGCAAAAGCCCGCGGTTACTAAGGATTCTGCCGCGATTTGTTTTGAATTATCTGAAAAAAATAATTCACCAGGATGATTTAAATGAAATTGTCAGGAAATACGGGCATTTGCAAGGTCTCGACTTTTTAGATGCCTGCCTGAAGGGTTTTGGTGTTAAAATCACCTATCATGGGATTGAGAATATTCCGGCTGAAGGGCGCTGGATAATAGCTTCGAATCATCCGCTGGGAGGGCTCGACGGAATGGCTTTGATGTGGGTGGCCGGAAAGATCCGAAAGGATATAGTGTTCCCTGTAAATGACCTGCTTATGAATATTTCGAATCTGAAAGGGCTATTCATCCCGGTAAACAAACATGGCTCAAATGCAGGTTACGCTAGGGCTATCGACGAAACTTTTGCTTCGGATAAAGCCATGCTGTTTTTCCCTGCCGGATTGTGCTCGCGGAAGCAGAAAAATGAAATCTGTGACCTGGAATGGAAAAAGAGTTTTATTACCAAATCAAAAACACATAAACGCGATGTGATTCCGTGTTTCATTAACGGCCGAAATTCCAACTGGTTTTACAACCTGGCCCGTTTCCGGAATTTTCTGCATATAAAAGTAAATATCGAGATGCTTTACCTGGTTGATGAGATGTTCAGGCAACATGATAAAGAAATTGTGATTACCTTTGGGAAACCAATTTCTTATACTATCTTTGATAAAAAGAAAACGGATTTAACATGGGCTCAAATCTTGAAAGACCATGTATACTCGTTGCAAAAAAATAGTGACAGTTTATTTAGAGCTGAGTAAATAATTTGAGTACGATGCAGGAGATAATTGACGCAATTGACAGAAGTCTGCTTGAAACGGAACTTACCCCGGATAAGTTTGTAAAGCGTACAAACAGCGGGAATAACGAAATTTATATAGTTACCTGTCATAATGCACCTAATATTGTAAGACAAATCGGCCGCTTACGCGAGATTACGTTCCGCGATGCCGGTGGGGGAACCGGGTTGGATTGCGATCTTGATGAGTTTGATACGGATACGGAAAACCCATTTCAGCAATTGTTTGTCTGGGATCCGCGGGAAAAAGAAATAATAGGCGGATACAGGTTTATTCATGGGAAAACACTTCGCAGGCATGAAAACGGAAAGATAAACACACCCACCAGCGAACTGTTCCATCTCTCGGAGAAATTTATCGAGCAATACCTGCCACATACCATCGAACTTGGCCGTTCTTTTGTTCAACCGAATTACCAGCCGACCGTAAACCTGCGCAAAGGAATGTATGCACTCGATAATATCTGGAACGGGTTGGGCGCCATACTCAATCAAAATCCGGATGTAAAATATTATTTCGGGAAAATAACCATGTATCCTCACTATAATGTGGAAGCACGTGACCTGATACTTTATTTCCTTCAGAAATATTTTGGCGATAAAAATGAACTGGTTTACCCACACAAGCGGCTCGAGATAAAAACTCCTGAATCGTTTATGGCGGAAAAGTTTACAGGAGGGTCTTACGAGAAAGACTACAAAATTCTGGTTCACCTGGTACGAGAGAAACACGAAAATATTCCACCTCTTGTAAATGCATACATGAATTTATCATCCACCATGCTTTACTTTGGTACTTCACTGAATCCGGGATTCGGAGAAGTGGAAGAATCCGGCATACTGGTTACCCTGGATGATATTTACGATTTTAAAAAAGACAGGCATATGAGTATGCCATTATAAGTTAATCTGAACTTTTATGAACAATCGCAGGGCCGCTTTTATGATAAGTGCCGCCGATGTAACAGGCTGTCCGCATCCGCGATTACCTGAATATGCATTTTTCGGCCGGTCGAATGTGGGAAAATCATCACTGATTAATATGATTACCGGTGTTAAAAACCTGGCGAAAACGTCGTCAACACCAGGTAAAACTCAACTGCTGAATTATTTCATGGTCGACGAAGATACCTGGTACCTGGTTGATCTTCCGGGTTATGGCTATGCCAAAGTGTCGAAGAAGGCTCGTCGTAACTGGGAAAAAATTATCAGGGAATACCTTTTGCAGCGTACTTCGCTGGTTTATACCTTTATCCTTGTCGATACCCGGCACGATCCCCAGAAAAGTGACCTCGAACTGATTGAATGGATGGGAGAGCAGGGATTGCCATTTTGCCTGGTATTTACCAAGGCCGACAAAATTTCGCGCAATGCTGTAAAAAGAAATGTGGATGAATATAAAAAGGTGCTGTCAGAAAAATGGGAAGACCTGCCTCCGGTTTTTATCACCTCGTCGCACTCGGGTGAAGGGAAAAATGAAATAAATGATTTTATAGCGCTTACCAACACAGAGTATGCGTTGCTGACTGAAGCTAAATAGTGCAGACATTTACCCGGAAGGGTTTGGTATAAAACAAAAAAAAATGAAACCACATCGGGTATATGCCAGGTGTGGTTTTAAAATTTCGAAATGAGTTATAAACGGGAATCACCGGATATCCCGGAATATTATCAGCTTTTTTTGTACAGGATAAGTACCTTGTTTTTTGAAACCATATCGCCTTCTTTTATATAAACTTCAGCAACCGTTTTGTTGTCATGCGCGAATATGGTATTCAGCATCTTCATTGCTTCCAGGTCAATGAGTTTATCTCCGGTTTTCACTTTCTTGCCCTTTGTGACATAAATCTTTTTAATAGTTCCGGGAATAAATGACAGCACTTTTGAAGGATCAACAGGTTCGTAGGGCTTTCTGGCAATGTACTTCTTGGTCAGCCTGGTTTTATACTTTACATCTTCAATTGTCAGGCTTTGCAATACTTCAGCTTCGGTATTTTCTGAAGATTCATCAGGGTTTTTTATGTCTTTTACATTCAGACTTTTATAGTTATCAGTTTTTGGCATAATTAATTTTATTTTAAAGTAACCATTGAAAAATGCTGAGGTATTAACACGGCAAAAATACAATCTTTATACCGGCCTGATCAATTGCCGGCATTTTTTTTTAATCAGAATTTTACTGACTATTTATTAAAAAGGAGGGATGCCGTGTTTTTTATACGGAACATCAACCTTTTTATCTGCCGATATGGCAAGCGCATGAATAACCATATCCCGGGTTTCTTCAGGATCAATTACAGCATCAACATAACCGTATGCAGCTGCTACAAAAGGATTGGCAAATTTTTCCTTATATTCTTTTATTTTTAGTTTGCGCATTTCATCCGGATTTGCAGCCTCGGCAATCTCTTTCCTGAAAATAATATTTGCTGCACCTTCGGGTCCCATAACCGCAATTTCAGCAGTAGGCCATGCAAATACAAAATCAGCTTTTAAATGGCTCGAACACATGGCAATATATCCACCGCCATATGCTTTGCGCGTGATAACTGTTATTTTAGGCACGGTCGCTTCGCTGTATGCATACAGAACCTTGGCTCCGTGCCGGATTACACCTGCATGTTCCTGGTCAACACCGGGCAAATAACCGGGTAAATCAACCAGGGTGACCAAAGGAATGCTGAATGCATCGCAATAGCGTATAAAACGGGCAGCTTTGTCGCTGGAATCTACATCGAGAACACCAGCCAGAACCAGAGGCTGGTTAGCCACAAAGCCAACAGTGAAGCCATTCATGCGGGCAAAGCCAATCACAATATTCTGTGCAAACAAATCCTGCACTTCGAGGAAATCGGAATCATCGCATATCCCCCGGATTACATCTTTTACATCATAGGGCTGACGCGGATTGGTCGGGAATACTTTTGCAAGATTGTATTGGCGTACTCTGGGCGGTTTTCGTGGGAATGGCTCGGCTTTCTTCATGTTGTTCCATGGAATAAAGCTGCAGAGTTTTTTAATTTGCTCAAAACACTCTAATTCGCTTTCAGCAAAGAAATGCACGTTGCCTGTTATTTCAGCCTGAACACGAGCGCCGCCTAATTCCTCCATCGAGATTTCCTCACCAAGTACTGTTTTAATAACTTCAGGACCGGTTATAAACATCTTGGATATTTTATCGACCACAAAAACAAAGTCAGTCAAAGCAGGTGAATAAACGGCACCGCCGGCGCATGGTCCAAGTATTACTGAAATCTGAGGAATAATTCCAGATGCCTGGGTGTTCCGGTAAAAAATTTCACCATATCCTGCCAGGGAGTTTACTCCTTCCTGGATTCGTGCTCCGCCTGAATCATTAATTCCGATAAGCGGAATTTTGAGTTTCATGGCAAAGTCCATAATTTTAGTGATCTTTTTGGCATGCATATAGCCTAATGAACCGCCTGCAACAGTAAAATCCTGGGCAAAAATACATACAGGATAGTTGTTTATGGTTCCCGTTCCGGTAATTACTCCATCGCCGGGCAGGTATTTGTCGCTCATTTCAAAATCGCGGCCGGCATGTTCAACAAACAGGTCGTATTCGTGGAACGACTTCGCATCCAATAAAGCGATAATTCGCTCGCGGGCTGTCAGTTTTCCGGTTGCTTTTTGCTTTTGTATGGCTTTATCGCCACCACCACGCAATGCTTCCTGCATTCTGCGTTTCAGATCAGAAGATTTGGAGCTTAAGGACATAAATCTGTAGTTTGTAAATAATATGGTGTTCCGCGAGCAGGCGAATTATTCATTACAAGGCAAAGATACAATTATTTAATCGTTTGTTAACGCATCAACAATGTAATTAAAGTAGCCCTGACTGTGTGGGATTGTTATAATTCATTAATTTTGAGGCTTTAAACCTGTATCATGAATATCGAAGAATTGAGAGATTATTGTATCTCAAAACCTGCTGTAACCGAAAGTTTCCCTTTTGATGAATCAACACTTGTTTTTAAAGTTGCAGGAAAAATGTTTCTTCTTACCGATCTGGTGGATGCTTTTGCCATGAACGTAAAGAATACCCCGGAAAAAGTTTTGGAACTCAGGGAACAATATCCCTCTGTGTCACCAGGGTATCATATGAATAAAATACACTGGATCACAGTTCTTATCGATGGATCAATAGAAGATTCCTTATTAAAGCAATGGATCGACGAGTCCTACGACCTTATTGTTTCTGGTTTTAACCGAAAACAGAAAGAACTTTTTTCGGAAATGACGAAAAAAAAGCAATTACTGTAAGGTTACATATTTTGATAGAGCATTTACCAACGCTGCTTTCGATTGAATTCCGATCAATGTTTCAACAGGAACACCATCTTTAAAAATAATTATTGTTGGTATTGCCTGTATCCCGAACTGATTTGCAACCGGTCCGTTTGCATCGATATCTACTTTACCGACTTTTACTTTTCCTGTTGTCTGGCCTGCAATTTCTTCAATTACCGGTGCCATGGCTTTGCAAGGCATACACCAGGTAGCCCAAAAATCGACCATTACAATGCCTTTCGCGGTTTCCTCAGCGAAATTGGCCGTTGTGAGAGTTACAATGTTTTTGTCGGATGAACCTGATTTGCACGAGGTGAATCCAAGTAAAACGGATGCAATAAGTATTGTGAAGAATGTGATTTTTTTCATAATTCATTAGATATTAAAAGTAAAACAAAGAATTCTGCAATAAGTTTATTTTAAAGTCACCTGCGTGATGCCTGAGCCACCGGTTTCGAGCGATGCATCCTCAAAATGCTTCACTTCGGGTATTCCCGAAAGGTAATTGCGTATGATGCTCCGCAGCACTCCGTTCCCTTTTCCATGCAGGATGCTGACTTCGGAAACATGCAGCATGATAGCTTCATCAATGTAACGCTGAATAAGTGCTTCTGTTTCATCAGCCCGTTTTCCCCGTACATCAATGGTTATACGGAAATTTGCCATACGCGCATTCATGTCGTTAACCATATTCTGGTATGCTATGCCACGGTTAACAACTTTTTTTGCGTGGGCGTTTTCTGCCACAACTTCCAGGCTTTTGGTTTTCACCTTTATAATTACGGTATTAAAAGCCACGGTTGCTTCATTACCATTTATTTCAATTACTTCGCCCGCTTCATGTTGCCCGATCATACGGACAAGGCTTCCTTTTAGTACCGGTTTGCCCGGATCGGCCAGGAGCGGAATTACCACTTCCTCTTCCGGCACCGGCACAATTGCGGGAACTTCGACAATCTTTTCAGTAAACTCCTTTATTTCGGCACGCAATTGTTTTGTCCGGGTAGCATCGGCCTGCGACTGTTTTATTTCACGTATTGTTTTTTCAATGATGCGGTTCGAATTGTTCAATATGGATTGTGCCTCGCTGCTTGCTTTTTCAAGAATTTCTTTCTTTTTATTGTCCAGTTCTTCTTTCAGGGAGTTGTAACGGCTTATAAGACCGCTCAGCATTTCATCTGCTTGCTGTAGTTGCTTTTCTTTGCGGCTCAGTTCCAGTTTTTCAGCTTCCAGGTCCTGCATCTGCTTGTCGAAGTCGAGTTTGCCATGCCCTACTTTTTCGCCTGCTTTTTCGAGCACTTCCCTGGGAAACGATATGTTCAATGCTATCTCGAATGCAAACGAACTCCCGGGACGTCCTGTTTTAAGGACAAACAGGGGTTTCATGTTTTTAGTGTCGTAAAGCATGGCACCATTAATGAATCCCGGATGGTTGGATGCAAGTAATTTAAGATTTGCATAATGGGTTGTAACAACTCCATAGCACTTTTTGTCGTTCAGCGTTTCGAGTACGGCTTCGGCAATGGCCCCTCCTGACTGAGGTTCGGTTCCTGCACCAAACTCATCGATCAGAAACAAGGTTGAGTGGTTGGCAATATCCAGCAGGTTTTTAATATTATACAGGTGACTGCTGTATGTACTCAGATCGTTTTCAATTGATTGCTGATCGCCTATATCTATAAACAAATGATCGAAAATGCCGGCTTCGGAACTGTCGAGTACAGGTATAAGCAAACCGCATTGCAGCATATACTGAAGAAGCCCGACGGTTTTCAGCAATACCGATTTTCCCCCTGCATTCGGTCCGGAAATGATTAGTATCCTGTTGTTTTCGTCCAGCGAAATATTTGAAGGAATAATTTCGCGTTTCTGCTTTTTTAACGAAAGCATCAGAAGTGGATGACGGGCTTGCAGCCAGTTGAAAGATTGCTGGTTACGTACTGTTGGCTTAAGCGAGCCGGTTTCAATTGCAAGCAGCGATTTGGCCCTGAGGAAATCGAGACGGCCTGAAAAACCGAGCGATTCTTTTATCAATTGAATATACGGTCGCAGTTCGTCGGCCAATTCAATAAGTATTTTAACAATTTCCCGTCGCTCGGCCAGTTCGAGCTCCCGTATGCTGTTCCTGAGTTCAAAAACCTCGGTTGGTTCGATATAGGATGTTTGGCCGGTTGCCGATTCGTCGATGATAACACCACTGATTTTGCGTTTGTTCGAAGAATTAACGGGGATTACGGCGTGCCCGTCGCGTATGGCAATTTCGGTATCGGCCGGAACATATTTATCAAGCTTTGCCTGGTTAAGTGCCTGTGCAATTTTTTTATCAATCAGGTGTTTCATGCGCGAAAGGCTTTTCCTGATCTCGAGCAGGGCAGGAGAGGCGTTGTCGCGGATATTTCCTTCTGCATCAAGCACGTGGTTAATGCCGGATACAATTCCCGGCTCAATATATTTTCCTGCTATCAAGCCGTGAAGCCCGGGGAAAGAGGCTGCCGGAGTATCCGAAAGAAAAGATATACTGTTGCAATAAGCATTGTACGAAGTTCGGAGAAGAATCAGCGATTCGGCTGAAAGAAAAGTACCTGGTATAAGAATGTGATTCAGTTCTTCGGTGAGATCGAAATATTCCGAAGCAGGATAACCAAACACCGTGAGCAACATGGTACGGAACTCATCCGTAAGACCGAGTTCTGAATTTAATTTCTCCGGGTTTGTTGTGAATGAAATATTGGCAACCAGGGATCTTCCGCCTTCGCCCAGGCAATAATCGACAAGCATATGCCTGATGATATCAAAACCGGTTTTTTCCTCGAAATTTGAAGGTGAGATCACAATTTTTTCTGCAAAAATAAGCAAAATCAGTCCATACTTAACTCACGGGTTTTCCGGAATTCTGTTTTCTGATCGAACGGGCTATGATCAGCAATAAAATGGCGAGCAAAGTAGCTGCAGCACCATACAAAGAGTAAGGAATGGCTTTTTTACCAAAACCTTCCATAGGGCTGATATCGCCAACATTCATATAGGACGCCCAGTAATGCGGATGCGATGTGAGTTTATCACTATTGCTGAGGTATTCAAGTTTGGCAAGGCGCAGCGCCTCATGCCGGGGTTTACCACTGGCTATATACTTGTAGAAATTCTCCATCAGTTTTACTCCCGACCGATCTTCCACAGCCCAGGAAGTCATTATAATACCAGGTACGCCGGCATAAAAGAAGTCGCGCGACAGACTCATAATACCTTCGCCTTTCCTCATTTTACCCGTGCCGGTATTGCAGGCGCTTAACACTGCCATATCAGCATGTAACTCCATGTTTATCAACTCCGAGGCATTAAGCATCCCGTCGTTGGTAGAATCATTTTTTGACTTAAAAAATATTAATTTGGAGTAAAGCGGATTTTCATTGTTAATAATGGTGTGCATAGCCAGGTGCAAAACCCTGTAATCGGCTGCATACTTTTTAAATGCCGTTTCAGTTGCATTTGTCCCAAGGTATATTTTTACATTGAAGTAGTCTCTCAGGCTCCTGATTTCCTCCTTTGTATTTGGGAGATTTGCAAGCGTTTTGCGAAACAGTGTTCCCCCTTCATCTTTTTGGTCGAGTGCAGTATTTGACGATCCATAGTCAGGTCCGAAAGCAAGCACCTTGCCATTATTTTTTTCACTCTTCATATTTAGTTCATCAAAGAAAGTTGTTGCCGAAGGCGCATATGTAATTGCCGATTCTTTTATAAGGTATGGTAGTTTATTGTAAAAAGGCTTTGAGGTATCGGGCAGCGAAGTGAGTAAAACATCAAACGAAAGGTAGCCAAGTTCGCCATCCGGGATTATGATCAGTTCTTTCCCTTTGATAAGAGGATGTAAGGGCTGGAGCAGCTTTTGATAAAGGCTGTAGGATGCATGAACAAAAGCTTTGAAATCAGCAGATGAATAATTGTTAAAGTCCTTTCCTGTTAATTGTGTCCTTAATACCTGGAGGTTGTTGAAGAAGGATGTATCAATTTTTGAAGTAATAAGTTTGATGTTGCCTGATGAAATGGCAAAGGCATATAAAACGGAATCCGACAATGTGAATTCAACAATAGCCTGTCGGGGTGATAGTTTTTTTCGGATTTCTTCAACAGAAATTACCGTATTATCATATTTGAGATTAAAATAGGCGGGATAGTTTTTCTCTATTGATTTAATAAGTTCCTCCTGCTTACGGCTGAGATCGAAGATCCGGCTGTTCCACATTTTGATTTTTGATTCAGCCGGTTTGTCGATTAGTTTCTGGTCATGAATCAGTTTGTTATAGAAAAAAATTTCTGATTTCAGGCTTGCATCCTCTTTAAGAAGGTTTTCAGGGATATTCCCGATATTTTTAGCTTCTTTATCCCGCAGGTGAGCGAGGAGCACAGCGGATTTGCCTTTTTCCGACAGGTTGTATGCCTGTGTAAGAGCTTCAGGATCATTGGTTTTGCGATAGAGCATTACCTGCGAAAGCAAAGCATTCGAAAAGGTCTTCTTTTCATTTTCGGAGATAAACAACTTGCTGTTTTCATCCTGGTATGTTGACCGTAGCATTTCAATCATTTTAAGCGAAAGATTAAAACTCGCCACGCTGTTTCTTAGCAATTCAATCCTTGATGTATCTGACAGGTACATCCTTAACAATGCAGTTGCTTTGAAAGATGACGAATTCAGTACGTTGTAATTCAGATTTTCGGCAGAAATTACAGGATTATCTGATAAATTCTGAGAGCTAAATCCGGGAAATCCGGAAATAAGTGATTGTTGAAAAAATTTGTTTGCTGTACCGAAGTCATTGTCCCTGTAATAATATCGCCCCAGGTAATAATAAGCTGTGGAAACATCAATGTTAACATCACCGAATGTTTCTTTATAAACTGATAATGATTTGTTAAGGTAAAAAAGTGCTTGCTTATCTCCGATCTCTGACAGAAAATCGCCATACCTAAGGTAGGTTACAGCCGTTTCAGGATGTTCTTCGCCATACATTTCAATACTTTTTTGCAACGCCATCCTGTAATACTTGTCAGCACTGGTTTTGTCCGACATCTTATAAGAAACATTGGCCAGGCCCCTTAAGATTTTGACCGCATTTGGCAGTTTGTCTCCGATGGATAAGCCTTTCAGGTAATCAGTTTTAGCCAATGCGTATTCGCCCTTATGTTCGGCGATAAATCCTATGTTAAGGTAGAGGGTAAGCAAATCTGCCAGGTTTCCCGGTGCTTTGACCGAAATAATTTCGAGCGATTTGTTGAGGTAACTCTGGGCCTTCTCGTAATCGGCAGTATAAATATATGATACTCCCATGTTCAGGAACAGGGATCCGGCAAGAATGGAATTAGATTGATTCTGCGAAATGTAAAAATTTTCGGCCCTGCTCATATATTCAATCGCCTTTACATCGTTGCGCACAATCTGGTAGAACCGGCCCATATTAAGATAAAATGAGGCCAGTTTCGGGTCGTTTGGCTGTAAAACTTCCTGATTTGCTTTAAGTGATCTTAAAAAATACGTTTCTGCATTTTCATAGTTTCCATTCATCGAATATACGATTCCAACATTCTGTAAGGTGCTGGCATAATCGGAGCTCTTTGTATGCCCGGCATTTTCGTAAGTTTCGAGTGCCTGCTGGTAAGTCTTCAGCGCATCGTCGTACCTGTTCTGTAGCAGGTAAACTGTCCCTATGCCGTTATAGGTGAGAGCAAGGCCGGTATCGGATGTTGCTGACCGGGCGAGGTATGTCCGGATGTTACGGTTATAAAGAGCCGTTGCCTGCTCGAATTGACGTTTGTCAGAAAAAAGCAGTGCTTTTTTGTGGATCAGTCCGTTGTACAGGTTTCCGGTGGTGTCTGTTTTTGCACTTGCAATCGTCAGCGACTGCTCCGCAATCCGCATGGCTTCATCCAGGTCGCCTTTTGCCCTGGAACAATCAATCAGACCCGACACCCCTTTGATCCATTCCGGATATTGGCCGGATTTCAGATTATAATCAACTGATTTTTTGAAATACAGTATAGCCGAATCGTAGCTGCCACGATTTTTTAACTGATCTGCCAGTATCAGGTCTGATTCAACATTCGAATCCGGCGATTTCCGGCTATTATTATCACAGGACCATTGTGCCAATAATGCAAGCAACGAAAGAAAACTAAAGCAAAATAATGCCAGAGGGTTTTTCATAAAGCACAATCTGGAATATATTCCGGGAATAAGCGTGGAAGAGCATACAAGTATCGGCAAAGATAAAGCAAAGATCAGCGTATAAATGAAAAAAAAGGAGCATAAAGCTCCTTTTGTATCTGATCCAATATGTTAATTATTATTCGGCTTTCAGTAAACGAATGGTGTTCGTATATTCCCTGGATGCTGACTGTATGCGAACTTTACATATATAGTTGCCTTTAGACAGTTGCGATGCATCCATGTTTATTTCCTGGTATCCGGCAGACAATACCCCTGCTGAAATACTCTTCACCAGTTGTCCGTTGGCGCTGTATACATCTATAACTGCAGTGCCCGTTTCGGGGGAATATATGCTGAGGTTAGTTGCATTTCTGAACGGATTGGGATAATTGCTCAGTTTCATTGATGGTTTTCCAAACTTAATAAGCGGTGAAGCAAAATTCAGATTGGTTACTTCTTTATTTGATGCGTTCATCAGGCTGGTGTTTCCGTCAAGGCTGATGCTTGCAGTCATCCCTTCCTGGAATGCAGGTGTACCTTTGCCATGAATGGTAATAAGAGCTTCGCCGTCATTAAAATTAACGGCTGCCATTTCCGGGTTACCCCATATCAGCCTTATTTGTCCGTTTTCAATATTATATTCATAACCAGCACCTTTAAACTCAACGGATTCAATTTGAAGTAACTCCGAAGGGTAATTGATAATAAGGCCGGCGCCTTTGATTGAAAGAGCTTCGTGGGTAAGAATCCGGGTTGTAAATGCCTCACCATCAGAAACATTTAAAATACCTTCCTGTGCAACGGGTAATGCAGGTGTGCTGTTGGCAGTAGGAACAAAAGTGCCTCCTACATCTCCTGAGACAGTTCCTCCAAGACCACGAGGAGGTGCATCTTTGAAATCGGATATGGTAATCGTTGAAGTTTCGAATCTCCAGGTGCCTACAGGAAACGATTTGTTGCGGAGAATATGATTTAATATCAGGGTGTAGTCGTCTCTATCGATCTTGCCATTGCCGTTAACATCTGCAGCCAACGCTTGTATAGGAGTAAGCTGGTAGATACCCATCAGATTCATAAAAACCATTGCTGCACTATAGTACGTTACGCCGCCCCCTGCAATGGAGGTTGTAGCAGAAACTGTATAAGTGCCTTTTGTGAGATTGGAAAACAAATAGACCCCGTCAGCACTGGTTTTGTATGTCTGAACTATAGTATTGTTTGCATCTTTTAATTCAACGGTTACGTAACCAATCGGCCGGGAAGCATCGCCCTGATAAAGAGTTTTTCCACTAATGTCCGCTGCTTTGATTTGCGAAGCGGAGAGAATACCGAACAATAAGAGCGATACGAAGGTAATTTTGTTTTTCATGGTTTTTGGATTTTGTTTGTGGTTTATATGATTAAAGTGTTAATGGATTTCGGAAGGGAACGGTGGAGATCCATCTGGATTTTAAGGGAAACCGATCAGTATTCTGACAATTATCCTCGATGAACTACATTCCTTTATCCAGATTTTTGAAAAAGGTAATCTTGATTTTGAAAAATAGTTGTAAAAAAATTCAAATTTGTTTCATCTTTGCATTTTAATAGGCCATGAATGAGCATTGTTTTACTATAAAACACGGCTTGGAGCATAAAATGTTAATAAATTTGCGTTACTTTAATATGCAGAATATCAGCACATTAAAAATTATTTTCAAAAAAAATAAAAAAAAGTTATAAAAATGAGATTACCTTTTTTAAAAATCTGGATAATATAACAAGGATGATCCATTATTCTGATGAAGCTATACTGGAGGGATTGAGGTTAAGGAGTGATTACATCATTAATTTCATCTATAAGGAATTTTTTCCCCTGATAAAATTCCTGGTAACAGAGAATGGCGGAGCTGGCGAAGATGCTGAGGATATTTTCCAGGACGGGATCATCATAATTTATAATAAGATCAGCTTAAACCAATTGACATTAACCAGTTCTTTTAAAACATACATGTATTCGGTTTGCCGGAATCTTTGGCTCCAAAAGCTAAATAAGCGAAAAGCTATTTTTGACAAACTGACTGATGTAGAAGAGTATATCGATCTGCCAAATGACATGCTTCAGGAAGCAAGTAACAAAGAGAACGAGCTACACAGGATTATTCAGATACATTTTCTGGCTATGGCTGATGACTGCCAGAAACTGCTAAGACTATTTATAAAGAATATTCCTTTACGCGAGATTGCTTCGATACTTGGTTACAAAACCGAAAAGTATGCCAAAACCAGGAAATACCTCTGTAAAGAAGATTTAAAAAAACGTATTGCCAACGACCCACGAAGTCAAAAAATTCTGAAAGATGACAACTAATTTTAAACACTCCGCCAGTATTGAGCAATTTCTTGCTGATGAAATGGCACCTGCTGAAAAAACTGCTTTCAGGAAAGAACTGAGATCAAATCCCGAATTAGCGGCTGAATTGAAACTCTCCAAGAGTATCGATGAAGCTATTTCAAGAGATGATATCATTGATTTAAGGCAGAAGCTGATTACAACCATAGCAGCTAACCGCGAAAGCAAAGCTGAAGTTCCGGTGATTCGGATGCACACCCGGAAGTGGTGGTACGCAGCCGCATCATTACTGGTGATGTGTGCAGTAGCGGCAACCTTGTTTTTGCAGACCAACCGCACTGTTTCGAACGATGCCATTTTCGCGCAGTATTATAATTCCGAGAATATTGTAGATCAAACCCGCGGCGATGAGAACATAGTTGAAGCAGTAATGAAGTTCCAGCAAAAAGATTTCGCAACGGCTTCCGTTTTATTCAAAAGCATACTCAATAAAGATAATTCGAACATCGCTGTCTGGTTTTATTACGGTATTTCGAACATCGAAACCAAAAATTATGATAATTCGATAAAAGCATTCACTACCATTATCAATCAGAAGGATAACCTGTACATCGAACATGCTGAATGGTACCTGGGTTTATGTTACCTGAAAGACAATCAGAAAGATAAAGCCATCGACCAGTTTATGGTAGTAGCCTCCAATCCGGATAACTTCCACCGTCAGGAAGCCAAAAATATTTTAGAGAAATTGCAGCTCAAATAATTGTTTTAAAATAAGATATGTGCTTAACTTTACCCATCAAATTGAATGGTTAATGTCGGGTTGGCCACCCAAAGTCTGATATGTGAAAGTGAAAGCCGACATAAAAAAAGCAAGTAACCGTGAGTATTTTATCGAAAAACGAGAGAGTAGATAAATTCAATTGTAATAATAAATTTGATACAATATGAAACAGTTTAAATTAACTACTTGTTTTATTGTAGCTGTTGTTTTACTTTATTCGTGTAAAAAAGAACATGAACAAATTGATGTACCAGTCAATAATTATCAGATTACAAGTGACGAGGCTAATTTATTAGCTACGAGTCTAGTATTATCCAATCAGCCTTCTAAATCAGTATCGACAAAAAGTTTGTCTTCATCTCACAAAAAATTGAAGAATCAGAAAACTTTCATTGATGAATACAATCAAGATGTTTTTTACGCAATTAACTACAAAGAAGGAGGATTTATAATTTTATCAGCTGATAAGCGAACAATGCCTATCTTAGCTTACTCAATTGAGGGTGAATTCTCACTGGATGAAAGCTCTTATCCACTTGGATTACAGGACTGGTTAGGGAACTCAAAAGCGTACATTAAGGAAACCCGTAAAAACAACCGAAAACTTACCAATACCGATGCTAAGTTGTGGAATTTAGGTACGATGAATGCAACTATTTCCAATATTGATAAAGTGATACTACCTCCTGATGACGGCGGTGGTGATCCAGGTGGTGGCACTTGTCAAGACACATATGAAACCATTGGCCCTTTAGTACAATCCAAATGGGGGCAGGGATATCCCTACAACGAAGCACTGCCATATATCGGGTGTACTCAAACAACGAATGGAAAACCGTTGGCAGGGTGTGTAGCCATTGCAATAGCACAGGTAATGCGCTATCACCAATACCCTGCCAATTACAATTGGGCAAACATGCCTGTAGGTGATGGGAATATGTACACTTATTCCTCTGCTACTGCTACCCTTGTAAAAGACGTTGGTACTACCGTCAATATGACTTATGGGTGTTCTGTATCAGGAGCAGATGGATCAGAAATAGCATCTTCACTGATTTCTGACTTTGGTTATCGAACCGCGAGCAATGCTTCATATAATTATAACACAATAAAATCGGAGTTAAGGGCGCGTAGACCTGTAATTTTGACAGGATATAACAGTAAATCTACTAGTTGGCTTACTACAACCTATTATGATGGTCATGCCTGGGTTTGTGATGGGATGATGTCAACTTTTTATTGTGAAATAGGGATTAATACACTTTACTTTCACATGAATTGGGGAGCGAATGATACACATAACGCCTGGTATGCTTATAATGGTGTGTGGAATGCAGAGAATACGGGTATGACATTCGGGTATGAAAGGCACATGATTTACAATATCAAACCTTAAACCAAAACATTATGAAAAATATATTAATTATTGCAATAATACTGATCTTTGTTTCCTGTAAAAGAGAAGTTACAAATATGACAGGATCTAACATAGATAAAAAGGCACTTTTTTCAATTGAAAATAAGCAAGGACAAGATTTGCTAAATCCGGAGTTGTTGGAAGCATATACTGCTGACGATATTTGGTTGTATTACGACATAAACGGGAAATCCGAAAAGGTGCAGAATCCTGTTCCGACAGTAGGTGTATACACTACGTATGATACAAAAGGAATGCTCATTACAAGGTATGCAAACCAAAAGCAGTACTCATTGGTGATTGAACTTAATACCAAAGGCCTCGAACGCAACATGTCTAAATACACAAATACATATATATACTGGCCTAATCAGGATATTGATACTATAAAGACCTTGTTTCATTATGATGAAGGGGGTATTTGGTACAGCGAACTTTGGTTAAATGGGATTGAGCTCAGGCAAAATGCAATTCAACAGTTCAAGAACGATACCAGTAACACCAAACTGTTTCATTTCAGTATCATTAAATAGGACCATTGGCGAAATCTTTATATTCGCTTCAAATCCTTAAAATTTTCACCGTTAGAAGTTCAAAAATATTTTAGAGAAATTGCAGCTCAAATAAATACTACACACACCCCCCGTTAACTAAAAAAAACCGGCGCCAGTCGGTTTTTTCATTTAAGCAGATTATCGCAGCGCAATAGGAGATCACTGTATCCTGCATACCGGTTTTGCTCTTTTATCAAACTCCTGAATAGTGAAATGAAAAGGGTCCGGTGCAATGCTACAATCATTTTACGGCACAGTGAAAAGAGTGATTGCATTTAAATAAAAAACCCCGTCCTTTAGAGCACGGGGTTTTCTGATAATAAGCCGGTTAAAATTACTTTATCAATTCATCCGAACCGAGCAATAAATCGATATACTGTCCACGTTTGTAAACAAACGGGTCTTTCAATTCTTTCTTCGAAAGTTTTCCCTTAAAATCTGCCAGGGAACTGTAGCTTTTCGATTCCATCCAGGCTTCCATATCGCTGAGCATTGTAGCGATATGTTCAGGTTTGTTTTTATATAAGGTACTTACAACCTGCACGCAATCGGCCCCGGCCAGAATCATTTTCACTACGTCCTTGCCCTGGTATATTCCGGTATTGGCACAAACCTGTGCATTGATGTTGCCATATAATAATCCGGCATACCTGAGGGCAACGCGATAATCACCTTCATGGCTAAGATAAAAAGGAACAGTATGTTTGATTTCCTGAACATTAATTTCCGGCTCAAACATACGGTTAAATATAACCACCGAATTTACTCCTGCCTTATCAAGCTTCGAGATGAAGTTTAATGGATTTGAGTAAAATAAACTAAGTTTTACGCTTACCGGAATAGTGATTTTCGATTTAACTGCTTTTACCAGGTCAAGTTGAATGTCTTCGATTGAACGTCCGTCAGCTTCAAAATCGCCGGGTACAAAATAAAAATTCAATTCAATTCCGTCAACGCCTGTTTTTTCAATCAGGCGGGCATACTCAATCCATGTGTTATCGTACAGACAATTGAGGCTGGCAATAACAGGAATGCCAAGAGTTTCTTTTGCTTTGCGAAGATTTACAAGGTGAGCAGCCGGTCCGGCATGCTGAAGTTTTGGGTACAGAGTTGTCATTTCAGCGTGAAGCCCTTCATTTGCAGCCAGCTGATCCTCAAATTGAGCACTTTCGAGGTTTATCTGTTCCTCAAACAAAGTTTTGTAAACTATTGCAGCAGCACCCGCTTCTTCAAGTTTTTTAAGTAAATTCATGTCTGTCGACATACTGCTTGCACCTGCGATTATGGGATTTTTAAGTGCAATTCCCATATAATTTGTAGCAAGGTTAATCATACGTATTCCTCCTGATTATTATTTTATGAATAAAAATTTAAATGTCCAAATCCTGTTAGAAAGCGTAAAGTTACTAATTTTTTCAGATATAGGTAGTGGAATACTTCATTTATTTCAGATTGAATTATTTTATTTCATGAACATATATCGATTTCCTAAATAAGTTGCTGATTTTTAACGCTATTCTAATCTATAATCATTTTAAATTAGTAATTTGGTCTTTATTTTGTCTGTTTATTGCCGCATAATTCCTTATAAATAAGTAATTTTGCACCGCTTTTTAAGAAGGCCGGAGTCAAATTATTCTTAAGTCAATAATCTAACATACAAACATATGAGTAAAAATAAGAAATATGTAACCTGCGACGGAAACTACGCTGCCGCGCATATTGCATACATGTTTAGCGAAGTAGCTGCTATTTATCCAATTACCCCTTCTTCAACAATGGCCGAATACGTTGACGAATGGGCAGCTTATGGCCGCAAAAACATATTTGGCGAAACGGTTCGCGTAGTCGAAATGCAAAGTGAAGGCGGCGCTGCAGGTGCAGTACACGGTTCGTTGCAGGCAGGTGCGCTTACAACTACCTACACTGCCTCGCAGGGATTGCTGCTTATGATACCGAATATGTACAAAATGGCAGGCGAACTGTTGCCGGCTGTTTTCCATGTGTCGGCACGCAGCCTTGCAGCGCAGGCTCTTTCAATTTTTGGCGACCACAGTGATATTTATTCGACCCGCCAAACCGGTTTTGCCATGCTGGCTACCGGAAGTGTACAGGAAATTATGGATATTGCCGGTGTTGCTCACCTTGCCTCTATTCGTTCGAGAGTGCCTTTTATGCACTTTTTTGATGGTTTCCGCACCTCGCACGAAATTCAAAAAGTTGAATTCCCGGTTACCGAAGACCTTGCAAAACTCCTCGACTATAAAGCTTTGCAGGAATTCCGCGACCGCGCCCTGAATCCTGAGCATCCTGTAACCCGTGGTACGGCTCAGAACCCGGATATCTATTTCCAGAGTCGCGAAGCAGCCAATCTTTTCTATGATGCCGTTCCTGATATTGTTGAAGATTACATGCAGCAGATCAGTAAATCCACTGGCCGCGAATACCACCCGTTCACCTATTATGGTGCAAAAGATGCCGAAAACATTGTGGTTGCCATGGGCTCGATTACCGAAACACTGAAAGAAGTTATCGATCACCTGAATGCAAAAGGTGAAAAAATTGGACTGATCAGCGTTCATCTGTATCGTCCGTTCTCACCAAAATATTTCTTCAACGTTCTTCCTGAATCAGTTAAACGTATTTGTGTTCTCGATCGTACCAAAGAACCGGGCGCAACCGGAGATCCGCTTTACCTCGATTTACGCGATATTTTCTACGACAGGGAAAACAAACCGCTTATCATTGGTGGCCGTTACGGACTTAGTTCAAAGGATACCACTCCTGCGATGATGATCTCCGTTTTCAATAACCTGAAAATGAATGAGCCTAAGAATCATTTCACTGTAGGTATTGTTGACGATGTTTCGTTCACCTCGCTTCCGGTGCTTCCTGAAATTGATCTTTCTAATAAAGGAACTTTCCAGGCTAAATTTTACGGGCTTGGATCCGACGGAACAGTTGGAGCCAACAAAAACTCTATTAAAATTATTGGTGAAAACACCGACAAATATGCCCAGGCGTACTTTGCTTATGATTCAAAAAAATCAGGAGGTATAACAACTTCACACCTTCGTTTCGGTGATTCGCCAATTCGTTCGCCTTATCTCGTAAACAGTCCCGACTTTGTGGCTTGTCACGTTCCGGCTTATCTTACCAAATACGACATGTTAAAAGGTTTGAAAAAAGGCGGAACATTCCTGCTGAACAGTATCTGGGATGCCGACGAAAGCCGGAACCGTCTGCCGGACAGCATGAAAAAGTATATGGCCGAGAACGAGATTAAGTTCTTCACCATTAATGCTACCAGTATTGCCGAGGAAATTGGCCTTGGTAACCGCACCAACACCATTCTTCAGGCTGCCTTTTTCAAAATCTCAGAAGTAATACCTTACGACCTGGCTCTTAAAGCAATGAAAACCGCTGTTAAGAAATCTTTTGGACGTAAAGGCGAAGAGATTGTGCAGATGAATATCGAAGCCATCGAAAGAGGAGCCGCGGTTACAGAAGTAAGCATTCCTTCCGAATGGAAAAAAATACAGGTTAAAACTGAAAAGGATACCCGTAATATTCCTGATTTTATCAAGAATATGGTTGAGCCTATCAACAGCATGAAAGGTGACGATTTGCCTGTAAGTGCATTCTTAGGCCGCGAAGACGGTACATTCCCGCAGGGAACCGCAGCTTACGAAAAACGTGGTATAGCGGTAAATGTTCCTGAGTGGATCTCAGACAACTGTATTCAGTGTAACCAATGCGCTTATGTTTGTCCTCACGCAGTTATCCGCCCGTTCCTTCTGGATGAAAAAGAACTTAAAGGATTACCCGAAGGAACAGCAACACTTAAAGCAATTCCAAAAACATTCGACGGTCTTCAGTTCCGTATACAGATCAGCCCGCTCGATTGTACGGGTTGTGGTAACTGTGCCGATGTTTGCCCTGCTAAAACCAAGGCTTTGGTTATGAAACCGCTGGATTCACAATTAAACCAGTCTGATCTCTGGGATTATCACGCAGCAAATGTTACTTATAAAGATACACTTGCTCCCAAAGAGCAGAATGTTAAAAACAGCCAGTTTGCACAGCCGCTTTTCGAGTTTTCGGGAGCCTGCGCAGGTTGTGGCGAAACACCTTATATCAAACTGATTACCCAGCTTTTCGGCGATCGTATGATGGTTGCCAATGCAACGGGTTGTTCATCCATTTACGGAGGATCTGCTCCATCAACACCTTATACCACCAATGCACAGGGTTGCGGTCCGTCGTGGGCTAACTCACTTTTCGAGGATAACGCTGAGTACGGTTTCGGTATGGCAATGGGTGTGGATAAACTTCGTGCAAGGGTTGCTGAAAAAATGCAGGCCGTTATTGATGGTGATTTCGGTGCTAAACTGAAAGAAGCTTGCAGTCTTTGGATAGCCGGCAAAAGCAACGCGCTCTTATCGAAAGAAGCTTCACAGAAGGTTATTCCGCTGCTTGAAGCATCAAAAACGAATGAAGCGAAGGAACTGCTTGCACTGAAACAGTACTTTATCAAGAAATCGGTATGGATGTTCGGTGGCGATGGCTGGGCTTATGATATAGGTTACGGTGGCCTCGACCATGTTCTTGCATCAGGCGAAGATGTAAATGTGCTTGTTGTGGATACCGAAGTGTATTCAAACACCGGCGGACAGTCATCCAAATCAACACCAGTAGGTGCTGTTGCCAAATTCGCTACTTCGGGTAAGAGGGTTCGTAAAAAAGACCTGGGTATGATGGCAATGAGTTACGGTTACGTATATGTGGCACAGGTGGCTATGGGCGCGAACCAGACCCAATACCTGAAAGCACTGCGCGAAGCTGAAGCATATCCGGGACCATCACTTATCATCGCTTATTCAACCTGTATCAACCACGGTTTACATGCCGGTATGGAAAAAGCACAGCAACAGCAGGACGACGCAGTAAAAGCAGGTTACTGGCATAATTATCGTTTCAACCCATTGCTCGAAGCCGAAGGAAAAAATCCTTTCCAACTCGACAGCAAGGAACCTGATTTTACTTTATTCCAGAATTTCCTGAAATCAGAAATGAGGTACACAGCTCTTTTGAAATCGTTCCCCGAAGAAGCTGTTGAATTATTTGAAGCAGCACAGGACAACGCGAAATGGCGTTATAACAACTACAAACGATTGGCAGCAATGGATTATAGTGTAGAAATCTAATACGTTGTCGGAATAAAGATAGCCGGGTTACTTTTGGGTGGCCCGGCTTTTTAATTTAAACTGTTGACTTACTTATTCTACTGTTATTGTTATCAATTTTGCCGCGATACTGCAATATTTTTGGTTAAACCAAATTTCATTAATAACTAATCCATTGTCAGATACATCCCAACTCGCAGATATTGTATCCACGTAATCTCCAAAGTCGATCAATGTTTCCGACATCTTTTTTGAATCGAAATGGGTGTTAGCAGAGAATGCCAGAATATACTTTTTCTGAGTTTCGGCATAATAAATTCTGAAACCTTCGGGTGAATCCATATTGCCATCAAGAACACGGGTTTTTACTCCGTTAATCATATAATACAGATCAATATTGGCTTCTTTAAAGCCATTTGGATTTGCAGGATCAAGCAAATCATTCCCGGTTATATCCACATAACTCAGTAAAACCTGTGTCTCAACAATAGTCCTGTGCTTTTCACAAGAGGAAAAATAGACCATAAGAAAGATAAAACATGTGATTAAGGTAGATTTCATAAATATGTATTTTATTTTTAAATAAATAATTATTTTGAAGCTTACAAATAGGAACTTCCTTCCACTTTCGCAGTCAATCGTTTATGCTTACATAAATAAACCAAGCATGATAGCTATTAGTTTTTATACCAACTATCTATCATAATATATTATCATTGTTCTACATCTTTGTGTCTTGGTTTGTTAAAGGTTAATTTTGTTATAAGTTAGTCAGCCTAACACTAAGACTTTCCGGTTTTAATTCTGAAAATGTAAGGGTTGGCAGCCCCGGTTTTCAGGGAAAAAAGGTAAATGGCAATTATTTAACAAAAAAAATAAAATATTTATGCTTTTGCAGATTCCTGCACTTTTTTATTTTTCACTTGGCACTATATGTTATACATTAATAATTGGTTATAAAAAAACAATATGTCCTTTTTCTTCATGTGAAACTAATTCATGAATTCAAAAAAACTAGTAGCATGACTTTCAAATTATAGAGTACTAGCAGCATTAAAAATAGGTATTCTATACCTTTTTCCGAAATCGAGAAAAAGGAAATACTTTTTACAGTATTTTATAATCGTTCCAGATTAAATCTTTAAATGATGAATTATGCAGTATCAGTATTTGTAATAAATTTGGTATTTGAAGATTCAACCAGGAATAATAAAGAGATGAAAGTTTATTCACTAAATTTGAAAATCAAATATACTCTAATTCTTATTGTATTATGAAAACATTAAAATTATCTCTTTCTGTTCTCTTTCACTTGATTTATGTCGGGGTACTTAGTGCGCAAACACTGAGTCCAAAGGTGGTTTTTAAGGATGATCCCCAAACCCACAATATGCACCTCACCTCCGACGGTTTTTATTACTATACCTGCAACGGGGGAAAAGCTGAACTGGGACAGATCAGTAAATACAGCCTTGCCGGGATTAAAGTGGCCAGCTTTGATATAAAACTTGATATGCGATCCATTATGTTCAATACCCGGGATAATAAATTTTATGTTTACACCTATGCTAAAAAATTCTATAGAATCGATAACCTGGAGCAGGGCAAATATGCTGAGGTATATGATTTTTCCGACCGCGCCGAACAGTCGGTTCCAGCCATCAGTTCTAACGGCAGGCAGATTTATTTTATGGAGGCTGGTGATGTTTTTAAGTATAAACTGAGAAACAGGAAATTGTTTCCAACTCTTTCCGGCCTTAAAACAGGGAAGAATCATGAAAACGGCAGTACTGTTATTGCTGTGGACAAAAAGCATATTTACTGCTGGGATGCCGCTGAACAAATGGTTTTTATATATGACCAGGAAGGAAAATTTGTAAAATCCGTTAAATTAAGTAAAGGCAATTATGGTTTCTCGCTTTCGTTTGCAAATGGTATGGTATGGGTGTCCGAAGACGGGAATTACGGAGAAGGAACCTGGTACGGGTATGTGGTTGAGTGATCCTGAAATTACGATTTACGATTTTTGATTTCGGATTTATATCTGAACAATCTGAATCTGACGTTACAAAATCAGGGTCTTTATTTAGGCTAAAATTGGATGCAATAAGTCCGGGAGAATTGCTCCATTTTAAAGTACTCTGTGAACATAGCCCGGACTGGCCTGCGCAGTTGGCATAATAACCATATCGTTAATATTTACATGTGCCGGCAGACCGGTCACCCATATCACCGCTGCCGCGATATCCTCGGGATGCAGAGGTTCAAATCCCTTATACACATTTGCCACAGCTTCCATATCGCCTTTAAACCGTACCTGTGCGAACTCGGTTTCGGCAGCGCCGGGAGCTATCTGCGAAACTTTTATTCCATGGCTGAGCATATCAATCCGCATGGCTTGCGTGAGTGCATCAACGGCAAATTTAGTGGCACAGTACACATTTCCTTTGGCATACACTTCCTTGCCTGCTACAGAGCCAAGATTCACTATGTGAGGGCATTCGCTTTGCAGTAAAAGTGGAAAAATGTTTTTGGTAACATACAGCAATCCTTTTACGTTGGTATCTATCATCTGGTCCCAATCGTCCAAATTGCCGTCCTGTAAGGTGTCACTTCCGGCAGCCAGACCGGCATTATTAATCAGGATATCAATGTTACGCCAGTTCTGAGGGATTCCATCTATGGCTGTTTTTACAGCATCACGGTCGCGGACATCAAAATTCAAGGTCAGTATTTCGACGCCATACATAGCAAGCAAGTCTGCAGCTATGGTTTTTAACCTGTCGGACCTGCGCCCGGTGAGGATCAGCCGGTGATGATCGCGGGCAAAAAATCGTGCACATGCTTTCCCAAAACCACTGGTAGCGCCGGTTATAAAAATTGTTTTCTGCATAATTATCAGAATTATTTTTGTTTGAATTTACTGAACAGGTATTCCTGTTTCATTATTTTGCCAGGATCCGCAACCCTACAATACCACAAATGATAAGCAAGATGCAAACGATCCTTAAGATATCCGTAGGCTCTTTGAAAAAAATAATACCGTAAACAACTGTCCCAATGGTTCCAATTCCGGTCCATACTGCATAGGCGGTGCCCATGGGGATATTTTTCAGTGCCATCGAAAGCAGATAAAAAGAAGCAGCCATGGCAACCACTGTGAAAACGGCAGGCCAAAGACGCGTCCAGCCTTCGGTGTATTTAATACCTACAGCCCACACCACTTCGAAAACGCCTGCTATAAAAAGGATGAACCAGGACATGGGTTGAGGATTGTGGATTGTGGATTTCGGAATTCGGATATAGGTTGTTAGAACATATAAATCCGCAATCGCAAATCCGCAATCGCAAATTTATTATTCTGCCAGCGATAGCGCCAGCCTGGTCATATTGGTGAAAGTGAGTTGGCGTTCTTCGGCACTTACATGCTCACCCGTAAGCAGGTGATCGCTCACAGTAAGCAGCGACAATGCTTTAACACCATGACGTGCCGCCAGCATGTACAATCCGGCCGATTCCATTTCGACTGCTAAAATGCCGAAATTGCGCCAGATTTCATAGGCATCGCCTTCTTCCGGAAAGTGATAAAACATATCCGACGACAGTATATTTCCGGCTTTAAGCTCAATTCCGGCTTTCGCAGCATTTATCCATGTTTTGTGTACCAATTCGAAATCGGCAGTTGGGGCATAGGTCATTCCATTAAAATGACGGGAAACCGATGATGAATCCGTGGAGGCGCTTACAGCCATAATCACATCACGGAGTTTTACCGATTCCAGCATGCCTCCGCAAGTGCCAATCCTGATCAGCGTTTTAACATTATAATCCTGTATAAGTTCGCTCACATAAATCATATGCGAAGGCAGTCCCATTCCGGTTCCTTGCACGGATACTCTTACCCCGTTAAAATATCCTGTATATCCCAGCATTCCGCGAACGTTGTTGTAACAAACAGCTTCGGTAAGAAGGTTTTCTGCAATATGTTTCGCCCGTAACGGATCGCCGGGAAGAAGAACGAAATCAGCTATTTCGCCTGGTTTTGCTTCAATATGTATACTCATCCTTTAAAATTAAAGAGGCAAAGATAAGGACTAATCATTATTGCGCCATAAATAATCGTACAAACTGGCCCGATTTATTTCCGAACGAAGTAATCTTATCTGCATTTACCTGCAGCGGATTAATCAGGCAATTACTCTGCTGGTTATTGAGAATGAAGTTACTTGATTTATCACTGTTTCCGACTTTTGGCGATTAATTCAGGTCATTCAGAAGACCAGCATCCGATTATACCGAAAACATTTGGCCAATCCTTGCATCTTCAATACTTTTAACGACTTTATCTTCCTGTATTAATAAATCAGAAAAACAAGTCTATGAAACATCAATTAACAGCTTGGATTATTACCCTTTTAATGGTTTTATCTTCAGCTGCTTTCAGCCAGGTCTCTGAAAAAAAAGCCGATTCAGCTTATGTTTTTACAGCTGTTAAGCAATTACCTGCAACATCCGTCAAGAACCAATACCGTTCAGGTACCTGCTGGAGTTATTCAGCCATTTCATTTCTCGAATCCGAACTCCTGCGTATGCACAAGGATACATTCGATCTGTCCGAAATGTTTTGTGTGCGCAAGTGCTATTCCGATAAAGCTGAAATGTATGTCCGTTATCATGGAAAGCATAATTTTGGCTCAGGCGGGGAGTCGCATGACGTAACTTACGTGCTGAAAAAGTATGGTATGGTTCCGGAAGAAGTATACACAGGAAATTTACCTGACGAGGACAAACCGGTTCACGGAGAGTTGGATGCGGTACTGAGTGCTGATGTGGAAGCCGTTATCAAGAATCCCAACCATAAACTTACAGCTGTATGGCAAAAGGGTTTTGATGGATTGGCTGATGCATACCTTGGGAAAATTCCCGAAAAATTCACGTATAAAGGGAAAGAGTATACCCCTAAATCTTTTGCCGGTATGCTGGGGCTTAACCCGGATGATTAT
>JBBQSY010000021.1:0-44855 GCA_038213495.1 Bacteroidales bacterium
AGTGAATAATATGAGTTAACAGCTATATGACCACTGTATGACCATTGTTTGACAACTGAATGACAACTGAATGACCATTGCTTGACAACTGAATGACAACTGAATGACAACTGAATGACCATTGTTTGACAACTGAATGACAACTGAATGACCATTGTTTGACAACTGAATGACAACTGAATGACCATTGTTTGACAACTGAATGACCACCGTATGACCATTGTATGACAACTCTTTTCCCTCGCACCTCTCACTTTGAACCTTGTACAACTTTAAACGTGAAACCTGAAACCTGAAACTCTGTAACATTGAAACCCTGAAACGTGAAACATGAAACCCTGAAACGCGAAGCATTGAAACCCTGAAACCCTCACCCTCCTCAACCCTCTAAGAAAACTCAAATTAACATAAACAGAAGTATGAAATTTCTGGCCGAGAAAAAAATAACGATTCTACTGTTTTTTACTGCTATCATACTGGTATCAGTAGTGGTGCTATTCTATTATAATAGCAAAAATGTAAAGTCGAGCAGCGATCTGGTAGAGCACACACAGGAAGTGCTTCGAAAAAGCGATAAAGTCCTGCTGGATGTAATCAATATCGAAACCGGGTTAAGGGGTTATATTTTATCGGATAATGAAATTTTTTTAGGGCCCTATTACAATGCACTCGAAACTATAAAACCCAATCTGGAAGATTTGTCTCTTTTATGTGCCGGCTACACAAAACAAAACTTGCGCGTAGATTCCCTGAAAATAGCAGTAGGCATAAGGCTGGCTTTTACAAAGCAAGTGAATGAAGCTTTGATGACCGAAAAATACAATGAGTTACAAAAAATTGAAACCATTGAGCAGGGAGAAGTTTTGACTAACAAAATCCGGAAATTAATTGAAGTTATTTATACTGATGAGCTTAAATTGCTGAAAGAAGCAAGAATAGAGAATGCAAAGAGTATTGATTACTCCCAGTTAATCCTGCTCTTACTCCTTATTTTTATCATCGTCATTTTCGGGCTGGTTTTTATTATTTTACAAAACCAGCGACAACGAAATAAAGATTTGGAAGAACACACCATTTCTCAGCAATTACTTTCCAATTATGCACTAAGTCTTCTCGAAGCGAGCCTTGACCCGTTGGTTACCATAAATACCGATGGCAAGATCACCGATATGAATGAAGCCACTGCCAATATTACCGGGTTAACACGCACCGAACTCAGAGGCACCGACTTCTTTACATATTTTACCGAATCCCAGAGAGCACGTGAAGTTTACCAGGAAGTATTTGCCAAAGGATCTGTTGCCGACAAATCCTTAACACTTCGTCATAAGGATGGCAAACTCACGGATGTTTCGTTCAATGGCTCCGTTTACAAGGATGCTGCCGGCAATGTGCTGGGAGTTGTTATTGTAGCCAGGGATATTGCCGAACAAAAACTGGCAATGGAATTGAGAAATGTTAACAAAGAACTGGCATTTCAAAATGAGGAGAAAGAAAAACGTGCGGAAGAACTGAGTATTGCCAACAAAGAACTGCTATTTCAAAATGATGAAAAAGAAAAGCGGGCAGCGGAATTAATCATAGCAAACAAAGAACTGATCTTTCAAAACGACGAAAAAGAAAAACGTGCAGCGGAGTTGGTCGTTGCCAACAAAGAACTTGCTTTTCAGAATGAGGTAAAAGAAAAAAGGGCTGCAGAATTGGTTATTGCCAATAAAGAACTTGCTTTCCAAAATGATGAGAAAGAGAAACGTGCTGCAGAGTTAATCATTGCCAATGAAAAAGCTGCCAGTGTCGAAAAAGAATTAAAAAATGCCCGAAAAATTGCCTCCGTAGGAAGTTGGTATTTAGATATTAATACAAATGAAGTATCCTGGTCAGAAGAATTATACAAAATGTATGGTTTTGACCCATTACTGCCTCCGCCTCCATTTCCTGAACAGGAAAATCTATTTACTGCTGAAAGTTGGGATATTTTATCTGCATCAATTGCAAATACATTAGCAACGGGAATCCCTTATGAACTTGAATTAGAAACAGTAAAAAAAGACGGAAGCAACGGTTGGCTGTGGGTGCGTGGAGAAACGGTGCCTGATAAAGAAAATAAAACTCATGGACTTTGGGGAGCTGCCCAGGATATTACAGTTCGCAAACAATCTGAAATAGAGCTTCTCTTTCAAAACCAAGAAAAAGAAAAACGTGCAGCAGAGTTAATCATTGCCAACACGGAACTGGCCTTTCAGAACGATGAAAAAGAAAAACGTGCAGCTGAGCTGGTCATTGCCAATACGGAACTTGCATTTCAAAATGATGAAAAGGAAAAACGCGCAGCAGAGTTAATCATCGCAAATAAAGAACTTAGCTTTCAAAACGATGAAAAAGAAAAACGTGCTGCAGAGCTGGTTATTGCCAACACGGAACTTGCCCTTCAAAATGAAGTTAAAGAAAAACGTGCAGCTGAGCTGATTATAGCAAATAAAGAACTTGCTTTTCAAAACGAGGAAAAAGAAAAACGCGCGGCCGAATTGGTTATTGCCAATAAAGAGCTTCACTTTCAAAACCGGGAGAAAGAAAAACGCGCGGCAGAGCTGATCATCGCTAACGAAGAACTTATCTTTCAAAGTGAAGAAAAAGGAAAACGGGCTGCAGAGTTGATTATTGCAGATAAAGAACTGCTTTATCAAATCAGAGAAAAAGAGAAACAGTCAGTTGTAAATATTGAACTTGAAGCAATAGGAGATTCTTTACGATTATCTTCTCAATACTCTCTCAGCCTGATCGAAGCAAGCCGGGACCCTTTGTTTACTGTAGACCCGGAAGGCAGAATTACCGATATGAATGAGGCAACGGTAAAAGTTACAGGTGTATCGCGCGATAAAATAATCGGTACCTATTTTTTTAAATATTTTTCGGAACCGGATGAAGCACGCAAAGCTTACATGGAAGTTTTTTCCAAAGGCTTTATAGTCGATTTCCCTTTAACTATTAAAGATGGAGTAATAGTGGATGTGCTTTGTAACGGATCAGTGTATAAAAGTGATGCGGGGAATGTATTAGGTGTTGTAATTGTAGCCAGGGATATTACCGATCAAAAAAGAATTGCAACCGAATTAACCGAAGCAATTGTATTTGCAGAGCTTGCTGTAGGAATTGCTGAAGAAGCAAAAACAAAAGCCGAAAGTGCCACCCTGATTGCCGAAACCGCCGTGAAAGCCAAGCAGCAGTTTCTATCGAACATGAGCCACGAAATCCGGACTCCTATGAACGCGATTATCGGCTTTACAAAAGTGCTGCTTAAAACGGATACCTCATCAAAACAAAAAGAATATCTCCAGGCCATAAAACTTAGCGGCGATGCACTAATCGTTTTGATTAACGATATTCTCGATCTGGCAAAAGTGGATGCCGGGAAAATGGTATTTGAGCATACACCGTTTAAAATGGCTATGTCCATTTCGGCTATGCTTCATTTATTCGAGCCTAAAATCAGGGAAAAGAATATAGGGTTGATTAAGGAATTTGACAGCAATATTCCGGATGTGCTGGTTGGCGACCCCGTACGCTTACACCAGATTATTTTAAACCTGGTAAGTAATGCCGTAAAGTTTACCAATAAAGGTAAAATCACGGTAAGTGTCCGTTTATTGAGTGAAGATGACACTAAAGTAACTATTGCATTCGACGTTAAGGATACGGGTATCGGGATTACCGAGAACAAAATGGGTAAGATATTTGATAACTTCCAACAGGCATCCAGCGATACCTCCCGCTTATATGGAGGAACAGGATTAGGACTTGCCATTGTGAGGCAACTTGTCGAAGCACAGGATGGCAGCATCAGCGTTGAAAGTAAACTTAATGAAGGCTCAACCTTTGGTATTATACTGGATTTCCTGAAAACCAAGGCGGATGCTGACTTAGATGATACAATGATAGAATTGGATTCCGAAATTAATGACATAAGAGTTTTGGTAGTTGAAGATATTGCGCTCAATCAATTACTTATGCGAACACTTCTGGATGATTTCGGATTTAAATGCGAGATTGCTGCCAACGGTAAAATAGCTATTGATAAACTGAAAACCAACAAATACGATGTTATTTTGATGGATCTGCAAATGCCTGAAATGAACGGGTTCGAAGCTACTGATTACATCCGCAATACCATGCATTCCGAAATCCCCATTATTGCTTTAACTGCCGATGTTACCACCGTTGACCTGGAAAAATGCAGGTTTGTAGGCATGAACGATTACATAGCAAAACCCATCGACGAAAAATTGTTGTACACTAAAATTGTCAGTGAATTTAAAAGAGCCCGGCTTATAAATGGGAATACTATAAATAATGAGAAGAAAGATGAGCCTGCTGAAGTTAAAGTACTGAAATACACGGATCTGCAATACCTGATCACGCGAACAAAAGCGAACCCCGTATTGATGATGGAAATGATTTCGCTTTACCTCGAACAAACTCCGCCATTGATCAGCTTAATGAAAAAAAGCTGGAAGGAAAAAGACTGGAGTTCATTATACGCTTCGGTACATAAAATGATTCCGTCATTTGCCATAATGGGGATCAGTACAGATTATGAAAATATGGCAAAAAAAGTACAGGACTATGCTAAAAACCAGCAAGAGTCCAATGGAATAGGAGGTCTTGTTCAGCAAATTGATACCGTCTGTACACAGGCTTGTGTGGAATTAGAGGCTGAATACACTATGTTTAAAAACGCAAACTAATGAATAACGAGAAAAAAATTAAGATTTTCCTGGTCGACGACGATGCACTGTTTCTAAAATCACTGGAGATCGAATTCCTTGAGAATGCCGATTTTGATATTGAATCCTATGTCACAGGGGAGCTTTGCATCGAAAATTTATCCCATAATCCGGATGTAATCGTTCTGGATTATCATCTGGATGGTATCGACAGGGATGCCATGAACGGGCTGGATGCACTGGATAAAATAAAAGAATACAATACTGATATTCCGGTTATTATGCTATCCTCACAGGACCGAATTGATGTGGCTATCAACTGCATGCATCACAAAGCCTTTGATTATGTGGTGAAAAGCGAAACTGCGTTCCTTCGCTTACAAAAAATTATCACCACTATTTTTCATACCCGTAAAATCGAAAAGACGTTGAGTTGGTATATGGAGAGGATGTAATTCCCTTTATAGGCCGAGTCCGGGTATGGTCCGAGCGCGACTTTAAGTCGCGCTCGGACCATAAAGGACTTCAAAGCTTCAGTCCAAGTTCTTGAATTCGCCCTCTGTTAATCAATTCCCCGTCTCTTATCCCGGCAATATCAAGGTATGAGGAGAACTCCCATTCTTCTGGAGCGCTAGTTAAATATGCGTTAACAGGGTTGTTGTGAATATAATTGAAGCATATCTGAGCATATTGCGATTCGGGTGTGTCTACAGTAAAATACGTTATTCCATTAGAAACAACCCAGTCTTTTAACTCCCGTTTAATCTCATTAAGGCAAATCGACTTGGTTTCCTGACGGAATAATGACCCTGTTCTGTTTTCTTGTTTATTAATGGCACGGGTATACGATGCCAGCATAATTCCTATTGAATGATTTAATAAAATTGATTTAAAGTTTGATAGGCTGGGTGAGACTTGCAGTCGCACCCGGACTAAAAGTAGCGCCCGGATTATTAACCGTATCTGGACTAACTAGTAGTTCCGTTTCAAGAACGTAAACCATTATATGAAAATGATTTGGCATCAGACACCAGGCTAGAATATCTGCATAAGAGAACACATGATTTTTGATTTTCTTCAGGAAGAACAAATAATTTTCGTGGCAAAAGAAAATCTTTTGTTTATTGTTTCCCTGGTTATAAATGTGATAGATACCGCTTTTTTCGAAATACATAACAATAACGTTTTTCGTTACTGTCCTTAGTAGTCCTGGCGAGACTTAATGTCGCACCCGGACTACTAAGGCACTTTCTTTATTTCTTTTCAGTAAATATACAAATTAAGCTATTAACCAGCCTGGTCGAAATACCCAATATATAGTTTAAAATATCCGGATCAATGTCTGTTTCTCTAAAGGAAGAATAAAAAGCTATTGGCTAAGTATTGAAAGGATAACATCATGCCCCTTTTATCTATATATCTGTATTACAGATAGATGCAATCAATATGTGTGAAAGATGCAACTTATAAATGGAATTGTGTAACACTTCTCCAATATTATAGTCTCACCTTTGTGCTGTGATAATAACGTCACAAACCAGTACTAAAAAAAAGAATCATGAAACTCCATAAATTTACCCATTTGCAGCTTTATTGTTAGCTGTAACAATCGGAAGTTGTGAAAAAGACCCTATCACTAATTCAGTAACACCTTCAATTGAAAAATGTGTAGTTGCAACTAAAACATTAAAACCAGTAAACCTGGGAGTTGCCGGCGAATTTGCCATTCTGTCGAAAACAGGAGTTACTGATGTGTATCCGTCAGTAATAACCGGAGATGTTGGTTCAAGCCCGATCACAGGTGCAGCCATACTGGTAACATGTACTGAAGTTGCAGGTACAATATACTCCGTAAATGCTGCAGGTCCTCTGCCATGCAGGGTTACCAATGCAAGCAGGTTAACCACAGCAGTTGGTGATATGCAAACCGCATACACTGATGCAGCAGGACGCTCAACACCAAATTTTGTAAACCTGGGTGGCGGTAATATAGGAGGCAAAACGCTTAAAGCAGGTCTCTACAAATTTAGCAGTAATGTTATTATCCCTACTAACATAACCATTTCGGGTAGCTCAACCGATGTATGGATATTTCAGATTGCCGGAACACTTACGATGAGTTCCGCAGTAAGAATCACATTAGCCGGAGGAGCACAGGCAAAAAATATTTTCTGGCCGACTGCCGGTGCCGTTACCTTAGGAACAACCAGCCATTTTGAAGGTATTATTTTGAGTAAAACGGGTATCAACCTGCAAACCGGCGCTACCATAAACGGAAGGCTGCTTGCGCAAACGGCAGTAACACTTCAAAAGAGTACCGTTACAAAACCGTAATAAATAAAGAAATTCAATACTGAAAAAGAGGCTGTCTTTATAACTAGACGGTCTTTTTTTTGTTTGAATGCCCCGGTATAAAATGTGGGAATAATGTAAATTTTACCGAAAATTATATAACAGATTTACTACTTGTATGATTTACTTTTAAGGTACTCAATAAACACTGAAGTGGCCGGAAAGAAGTAACAAGCAAAGTATGTTTTGGTTATTTCTCAGCCGTAAACCCTTTAAACAAAGGGATCTTTTTTACTTCAGTCCTGATTTCTCAATGCCGCTCACAACCCGGAGGTCATAGCCTTTTCTTTGGAGGATTAAATCCGCTTCCAACAGGAATAACTAACCTAAAACCCGGTATTTAATCTAATTTTTATTTATTGCTAAAATCAATTACGATGGACGAGATTCTCACACCGGAACAATGGAATGAGCTTAAATTCAGGCTGAAATTAAAATTTCCTGAGTTATCAGATGCTGATCTGCAGTATCACGAAGCTATTGAAGAAGACATGCTGGAGATGGTAGAGTTCATTCTCCAAAAGACCAGGATGGTGGTTCAGGGAATCATGAATGAACATTTCCGGTTTTCGCCACTTAAAAATTACTGGCGCTATAACCGCAAAAACCGCAGCAGGCAACAAACCGCATAATGTGTATAATGAATGACAATGGAACCGGAAAATGCGGAATATGTATTCATCCCTCACCAAAATACGCCTGGCTCTTTACAGGAAAACTATTTTTAGATTGATTTAATGCCGGAATTATTCATTCCGCGATAGGCTGTGTTTAAATCACATCCCTTAATTATTATCATTACAGATATGCTTTCGTAATTATTAGTGCCACCTTGAAATTTAATGAGGCTACAAGGATACCAATTGATTCATAGCAATTTGCTTTTAGTTAAAGACAGTCTACTACTTTTCAATTGTGCCATTTCCGGATGATTTATTTCAAAAAAAAAGCGGTTCCGGGAACCTGTATCCTGCAAAGAATAGTTTACTCCAAGTTATTTATCGCTTAAGATTACTAATTTTGAATTGCTTTAATGTGAATCGGAAAGGCAAACTGCACGTTGATAATATCGGAAACGCATTGATACTATGAATCACAAAGATTTGGAAGTAAAAGTAATGGGTGAATGCTCATTCAGGTCGTCCTTAAAGCCTTCGAAACATTCTGAAGCTGAGGCATTTGGATTTATTGAAAAGGACGACAGGGTTTTGCACAATGTTACTCTTGAACATTTTAACCATTGCCGCGAAACCGGCGAAACGCCCTTGTCCTTCGAAAAAGCAGGACCTCACAGGCATTTGTATTTTGAAGCTGCCAAAACCAAGGTTGCGATCGTAACCTGCGGCGGGCTTTGCCCCGGACTGAATGACGTAATCCGAAGCCTGGTGCACCAGCTATTTTACCGGTATAAGGTTAAGGATATAATCGGGATCCGGTATGGTTTCGAAGGATTTATTCCGGAATACAAACACCCGGTAATTGAGCTCACGCCTGAGCTTGTCGAAAGCATACATCTTTTAGGCGGCACCATACTTGGCTCGTCGCGTGGCAAAAAGAATACAGGCCTCATTGTCGACAGGCTAGCCAAACTCAAGGTCGATATCTTATTTTGTATCGGGGGCGACGGAACCTTACGCGGAGCACATGCCATACACCAGGAAATCGTAAAACGTAAACTCAATATTTCGGTTGCCGGAATCCCTAAGACAATTGATAATGATATAAACCTGATTGACAGATCGTTTGGATTCGAGACAGCCTTTAGTATTGCAAACGATATAATACGCTATGCACATAACGAATCAACCGGGGCTTACAACGGAATAGCGGTTATAAAACTGATGGGGCGCTATTCGGGATTTATAGCAGCGTATGCAGCTTTGTCATTTCAGGAAGTGAATTTTGTGATTGTTCCGGAAATGGATTTCGACCTGGACGGGCCGAAAGGATTTCTGCAGGTGTTGCGAAACCGCCTCGAAAAATTTCATGCAGCGCTTGTAGTGGTTGCCGAGGGAGCCGGGCAGAATTTATTCGAAGACAGTGCAGTTGAGAAGGACGCCTCCGGGAATGTGAGGAATAACGACATCGGTTTATACCTTAAAGAAAAGATCTCGGAGGAATTCGCGACTAAAAAATTTCCATTTACGCTCAAATACATCGATCCGAGCTACATTATCCGCAGCGCTCCTGCCAATGCCAACGACAGCAAGTTCTGCGGCCTGCTCGCCCAGAATGCCGTACATGCAGCCATGGCCGGCAAAACCGATTTTGTAATCGGCCACTGGAACAACGAATTTACCTTGCTGCCCATCCCGGTGACAGTTTCGAAACGGAACAGGATTGATGTGGAAGGCGAATTGTGGTGGAACGTACTGGAAACAACAGGGCAACCCGCATCAATGAAAAATCAGGATACTGCAGTATTATGAAAGTATGGCCGGGTTTCATGCTTGCGAACCGGGTATTAATACCGGGTTAACTGCAGCTATTTAGTTATATGCGCCGGATTGAGAACGAGCCAATTTGTTTTCGCTGGATCGTTTTTTCTCTTGTCCTTTTGTCTTAATACAAAAAGACCAAAAAATCAAGGCTGTATAAAAATACTGGCGGTTCTAAGCCGGAGGTATCTCCTCGCAATACAAGGCATGAAAATACAGGCCAAATCCAAGCGGTTTCACTTGCTCCCGATTTATCGGGATGCCATTCGCACGACCTGTCCCGCCCTTGCGGGATACCTCCAACAAGAACCGCTGGCGTATTTTTCTAAGGCCGGTCCCTTATAAGTATATTCCCTCATATGGCAACATTGCGGACAAGGATTTAGCTTATATCTGAAATTTATAGGGTGTAGGACCGACTTTATAAAATTTCAGTAGTAGTTCAAGGAAGATTTTGTGAGCGAAGGGCATTCCAAGCCATGCAGAAGTGAGCGCCGTTGCGAAGTCAATTCATATCTGAGCAACTCTCACAGCGAACGGCTTGTCGCGCAAAAACGGAATAAACTGTGGCGCAGCAAAAAACCTGACGTAGAAATACACTGAAATATTATAAAGTCTTGATTTTTTCTTTGTTACTTTATTTTTGCATCAAAGCAAAAGAAAGTAAAACAAAACATTCTTATTTCGGAACTTGTGTCTTCAGAAAAAAAAACAATTAAATACTCACGTTTCAAAGTCCAGCTCATCAAATAATGAACATGCCCGGGTTTACAATGAAATTTAAAATCCTGGTATAAAGGCTTTGATTGTAACCTAACATTTACGATCTTTGCGTATGTGCTCCCGGATAAAAAAATTAACTGACCCGGCTTTTTATCCCGTTAAACTAACTTAAAAAAAACAGCATTGTATGGAAGCAAATTGGTATATATTAGTCCCCGTACTGGTGGCAATAATCGCAATAATTGTCTTGTTGATCAGGCGAAATCAAAAAGATAAAAAGGATCTGGAAAAAACATTAATTGAAGAAGATGAATTGTTGTTGCCAAAAGAGGAAGATACCGAAGTTAATTCAACTGACGAGAAATAACTATTCATTCTTACTGAATTTCCTGCAAGGCAAACAGCATTCGGAAATCACCATGCAATATGTTTAGCATTTTTATGCCATAAACTTTAAAAAAACAATATGAAAGTTCAAATTAATACAGATAATAAAATAACCTTAAGCGAAGAACGAATCGCATCATTTATTGATTTGCTAAAAAAAGGACTTAGCCGTTTCAGCAACCAGTTAACGCGGGTTGAGGCTCATCTTTCGGATGAAAACGGCAACAAAGAAGGCCTGGGCGACAAACGATGCTTGCTCGAAGCCCGTCTGGAAGGTCTGCCGCCAATTGCTGTTTCGAACAACGCAAACAGCTCAGAACAGTCTGTTATCGGGGCCATGGAAAAATTAAAGACTACACTCGATAAAACTTTAGGCCGTTTGAGGGATCATTAACCCATGTCGTTCAGTTAAGAGAATTTATTGCATTTATCAAAGTTGAACCACATAGTAATAACAGGAACTTAGTTTAACACAAAGGGTAATAAGAATAAAAGGCTAAGTTCTAATAAGCACAGCATTTTTTAATCCATGAGTACGATTGATAAATATGTATATCCGAATGCTCCGCCCGCCCACACCCCTTTTTCCCCTGAAGGGGATCTACCCACGCGCACAGGAAACGCCCCTTCAGGGGTTGGGGGTGCGGTGGCAAGGCGAAAAAGATTAGTTTGCTGTTATAAATAGAACATAGCCGAATAAAACTATGTGGATTTTTATGTCTTCTATGTAGCTATCTGGCTCTGTGGTAAATATTTCACCTATTCCTTAACTAAACAACATTGACTCATTAACGGAAATCGCCCCGAAAATAATGCATTTGGCTCATTTGATGATAACAGGAATGTACCAGAATTTCGGATCATTTTGCCGCTTTATCGTCGTGCTTTAATTTGAATTTTCTATCCGGACTGTACCAACCGGATCGTTGCAATTTTCGGGAGGCAACATGTGTTTGCAACAGGCTTGCAATTCCCGTGCAACGATCAATGATCTTCTCGTTGCAGGCATAATACTAAAAGGCCGTTTCTGACAAACAGAAACGGCCTTTTTAAGTTTAACCCAAATTACGCAGTAGCGTAATCGATTAAACAAATCTAATGTATTTCAATTGAAAATCATTGAAACACAAAGATTTGCTAAATCGGGGTTAACCCCACTAACGCAAATAGTTCGACGTTGTCTCCTATTGCGTAATTTGGGTTTAATTGCAGACTTGTTTTAGAAACGGTATCCAAGTGAAAGACCGAAACCTGTATTTTTAACTGATGTTTTATCAGCCGTATTACCTGTATTTTCAGGATTGATTTTTATCATACCCAATTGAGTATCGAGCTGTAAAAATAGCCCGCTAGACGTTTCATACCCGGCAAAAATATTTCCACCTACATCCATGGTTTTAAAGGTTGCGTGATTCTCATCATCATTTTCTTCGATGGTGCCTTTAAATACAATTTTATTCTCAACGGTAACGGAACCGCCTTCGGTTATATACTTGCCTCCGATAGCATAGCCAACATAAGGTCCGAATCCGAGCATCACAAAACCATTACCCAACTGGCCTTTGTAAACAAGGTTTAAAGGCAATTCAATGTATGTAAGGTTCGTTGTTCGTGTAATTTCGTTTCCTAAAATTGTATAGGTTTTTTTAGCTCCTTTTGTGCTATACATCAGGCCGGGCTGAAAATAGAAACCCAGTGCAAATGGTATCTGAATATTCACCCCTGCATGGTAACCCAGGATCATATCATTGTTTAGCTTGTCACCGTTTGAATATGTCCCTGTCAGATTCTGCAGGTTTACTCCACCCAGCACAGCAAAGGAAGTTCTATTTGTACTTTGAGCCATTGCTATGGAACCGGTAAGCACAAGCATCATTAAGAAAGAAAAGATTCGTGTTTTCATAATACGTGTTTATTAAGTTAAAATGTAAATTTATTTGGTAGATGCTTTTTCGGCGTCAGCCTTCATTTTTTCATTTGCAGTGATCAAAAACTCAACCCTGCGGTTTTGTGAACGGCCGTTTTCGCTATCGTTGCTGTATTTTGGCGAAGTTTCGCCAAATCCTTTTATGGATATGCGGTTGGTTGCTATCCCGCTGCCACGGATATAATTTGAAGCTGCCGAGGCACGTTCAACAGATAAATTCATGTTGTACGATTCGCTGCCTTTACTGTCGGTATGACCCTGAACTTCAATATCCGTATCAGGATACGCGTTCAACACCTTTACCAGTTTATCCAGGTTGGTTTTGGCATCAGCCGAAAGCCCCGATTTGTCGAATCCGAACAGAACATTGCTGCTGAATTCCACAACGATTCCCTCGCCAACGCGTTCAACCTTTGCATCGGGAACGGTCTTTTTAATTTCTTCGGCCTGCTTGTCCATCTGGTTACCGATTACAGCACCTGCAGCACCTCCTACCGTGGCACCGATTATTGCACCCAGTGCGGTATTTCCGGAAGCTTTGCCTATCACAGCGCCCATTGCGCCACCGGCCCCAGCTCCAATTGCTCCACCCTTCTGGGTTTTGTTTAATGACTTACAGCCCGAAAATACCAGAGCTGCACTTAAGACCATGATCAAACTAAATCGCATTGTTTTCATAAGAAGTTATTTTTATTGGTTGTTAAATAGTTTTTCATTCGAAATTCTTCAGATGGCCTGTTATTAATTTGTTTTCCATGCCGTCAGGAGGGATTTATGGTTCTTTCTGCAGGCAGACTTTAACCATGAATTTCACAAATGCAAAGGTCTGACCATATTCGTATGCATTTGTTACACATTTTTACAAATATGTTACATCATTCACACATCTGGATTTAGTTGTCAGGTTCAAAGCTTCGCGTTTAATGCTTCGCGTTCAATGCTTCGCGTTCAATGCTTCGCGTTTAAAGCTTCGCGTTTAAAGCTTCGCGTTCAAAGCTTCGCGTTCAAAGCTTCGCGTTTATAGCTTCGCGTTCAAAGCTTCGCGTTCAATGCTTCACGTTCAATGCTTCGCGTTTAAAGCTTCGCGTTTAAAGCTTCGCGTTCAAAGCTTCGCGTTCAATGCTTCGCGTTCAATGCTTCGCGTTCAATGCTTCGCGTTTCAGGTTCATAGTTCAAATGTTCTATTGTTCTATTGTTCTATATTATCCTTAAACACAAGCTTGTTTTCTAAAAGCAGTTATAGAATAAAAATGTGGGAATTATATAAATCCTTTTATGAATTATGTAACGCTTCAGCGTAGTGTACAAACTACCTTCGCTTCATATTATTCCTGTATTATCCAATGTTATTGCATACAGCAAGTAATCATCGGAATAATGCTGTAAATACCTGCATCAGTAGAAATGCAGGTTAAACTATCTGAGCAACACCGGCTTCCGGTAACAAGTATTGCCTTAATTAAACAGTGACCGAATAAGGTAACCACGAAAAAAAGAAATGATTTTGATCTGTTAATTTTTAATGAAGAAAATAAATGTGATGAAACTTTATATCAGAAATATGGTAGATGACAAGTGCAGAATGATGGTGATAGATGAGCTCCAAAAGCTTGGTATTAAATATACCAGCGTGGAATTGGGCGAAATAAATTTATTGGAAACTATATCTACATTGCAGCGTATACTGCTTAATGCAGCATTGCTCAAATCCGGGTATAAATTAACCGATAACCCAAAAGATGAACTTATCGGTAAATTAAAAAGAGCCATTGCCGATCTGGAGAATCATACAGATGTGGATCTTGAGACGGGTTTCCAGGATGATATCATTCTGAGAATCCAACACGACTTTCTTTCCACGCTTACTCCTGTTGCTAAAAAAGAGGATGTTACCACTGAAAAATACTCTATCGATCAGAAATTTGAAAAAATAAAAAAATTGCTTTCTTACGTTGATCTTACCTTGTCCGAAATCGCATATAAAAAAAAGCAAGACACTTCCTCAAAATTATACGGACAGTTACATGAAATAACGGGCCTATCTCATTCACATTCAAGGCTTCTCAATATTTCGGGGATGAATAATCCGCAACTCAATTAAGCTGTTTTAACAAATTCCTTACAACATGAACAACAAACAAAAAGTTATAATTGATGATCTTAAAACCGTTAAGACGAAAGATCACAGGAAAAAAGGAGATTTAAAATCATTGAATCTGAATAAGGCGCACCCGGTAAGCGGCAAGGCGGAAATAGCTGCCCTCAAACAGCGGTTACTGGTTATGGAAGAAATCAATGCCGAAATGAAAAATCATCTCGGAGAGCAATCCGTAAAACTTTCCGAAGTGGTTGCTACCAACTCCAGATTCCTGTCAATAATAGCGCACGATCTCCGGAGCCCGTTCACCTCAATTATAAGTGTACTCGAATTACTGCGGGAGAGCTATGTTGAATACAATCTGAAAGATGTTGAAAAGTATATCCTGATGGCTACCAAATCGGCCAATGGAACATTAACCCTCCTGGATAATCTTTTATCGTGGACTTTTGTACAGAATAAAGCTGCTTCTTCAAATCCTGTTAAAATTAATTTATTAACACTGGTACAGGAAGAGATTGAAAATATCGGAGGCTCTGCCACACATAAACTAATCCAGATAAGCCAGGCTATTCCGGAAAATCTGAACATAGTTGCCGACCTTCAGATGGTTAAAACAATCTTGCGAAACCTGATCAATAACGCAATAAAATTTTCGTACATAGGCGGCGAAATAAATGTATGTGCATCCGAAAGCGCTCCGTTTGTTGAAATAACGGTAGAAGACCATGGCATTGGTATTTCAGCCACGGCTCAGAGAGAACTCTTTAAAAACAACAGCATACATTCAACAAGAGGAACCAACAATGAATTTGGCACAGGATTAGGGCTCATAATTTGCAAAGAATTTATTGAAAAGCATGGCGGAGCCATCCGGATAGAAAGTGAACCCGCTTCAGGAACCAGAATTAAATTTACATTGCCTCATCATATCTGAGAAATAGTCGTTGCCAGTAATCGGAAAGGATTGAACACAGCACATCCTTTATTTATGATAAACTTATGAAATGAAAAATAACAGTTCATCCGTAATCTGATAATTTCTTATTAAATTTGTACTTACAAGCAAGCGGGAATACGATATTCGCGATATTTACTGACAACTAAAAACATTGCTCATGAAACGCGGGAAACCGAAGTCCATCCTTTCATCAAAAGAAGTAACTCCCGTTACCGATTCCGGCCTGTTCCCGATCGTATGTATAGGTGCATCAGCAGGCGGGCTCGAAGCCTTTGAACAGTTTCTGGGTAATGTATCAGAGAAAAGCGGAATGGCCTATGTGGTTATTCAGCATCTCGATCCCACTCAAAAAGGAATGTTGCCGGAACTGCTTCAGCGCATTTCCAAAATGATGGTCCACCGGGTAAAAGACAGGATGCGCGTAGAACAGGATTGCGTATATGTAATTCCGCCTAACAAAAGCATGTCCATACTCAAAGGCGTGCTTCACCTTTTCGACCCTGTTGAAGCTAGGGGACTGCGTCTTCCAATTGATTTTTTCCTGCGTTCGCTTGCCGACGACCGGCATGAACTCGCCGTGGCTGTTATTCTTTCGGGCATGGGCTCAGATGGCAGCATTGGAATCCGTTCCATCAAGGAAAAAAACGGGATAGTGCTTGTTCAGGATCCGGAAACGGCAAAATACAACAGTATGCCACGCAATGCCATCGAATCGGTAATGGTTGATATTGTTGCACCCGCCGAAGAGTTGCATTCGAAATTGCTTGCCTTCAATAAGCATATTCCCCTGGTAAAATCAAACCTGAAAAAAGAAATCAAAAGTCAGAGCGCACTCGAAAAAATCATAATTCTGTTACGGACCCAAACCGGCAACGACTTTTCGCTGTACAAGAAAAATACACTGTACCGTCGTATCGAACGCCGGATGGGGGTGCATAAAATTGAAAAAATATCTGCCTACATCAGTTTTTTACAGAAAAACCCAAACGAGATTGATATTCTTTTCAGAGAATTACTGATAGGGGTTACCAATTTTTTTCGCGATGCAGCTGTATGGGAAAAACTGGAAGAAACCGTTGTCCCTCAAATTATTGCCAACAGCAAGGGAAACCCGGTTATACGTGCCTGGATACCGGGATGTTCAACCGGCGAGGAGGCTTACTCACTGGCCATTGTGTTCAAAGAAGTACTCGATAAAGTTAAGCCATACAGCGGAATATCTTTGCAAATATTTGCCACCGATCTCGACAACGAAGCCATTGAAACAGCCCGGAAAGGTGTATTTCCATCCAACATTTCTGCTGATGTTTCGCCAGCGAGGCTGAGCCGCTTTTTTGTTAAAACCGATGATGGTTACCGGGTAAATACCGAAATAAGGGAAATGGTTGTTTTTGCGAAACATAACATTATCCTTCATCCCCCTTTTACCAAAATAGATATACTTTCGTGCCGCAACCTTCTTATTTATATGGATGCCGAACTGCAAAAGAAACTGCTCGGGATGTTCTATTACAGCATTAACCCTGGAGGATATGTTGTGCTTGGCAGTGCTGAAACGCCAGGTACACAGAGCCATTTTTTCTCTCCTGTTGATGCAAAGCTGAAAATATACAAACGCTCCGTCACCGATATGGTTCCTGAATTATTCGATTTCCCCTCTTCTTTTTCCCGGTCCAAACCCTTAAATACGGAAAAACAACCGCCTGACAAAGCACCTCTAAATATACAGATGCTTACCGACCAAATTCTGCTACAGCAATTTTCTCCTCCCGGTGTGCTGGTGAACGAAAACGGTGACATCTTATACATCAGCGGACGCACAGGGAAATACCTGGAGCCTGCAGTTGGAAAAGCTAACTTGAATATTTATGCTATGCTGCGCGAAGGTTTGCGCAACGAATTTCCCGCTGCCTTCCGGCAGGTTATACTTAAAAAAGATACCGTTGTCCTGCATAACCTTAAAGTAGGTACAAACGGAGACACACAGTCGCTGAATATTACCATTAAATGGATCGACAAACCGGACCCGTTAAACAGAATGGTTTTAATAATTTTTACTGATTTGCCGAAAATTGCCGGCATTAAACTATCGGGTAAAAAAGGAGCGAATGCAATAAACAGTCTAAGGCAAATGGAACTCGAAAAAGAGTTGCAGCAGGTGCGCGAAGAAATGCAGAGCACGCTCGAAGAAATGCAGACTTCGCAGGAAGAACTGAAATCGACCAACGAGGAATTGAAGTCAACAAATGAAGAACTGCAGTCAACCAATGAGGAACTCACAACTTCGAAAGAAGAGATGCAAAGCCTGAATGAGGAACTTCAGACGGTAAATGCCGAACTCACCTCAAAAGTGGAAGATTTTGCCAAGGTAAACAATGATATGAAAAACCTGCTTAACAGCACGGATATTGCTACTTTGTTTCTCGATAAAGAATTGCATATAAGGCGCTTTACCAACGAAGCAACCAAAATATTCAAGCTCATCCACAGCGATATCGGGCGACCCTTTACCGACTTGGTTTCGGAGCTGAAATACCCTGAATTGGCTGCTGATGCCGCTGAAGTATTAAGGACGCTGGTATTCATACAAAAACAGATTCCGGCTAAAGACGGACGCTGGTTTTCGATCCGTATTATGCCATACCGCACCTTGGACGACAGGATTGATGGACTTGTAATAACTTTTGTCGACCACTCCAACATAAAGGACCTCGAAGGAGTATTACTCGAAACGGAGCAGATGCACAGGCTGATCCTGAATACTGCAAAAGATGTAATAATCAGGTTATCAGCCGACTGGAATATACTGGAGTTTAATCCTGAAGCCGAAAAGTTTTTCGGCAAAAAACAAAAGGCAGTACTGAATCAAAATTATATTCAGTTGTTTGTTCCCGACAAGGTGAAAAAAGCGACCGAAAATAAGATGAAAGAAATGCTGGACGAAGGAACCGAAACAACGTATAAAATGCAGGTTATTACAAACAGTGCAACTGCAAAAGTCATTGAATGGTCGATAAATATTTTGCTCAACAACCAGAAAATACCTGCAGGAATGATTTTAATTTCAAAAAACAACCTTACACATGATTAATGAAGAGATGGATTATACAGATGCCCGCATGCTGCGCCTGAAAGCCGAAGAAAAACTCAAAGAAAAGCAGAAATCCGACATCAGGCCTGATATTGAAGCGGATGTAAAACGGCTTCTGCACGAATTGCAGGTACACCAGATTGAATTGGAAATGCAGATCGAGGAACTGCGTCATGCCTACGAAACATCCGAAACCGCGTTGAAAAAGTACACCATGCTGTACGATTTTGCACCTATGGGTTATTTTACGCTCGATGCCGACGGCAGTATCTGCGATTTGAACTTCACGGGTGCCGAAATGCTTGGCGACCGTCGTTTTAGCCTCGTAAACAGCAACTTTAAGCTTTTTGTTACGGATGAATCCAGGCCCGTTTTTAACGAATTTTTCAAAAAAGTGGGTGAGAGCAATTTTAAAGAATCCTGTAAAGTGATGCTCGGGTATGACGGCCGGCCTTCACTCGCGGTGTATATGGAAGGAATTGCTACCGGCGACGAAAGGAAATGCCTGTTATCGGTGGTCGATTTTTCGAGCCTCCAGAAACCCGGCAACTCCTGATAACGGTTATACAACCGCTATCGAATATAGTATTCAGCTTTCCGCATAACCTCTGCTTAATTCAGTACTCCTAATACAATCTACAGAAATGAAAAACAAAGACGACAAAAAACCGCTTGACGGCCGGCAAAAAGAAAACAACAAAAATAATGACCTTCCGGGATACCCGTCCTATCCGGCAAAGGAAGATATTTTTAGTAAATACGAGGAAGAGAAAGATGTAAATCCTGAGGATATTTCCAAACCTAAATCTCTGCTTACTGATAACGAACCTGTTGCCGAGCTGGATTTAAATACTGAACTCCCGGGAAGTGATCTGGATGTTCCCGGATCGGAACTGGATGATGAAATGGAAGCTATAGGAAGCGAAGACGAAGAGAATAACTATTACAGCATTGGAGGAGATGAACATAACGATCTGGAGGAGAATCAAGGCTGATGAAAAGATCGCTGAGATAAATAATTGAACTATTAAGCCCTTAAATAATCTATTTTGCCACAGATTTCTCAGATTTGCACAGAATCAGAACTGCTTTCAGCAGTATTAATAACAAAAAGAACATGCCTGGGACACATACATTTCTGTGTAATCAGCGTAATCTGTGGCCTATATTCATCCCTCATTGTATTCAAGAGGCTGATTAGTTACAAATAATTAATTTTAAATAAAATAACCATGAAAAAAGTTCTGATTGCACTTGATTATGATAATACTGCCAGGAAAGTAGCTAATGCAGGATATTCTATGGCTAAGGCCATGAAAGCTGAAGTAATATTACTTCATGTTATTTCCGATCCGGTATATTATTCGTCATCCGGTTATTCACCTATAATGGGTCTTACAGATTCAATGCTCGTTAATCCGTTGCAATTCGACAATACTGACAGTTTGAAAGAAGTATCCCAGCATTTTCTTGATGATATAAAAACCAGTCTGGGTGACCCAAAGATTCAGACGGTTCTTAAGGAAGGTGATTTTGCAGATTCTATTTTACTTGCTGCAGGCGATTTGCATGCTGATATTATTGTGATGGGTTCGCACAGCCGGAAATGGCTCGAAAACATTCTGATGGGAAGTGTTACCGAAAAAGTATTGCATAACACTAACACACCACTTTTCATTGTCCCAACAAAAAAAGGCAATTAAAGCCAATGGTTCTGTTTTAGAATATTGTAGGTTAGGAATTAAAAGAATAGTAGTGCATAGTGCATAGTGCATAGTGTTAAGCAATATGGATTTGACATTAAGCATTTTTTTTAATTCAATTTTACTATCTGGGCAATCCAAAGCCCTAAGCACCATGCACCATGCACATAAAATTTATTTTCCACATTCTTCTTAAACACAACCAAGCCAATCAATGAAAAATGTGGTTTTCTAAATCAATAGAAGAAGTTCTTGCCGAAATTAATGTCGATCCATCGAAGGGGCTATCTGATGATGATGCAAAAATCCGTCTCGAAACATATGGACCCAATACACTGCAGGCGAAAAAGAAAAAGAGTATTTTCCTGATGTTTATTGCTCAACTGCAGGATTGGCTTATCTATATCCTTTTTGCCGCAGTAATAGTAACCCTGTTTTTAGGTCAGTATACTGATTCAGTAATCATTCTACTTGTCATTACAATAAATGCCGTTTTGGGTGTAGTTCAGCAGGTAAAAGCCGGCAAAGCAATTGAAGCGCTTCAGAAAATGACAATCCCCGGGGCACTCGTCCGCAGGGGTGGTATAGTTATTGAAATTACTTCCGCGAAAGTAGTGCCTGGTGATATTTTGATCCTCGATGCCGGACGTTTTATTGCCGCTGATATCAGGTTGATAGAATCGGCAAATCTGCAGATTGAGGAATCGGCCCTCACCGGCGAATCAGTTCCTTCTTTAAAAGAGGCTTTACTTATTCACGATGATCCCAAAACTCCCCTGGGCGACCGGGCCAATTCTGCTTTTATGTCAACCATGGTTACCAATGGCAGAGGAATCGGAGTTGTTGTAGAAACAGGAATGAATACCGAAATCGGGAAAATCGCCGGCATTATCAATACGGAAGTAAAGGCTCAAACCCCGCTCGAAATCCGCCTGGATAAATTAGGGAAAACATTGGGAACTATTGCAATTGGAATCTGTATTGCTATTTTCATAATTGCATTGTTGCAGGGCAGGGAACTGGAGGAAATGTTCCTGATGTCGGTTTCGCTCGCTGTTGCCGCTATTCCCGAAGGGCTGGCAGCCATAGTTGCGGTGGTCCTTTCCATTGGTGTAACCGGCATGTCGAAGAAAAATGCAATCATAAAAAAATTACCGGCAGTGGAAACATTAGGATCCGTTAATATAATTTGTTCCGACAAAACAGGTACTCTTACCCAGAACAAAATGACTGTTACCACCTGTTTCAGCCTCGAAGGTGAAATCCCGATTGTTCGGAATCAAAAAAATACTTCCACTGATGATGTAAAACTGCTTGCGAAAGCTATGTTGCTATGCTCCGATGCAACATTCGAAAAAGGTGAAGGAACCGGCGATCCGACTGAGATTGCATTGTTGTTGTTAGCTGATGACCTCGGAATTAACAGGGGGAATATAATTTCACAAAATAAACGTGTGGAAGAGTATCCTTTTGATTCAGAACGGAAATTAATGTCAACACTCAGCCTCGCAAACGGGAAATATACAGTTTACACAAAAGGTGCGTTGATCAGCCTGCTGGAAATATGCACTTACGTCCTGGATAATGGACAAAAAGTAACTATAAAGGATGTACACCGGGAAAAATACCTCTCAGCTGCCGCGAATATGGCTGACAACGCACTTCGTACACTTGCTGTGGCTTACAAGCCGGTTGATTCAGCAATTGATGCAGGTGAAATGGAAAAGGACCTGATCTTTATCGGGCTTGTTGGAATGATTGACCCTCCAAGAGTAGAAGTGAGTGAGGCAATACAAAAAGCCAGGTTAGCCGGCATCACAACAATTATGATTACCGGCGACCACCGGAATACAGCCTTTGCTATCGCTCATGAACTGGGAATTGCTGAAACCCTGGATCAGGCAATGACCGGTAATGAAATTGAGGATTTTACAGATAAGGAATTTGCCGGCAACATAGATAAGTATCGTGTATTTGCCCGGGTATCGCCCGAACATAAAGTTAAAATCGTACATGCACTGAAGTCGAACGGAAATATTGTTTGCATGACCGGCGATGGAGTAAACGATGCGCCTTCGTTAAATGCTGCGGATATAGGTGTAGCAATGGGAATTACAGGAACTGACGTTGCCAAAGGCGCTGCCGATATGATTCTGACTGACGATAATTTTGCAACTATTGTTTCGGCTGTTGAGCAAGGCCGTAACATTTACAATAACATTAAAAAGACAGTTATTTTTCTTTTAACCTGCAACCTGGGGGAAGTGATTGCTGTGTCGGCAACACTTCTAATCGGATGGGAAGCTCCGCTTATTGCGACTCAGTTATTGTGGATAAACCTGATCACCGATTCATTTCCTGCCATTGCTTTAGGCATGGATCCCGGAAGCCCTGATGTAATGGACGAAAAACCAAGAGATGCAAAAGAGAGTTTCTTTGCCGGCAGGGCGGGAATTCATGTTCTTACAGGCGGCGTTTTAATAGGTGTATTAACCATTTTCGCTTTCTGGTATGGATATTATGAAAATGGATTTAGCCCGTTTAATCATTTAGCTCCTCAAAGCACAGTAGAATATGCACGTACGCTGGCATTCCTGGTGCTGGTTATCAGTCAGTTATTCTATTCATTAGCTTTCCGTAACAGCTCGAAATCTATTTTTCAGATCGGAGTATTCTCCAATAAATATCTTACGGGAGCCATTATACTGGGCGTACTTCTCCAATTATTAGTAATTGGTATTCCCGTAATGCAGCATGCATTCCATTTGCAAATGCTGGATATGCGCGGCTGGCTGATTGCCTTTTCACTCGGACTGGTTCCTTTGACTTTAAATGAGATTGTCAAAATATTTATTCGCGCGCGCTTAAAAAAGACGGCTAAGTTCTAATAGGTACAGCATTTTTTAATTCATGAGTACGATTGATAAACATGAGTATTCGTATGCTAAGCCAGCCCGCCCACACCCCTTATCCCCTGAAGGGGATCTGCCCACATGCGCAGGCCACGCCCCTGCAGGGGTTGGGGGTGCGGTGGCAAGACGAAATAAATTAGTTTGCTTTTGTACACAAAACATAGCCAAAAAGACGTGGTACGAAAAGATGTGAATGTGTGAATTATATAACTCTTCACTATAATTGTATAACCCTTTAGAACTGTATTCGACTCATCTTTGTATAATGGTATGCGATTGGCATGCTTCAATAATAATATAAAATACCACTAAAATGCAAAAGGAAAAATTTGAAAAGCTGGCTTCCGAAAAAAGCAACGCTTGTGTTACCATTTCGATGAATACACACCGCACACATCCCGAAAATATACAGGATACTATCATCCTCAAAAATTTATGTAAAGAAACCGAAGAAAGACTGATATCAGAATTTGGCAAACGACCCATACTTCCGTTGCTCGAAAAACTCGAACTGATTCCATCACAAATTGACATCAATTATAACCTCGACAGTTTGCACATATTCCTTTCGAATGAGACAAAGGAAATTGTTAAATCTACATGGTCTGCAAAAGAAGACAGGGTCCAGATTTCAAATACTTTTGCCATAGGTTCATTAGTAAAATCTGCGAACAGGGATTTCGAATATTTAATTATGCTTCTTTCACAAAGTGGTGTTAAGATGTTTGTAGCGCTAAACAATTCTATTGTTGGCGAAATTGAGAATGATTATTTCCCTTTCACGGAAAATCCACATTTCAATACTAATCCTGACAAAATAAGTGATCCAAAATCTGAGGATAATATGGTGCGCGAGTATTTTAATTCGGTGGACAAAGCCGTTGTAAAAGTATTCAATCAAACTAAACTGAATTGTGTGGTAATCTGTACCGACGATAACTATAGCAGGTTATTGCAGGTAGCCGATAAACCGGGTATATACACGGGTCATACAAGCGTGGATTATAATAATCAGTCAAACGACCAGATAGCTGCTGAAGCATGGGAAATTATGAAGAAAAAACAATTTCACCGCGAAAAGGAAGCTATTGAAGAAATGAAAGAAGCTTCCGGACATGGAAAAGCTATCACTGATTTGAATGAAATTTACAAAGCAGTTAAAGAAGGAAGAGGCGACTTGTTAATTGCGTATAAAGATTATAGCCAGGCAGTGAAAATGACAGGTGAATCTACATTTGATTTGGTAGATGATGCTTCCCAACCGGAAGTAATCGATGATATAGCCAACGAAATAGCCTGGAAAGTAATTTCAAAAAAAGGCCGGGTAGTTTTTACCGATCAGGTCGAAATTAAAGACCTGGGTGATATTGTTTTAAAAGTTCGCTACTAATCCATAGGATAAAGGAGAAGGATATGTGAAGATGATCTTTTTAGCGATCTAGTGTGATAACTCAAAAAAAAATGAATGCGAAACAGATCTTAATAATCGATCTTTTTTACTAATTTTGAGTATCTGTGATACCTTTTAACCCTTTTCCATTAACTATTAAATTTTCTTCAAAAATAATCCCCTAAACCATGGATTTCGTTGACTATTACAAAATTCTGGGCGTAGAAAAAACGGCAAAAGCCAGTGACATTAAAACTGCCTACCGGAAATTGGCCCGTAAGTATCACCCCGATTTAAATCCTGATAATAAGGATGCGAAAAGTAAATTTCAGCAGATAAATGAAGCGAATGAGGTACTAAGCGATCCTGATAAAAGAAAAAAATACGATCAGTACGGAAAAGACTGGCAACATGCTGACGAATTTGAAAAGCAAAAACAGTACCAGGGACAATCTGCCGGTTCGCGCGGACAGAGGTTCTCCGGGGCTCAATCGGAAGGTGATTTTTCCGACTTCTTTGAATCCTTGTTTGGTGGTGCAGCTGGAGGAAGCAGAAGCAGGCAAGTCAAATACCGGGGCGAGGATTTTAAGGCAGAATTACAACTCGATCTCATCGATGCTTATAAAACCCAAAAACAAACTTTAACGGTAAACGGCAAAAAAATCAGGATCACAATTCCTGCCGGGATTGAAAACGGTCAAACCATAAAAATTCCGGGGCATGGCGGTCCCGGACGAAATGGCGGACCAAACGGTGATCTGTTTATCGCTTTTTCAATAGCCAATCACAATAGCATTAAACGCTTAGGTGATAATTTATACACTACCGCTGACCTTGATTTATTTACCGCAGTGCTTGGAGGTGAAATTACTGTTAATACATTAGATGGCCAGGTAAAACTCAAAGTAGCCCCTGAAACACAGAATGGAAGCAAAATAAAGTTGAAAGGAAAAGGCTTCCCTGTTTATAAAAATGAAGGCCATTTCGGAGATTTTATAATAGCCTGGAATATTAAAATTCCGACCAATCTAACGGATAAGCAAAAGGAATTATTCGCCGAATTATCGAAATCGTAATCTAAAAAATGAGTGTCATGCAAACAGAATATTTAATAGCCGTCGAAGAGTTCTGTGCCAGCCACAGCATTGAAATATCGTTTATCGATTCGCTGCAGCAAAACGGGTTGATTGAAATCACTACAATTAAGGATTGTGGCTTTATTGATAAGGATCAGCTTATGCAGGCCGAGAAATGTATTCGCTTTTATTACGACCTGGATATAAACCTCGAAGGCATTGAAACTATCAATCATTTGCTCGAACGGATAAGTGAAATGCAGGATGAAATTGTTTCGCTCCGCAACAGGCTTCGGCTTTATGAAACCGAAGTGTAGAGTAAATGTGATGTACTAAATACACTTATTTTACTAATTTAAACACAATTAATATGAAAACCGTAAAACAAATGGGTATCTGGATTGATAACTCAACCGCATACCTGATGGAATTAACAAATGATACAATAGTTCAACATAGTATTTTATCAGAATTTACACACGAGGATAAGGAACAAAGTTTAAGAAAGAGTGAAACCCTCATGCATAACAAAGAAAAAGGTATGCAGTTAGCCTATTACAAAAAAATAAGTGCTGTTATCCTGAATTATGATGAGGTAATTCTGTTCGGACCAACCAATGCCAAAAATGAATTACTGAACCTTTTAAAAGACGAACATCTTTTTGATAAAATAAGAATTGAGGCAAAAGACTCTGACAATATGACGGAAAACCAGATGCAGGCTTTTGTAAGGGAATTTTTTAAGTAGTTCCTATTTCATCATCATTTTCCTGAGAAAGGCAAAAAGCATTGAAGGGACTCAGAATTGGCAATAAATAGTGTAATATTATCTTTTGAAAAGGTGGGTTAACAGCCCGCTTTTTTCATTTATCCGGCAAATGGAACCACGTTTTTTAACCTCCTGAAAACTGATTTGAATAAATATCTATAGGGACTGAATCGGTTGTGAATAAAAGTGCAAGCACAGAAAGGAATATTCAACAGACACAACGCCCGGAAAAATGTGTGAATGATGCAACTCTTTTCGTTAAATGTGTAACTCTTCCCATATTTAACGGACAGACCTTTGCATCGTAATTAATAATATTAATTAAAACTTAAAAAATGTACACTACACAAAGTAAAAATGGTAAAAACTTAATCATGAAAAGTATTCTGTATGCTGTGTTTTTCAGCTCAATTATCGTACTCATGCCTGCCTGCAAAAAAGACAGCGGTACGGATAAGGCTCACCTATCTGTCCGAATGACAGATGCGCCTGCGAGTTATAATGCAGTTAATGTGGATATTGTGGGAGTAGAAGTAACCGGAAACGGCGGAAAGGCAGTTATGCTCAATGTTAATCCAGGTATTTACAATCTTCTTAATTATTCAAACGGATTTGATACTCTTATCGCTTCGGGCGACCTGGAGGCAGGAACGGTATCGCAGATCAGGTTAATATTGGGAACCAACAATACAGTGGTAATTAACAATGTTATTTACCCGGTGAGTACACCTAGCGCTTCGCAGTCAGGATTAAAACTACAGATCCATAAAACATTCGAAGCAGGTGTTTCGTATGGCATTCTGCTTGATTTCGATGCCAACAAATCAATCGTAACAACAGGTAACGGCGTATACCAGTTGAAACCGGTTATCAGGACCATTGATGCTGCTATAACCGGCTCAATAAAAGGCAATATTACTCCTGTAGGAACTATTGCGGTAGTTACAGCTACTTCCGAAACAGAAACATATACTTCGGTAACCAATGCCGCAGGTAACTTCCTGATTGCAGGATTGCCTGCCGGAATCTATGCTGTTACAATAACTCCAAAGCTTCCAATGCTTCCGGTAACTTTAACCGCTAAAATTGTGGTGGTGGGCGCTTCAACCAATATAGGCTTAATTGTGATGTAGATTTTAAATTATTCTTTAAAGAGGTTGTTCAGGTCGGACAGCCTCTTTTTTTTTGCACAGAACTGAATGTGTGAATCATGTAATTATTCTAATTAATTGTGTAATACTTCCCGGCGATAAAGGAATCACCTTTGTATTGTGAAAATAATTTCACACTTGTCCCGCCAGTTGCGGGCTTTAAATCTAACATGATGAACACTACAGAAGCAAAAGGTAACTGGAATGAACAGAAAGGAAAACTCAAACAAAAATTTGGATTCCTAACGGACAATGACCTGATGTTTGAAGAAGGCAAGGAAGATGAGATGCTCGGAAGACTTCAGATTAAGCTGGGTAAAACGAAAGACGACCTGAAAAAATTCATTGCAGAACTTTAAACATCCATTTGAAAAAGTGCCGTTTGGGTGAATATATCACTGAGCGGTACTTTTATTAATCACTAATTATCAATAAAACATTAACAAAACCAACAAAATGAAAAAAACAACCATTACACTTATCGCAGCAACAATGCTTGTAGCAGGTGCCATTTTTACCAGTTGCAATTCACCGGCTCAGAAAGAAGATGCCGCCGAGGCTAAAGTTGAGGATGCACAGCAAGATCTGAATGCAGCGTCACAGGAAGTTGCAACCGCTGAAGAATGGCAGGCTTTTAAAAGCGAAACTGTTCTGAAAATCACGGACAATGAAATCCGCATAGCTGAATTGAAAGTAAAAATAAAAAAGCCGGGAAAATTATTTGATGCTTCGCGTGAGAAAAGGATTATTGAACTGGAGCAGCAAAACATTGATTTACAGGCAAGGTTGGAAGCTTACGAGAATAACCAGAGCAATTGGGAATCGTTTAAAACCGAATTTAATCACGATATGGATGAGCTCGGAAAAGCATTGAAAGACCTTACCCTTGACAATAAATAGACAACCATCACTAAACAATGGCACAAACAGTAACTAACTTAAATTCTTGAAATACATAGAAATATGTAGAAGTACATAGAAATAGAGCGAAAAAGTTAAAAGTGATTTTTATCGGATGTAAAAGGCGAACTCCCGCATTTCTATTGATGCCAGTCACTTTAATAGGTTATGTAGTTGTAGCAGGAGCTTCGACCAATGTAGGCCTGATAGCTTTTAACTCTAATATTTTATAGTGCTGAAAAAGAGACTGTTGAATGAGAACAGTCTCTTTTTTTTGTATTACAGACCAGGACAATCTTCGACCGACTTTTCCGCTCTTACTATCAGGACAAAGTCGCCTTTGGAAAGGTGTCTCTTCACCTCACTTTTCTAATTCATTTCCAACAATCATATAAAATATGGAGAACATTAATATGAAAACCAAAGAACTTGATAAATCAAAAACACATACCACTGTCGAGATAATCGAATATGTAATGAATTCAATGGTTATCAAAATGATTTTAAAAAAACCTTCCGGAGATATCAGGCTGATGTCATTTGACATGGGTGAAGGATTGGCAGAAAAAACCTCTTCATTTGACATCTTTGCTCAGGTAATTGATGGAAAAGCAGACATCGTAATTAACGGAAAATCCAATTTGGTGCTGACAGGCCAATCGATTATAATACCTGCTTTAACAACAAATTCCATCAGACCAAACGGACGGTTTAAAATAATTCTTACTGAAATAAAAAGCTCGTTCGAATAATTATATGCTTCCGGGAAATATCCGCAGGAAAATGTGTGAATAATGTAAATTATTTCTGAAATTTTGTAACGATATCAGTGCTAAAGTGTATCAACTTTGCAGAGTGAAAATTACTTCACCCATAATCCTGCATGTGGCAGGAGTCAATATTAAAGTGAGCATAAATGAATACACCAAAAAATTTAGGTAGCTGGAATGACCGTAAAGAAAGACTGAGAAAGAAATTTGGACTTTTAACCGACTCGGACCTGAAGTTTGAAGAAGGAAAGAAAGAAGAGATGCTTGCGCGACTACAGATAAAGCTTGGTAAAACAAAAGAGGAATTACTCAAGATTATCACAGCACTCTGATCACATATTTCATGTACAGAGTATCCGGCTGTGAGCCGTAAAGTTAAAATTCAAATAAATCTAAATCCGACATTATGAAAACTTCAAGTTTTAAAACTCTGTTAAAAGGTGCCTTTCTCATTACTTTAGTAACTGTAATGGCATTTTCTTTTTCTTCATGTGCTACAAGAGCTCATTTTGAAAAGTCATCGGTAGTGCCGGCAGCACAGGGAAATGTTAAAGTAACAAAAGATAAAAACAACAATTACGCCATCAAAATAGAGATTACAAATTTAGCTGAAGTTGACAGGCTTCAGCCACCCAGGAAAACCTATGTGGTATGGTTGGTTTCCAACAAGGAAGAAACACAGAATATAGGTCAGATTGAAAGCTCATCCGGCACTTTTTCGAATAATCTGAAGGCATCTTTTGAGACGGTTACTTCATATAAGCCATCCAAAATATTTATTACCGCCGAAGATGACGCAGCAATTCTTTACCCCAGCACACAGGTTATATTAACAACTGGCAGGTTTTAGAGTGTGCCTGTGAATAATAAAATAACATCTTTACCATTACACCAGTTCTTTTAATACGCTTAAAAATCAATATCATGAGAAGTCTGCTTCATATGACGGCAGTAATCCTTATCGTCTTATGGGCAATTGTTTTTTTGCCTTAAAAGCGGAACCATTCATTCATATTGTACTTGCTTTTGCAATAATTACCATATTGCTGCAAACCATCAGGGAAATAAGGGAATACAGTTAAACTCCTGCCTTGCTGTGAAGCATGGCAAACAATTTATAACCATCCTGAAATTAAATGGCAAACAGCTTTAAAAGTAACTTATTTGGATGGATTTACAAATAGCTGAACAGAGGAGCGCGACTTCTGTTTCTTCGATTCAAAAATAGCAGTAGGGTAAGTGAGGTTGGTAATTGATAGTTGTTTGTTTGAGTGTCGGGAAGCCCTGTGAAAACGGGGCTTTCTGATTTTAATTTGTTTAAAGTGTTTCGCTGCCGGTCAGTTTAATAATCGGTAACTATTCAGCCTGGCGAATGCAATGAGGGTTTAATACAGGCCAAAGATTAGGCTGATTACACAACTAAGTATGTGTGCCTCAGGTCTGTGTTTTTTATTATAAAAACTGCTGAACGCATTCCCTAATCTGTGTAAATCCGTGAAATCTGTGGCAAAAAAAGCTCATTTGAGGCTGCATAGCTACAAAAATCAAAATCATTCGTCCGCGGAATCATGTTCCATATCGCTCAGATGAAGATCCAGTGCTTTCACTGAAATCTGAATCTCATAAATTGAAATGCCAAGCGATACTATCAACATTACCAGGGCAACTCCAAATATCCACACAGCAATACCCTCCTCGCCGACAAAAATCAGAAACATGGTTCCTACGCACAGAAACAGGCTGGTAACGCCTAAAATCTGCATGTTTTTTGTTAAATAAAGCCGTTTCCGGAGGTTAGCGATTTGTCCTTTTAACAATTCACTTGGATCGGCTTTAAATTTTTCATGCAATCCCCTGATCAGGGTGGCATATCCTAAAAACCGGTTGGTATAAGCCAGCAAAATAAGCGAAATAGCCGAAAATAATAGCGCCGGGGTTGTAAGTGTTATCTGTTCGTGCATAGTGTCGGTGAATTATGAAAGTCAGCCATTTCACCTGCTGCTTTCTGTTAATGCCTGCAAATTTACGAATATGACCGCAGATACTTTTAAAATTCCTAAAATGGCCGGTAAACAGATTATCACCTTAAATGCCGGATAATTCCTGACAAGCCCTCCTTTACAGCAACTTTTTTCGTCAACGGATTATTAACACGACAGATTAAGCAAGAGGAAGAACTCCTGCCAAACGGGATATACTTAGCGTGGGATAAAATTACGCATTAAAAAAAGACCCAAGTCCCAAATCCCAAAACTCAAGAATCAAGACCTACTCTTAAATCCCGGTTGGAATTTGAAACTTGGAATTTGAGATTTAATGAATGTGGAAATTTATGATGTTTTAAGTGTAATTTGTGGTTTTTGTAATTATTGTTTGTTTGATAAGTGAACTATTTGCCTGAATATTTATTTTTTTGACCCTAATAGTGAAGTAATATTATTCCAATAAGAATAATCATTAAGGCAAGATCAGACATCTGTTTTATGGTATTTCACTGTTACAATTTTCAAATTCGATTCTGTAGATAGATTCAATGTTTTTATCTCAGTTTTAAATGCATCACCTCAAATCCTGTTGCCCGAAAAATCCTGATCTCCTTAGTGTTTGTTTTAATTTCGAATGTCTTTTCCTCCCCAGGTTTTAGTTCAATAATCTGAACTTTTTTGTTACCTGCAACAATACTATAGTTACGAACGGTATAATTGGGCAATCCTGGTTTCCCCGCTAGAGTAATACTTATTTTACCTTCTTTTTGAGATAATTTATTTACAATGATGGGTGAGCAGACGTTTTTTAAGGTATCATAGGAAGGCTTTGGTTTAGGTTTTATATTGCATACACCATGCACACGTTGCGGATAACTGTATGTATAATCCTCACCCATTTGCGTTCGGTAATCGTTAAGGCAAAAATATATTGCTCCGACAATAAAGGGCTTCGATCCCGAGATGCACCGGTATTTAGCAGCACGAATAGAACAGGTTCTAAATCTCCTTCCTGAAAACCCTGAACTTTTTAAAAATTGGGATTTTCAGCCGTTCCACTTCAGCCCGCATCTTTACATTATCTTCGAGTATCAGGTGGGCTTCAATTTCTTTAAAATTTGCCTTGCGCGAGGATTCAATCAGGTTGATACCCATAACCACTTCGAGGCCTGTTCCCTGGTAATCGCGGCGCACTGCCCCCAGCATAAGGTCAAGCTGCTTCGTTTTTTTGGAGGCAAGCAGTATCTGGAAAATTCCAAAAGGGAAAAGGTAGCCCCGCGATTTTTGAATTCCTTTCGAGAGGTTAGGGATTCCGATAAGAAAAGCAATTACTTCACCCTCTTTTTCAATCACTTTTACAAAGCGCGGATCAATAATAGGAAGATACCTGGAAGCAAGTTCCTGTATTTCGGTTTGCGACATGGGAACAAACCCGTACAGATGATCGTAGGTGCGGTTTACCAGTTCGAGTACCGGGACAATATAAGGCTTGAGCTGACGTCGGGATGTAAATTCGACCAGCGTGGTTTGGTTTGAGAAATTGGAACGCTGCTGAATGCGGTAATATAATTCGGGCAGGATCAGGTTGACAGGAAATTTATAAGTCATACAATCAATTTCCTTACCAAAACCTTCGTTTTCAACCAGTTTAACTACGTAAGGCGGATTACAAGCCGAATCGATCAACGGAAGGTGTTCAAATCCATCGATTAATAAACCCTGTATATCTTTATCCGAGAAACCGTAAGGACCAACCAGAAGAGTTTTCCCTTTCTGCCTCACCCAATCCTCGATAAAAGCAAATAAAGCATGGGCAACATCCTGCTTATCAATGGAATCGAAATAACCAAACCTTGCTTTGTTTTCTTTACGCAGCTCATTATATTGGTTATGGATAATACCCATAATCCGCCCGACAGGTTTGCTGTCGAGCAAGGCAATGGCCATAATTGTATCGCAGGAGTCGAACTGGTGGTTCTTTTTCGGATTGAAAAAATTCCGGTCGTCAACATAAATTGTTGGCATCCAGTTAGGTTCATCTTTATGCAATTTTGCCGGCAGATGAATAAATGTGTGTAATAATTTACGGGAGTTTACTTCAACAATTTCTATGGCCATTTTGCTTCTCTGTTTCACATTGCTGAATGCAATATTAACAAAATATTATCAAGATAACATCTTTGTCAATATTTAAGTAGCAATTGTAAAGATTATCTAGTGTTATCTCGTTGTTTTTCTGCTATTTAGAATATATTTTATACTCTTCGATTAACAAGCGGCCATTATTTTGGTTATTAAGTATACTTTTGCATCTTAAACATATACAGATATCTACATGAACATACAATACGTTGGAGAACACTTAATGGCCGGGTATTTAGGCCGTATCTTTATCTGGCTCAGCATCTTATCACTTATTTTTTCGGCACTTTTCTACATCTGGTCAATCCGGAAGAAAGACAAAAAAGCGTTATATTCCTCAGTGGCCGGGAAACTTTACTGGTTTCATTTTTTAACACTGCTTGGTGCTATTGTCTCGCTTTATTACCTGTTTATTAACCACTGTTTCGAATACTCCTATGTGTGGCAGTATTCATCCATGGATATGCCCGCGAAATACCTGATTTCCTGTTTCTGGGCTGGACAGGAAGGTTCGTACCTGGTGTGGGCATTCTGGCAGGGATTGATCGGGCTATTGCTGCTGCACACCGCTAAGGAATGGAAATCGTGGGTGATGCCAGTTTTCGCTACCGGGCAATTTTTCCTTATCTCCATGGTTTTGGGACTGGACCTCGGGAGTTTCAGCATAGGTGGAAGCCCGTTTGGTTTGTTGAGAGACATGCCACAAAACATGGGTGAAGAACTTTTCAGGCAACCCAACTACCTCGATTTTCTTGTCGATGGAAACGGCTTAAATCCTTTGCTCGAAAACATCTGGATGGTGATTCACCCGCCCTCGCTTTTCCTTGGGTACGCGGTTGTACTGGTACCTTTCAGCTATGCCATTGCTTCGCTGTGGCGAAAGCAATATCACACCTGGCTTAAACCTGCCATCCCATGGACCATTGCCGGCGTGCTTGCTTTGGGAAACGGGATCATACTCGGCGGACGCTGGGCTTACGAATCACTGACTTTTGGTGGTTTCTGGGCCTGGGACCCGGTCGAAAACGCTTCGCTGGTACCCTGGCTTTTGCTGGTGGCTACTCTCCACAGCATGATCATTGCACGAAAAAGGTTTAACACCTATGCCACCACCTATTTATTCGCCATCCTGGGATGGTTCTTTGTAATGTATGCCACTTACCTGACCCGCAGCGGCGTTTTGGGCGAAACATCCGTTCACTCTTTCGGGGCCAACGCATTGTCGGCACAAATGATTGTATTTACAGGCCTCTTCATCCTGCTCCCGGTTATATTATTAGTTTACAGGAAAAAGGAATTTCCAAAGAAAGATAACGACGAGGTAATGACCCGCGAATTCTGGATGCTTATCGGTGCCATAGTGGTCTTGCTTTCGGCTTTCCAGATAACGGCTACCACATCTATTCCGGTTTTCAATAAACTTTTCGGCACGGGAATCGCACCTCCTATCGATAATATAAATTTCTACAATACATGGCAAATGCCTTTCGCCATTTTTATTGCTTTGGGGATCGCGATCAGCCAGTATTTATGGTACGGGCAGAATGACATGAAGAAATTCCTCAGAAAAATACTTATCGCTTCCGGGATTTCCGTAGTGCTAACGGTACTTATTGCCCTTGGCGACCAGGTATCGGGAGCCGGACGTATCGTTCTACTTTTCAGCATCTTACTGGCTTCGGTAGTTTCAATCGATTTTGTGATTCATTATGTAAAGAAGACTACAAATTTAGGAGGTGCATTTACCCATGTGGGCTTCACCCTTTTTCTGCTCGGTGTGGTTCTGGCTTTCAGCAATTCGCAGGTAATTTCGCGCGGTACCAGTATGTCAGATCAAGGTCAAGAACTGGAGACCCGGGACAACCTGGTGCTTAAGAAAGGCATCGGACAACCCATGGGAAGATACATGGTAACCTATACCGATGCAACTACAAAAGGAAGAGAAACCTTTTATAAGGTTGATTTTGTGAAGATGAAAGATGCCGGAACAGGCAAGATTGATTTCTCACTTCATCCGTCGTTAAATGTAAATACTCGCATGGGAAATGTTTACAATCCGGCTACAAAACACTTTATCGATAAGGACATTTATACTTTCCTGAGTTTTGCCCAGCAAAGTTCGGGAAATGCCGATTCGGCAGGCTATAGCAAAAGCGGGGAACAACCCATGAGTGCTAAAGATACAGTGTTTATCAACCGTAGCTTTGTGATCCTCGACGACATTATTACCACGATGAAAAACGATGATGTGAACAACGCAAGCATCATAGCCAGGTTCAAAATCATAAGCATGAAAGAAGGCAGTTTGGAAACTGAGATAAAATATGAAATCGTAAATGGTGAGTTGAAACGTACTGACGGAGTGGTTGCGCCTTTGAACCTGAAGCTGCGCTTCGAAGGTGTGGCTAACGATTCGAAAGCCATTCATGTAGGAATTTACGAAAAACAGCAGGATTATATTGTTATGAAAGCCATTATTTTCCCTTTCATTGGAGTTTTATGGTTTGGGATTGTGGTAATGTTCAGCGGGTTAACCTATTCGATGATGCGTCGCACTATGGGTAAGAATAAAGATGTTGAACTCAAAGCGTAGCATTGCAATCTCCCGAAAGTATAAATATCGCACTAATGCACAACAGCATTAAAAATATCGCTTTCGCCGGTGCAGGTAATGTGGCCTGGCACTTGGCCAAAGGATTGCAGGCGAAAGGATACCAGGTAAAAAACATCTGGAGCCGTGATTATGCCAATGCTTTGGCACTGGCCGGAAGCTGTGGTGCGATCGCCTATAATTCCATTTCAGAATTACGCGAAGAGGCGGATTTGATCATTGTCGCGGTGGCAGATGATTCAATCGCAGATGTTGCCAGGAGCATCGGAGAATATGAGGGTATCGTGGTACATACGGCCGGTTCGGTGCATCTGCATGCATTAAAAAACTTTTTTAAGAATTGTGGCGTATTTTACCCGCTGCAGACCTTTTCGAAAGGCATACCACTGAACCTGGAAGAGGTACCTTTCTTCCTGGAAGCATCATCGGATGAAGTTCTCCAATTGGTAAGACATCTTGCTTTAAACCTGTCGGCAAAAGTATATGAAGCTGACAGCGAAAAGAGAATGCTACTGCATGTGGCTGCCGTATTTGCCGGCAATTACTCGAACCTGATGTATATAATAGGGGATGAAATTCTCAAAAATTCGAACCTGCCCCCGGACCTGATGCATCCGCTTATCACTGAAACCACACGGAAAGCTCTTAGCGGCGATCCCTTAAAAACGCAGACAGGCCCCGCCCGCCGCCACGATACTGCAACCATCGAAAAACACTTACAAGCACTTGCAGCTTTGCCCGATTATGCTGAACTTTACCGGCTGTTAGCCAGACTGATTAGCAATAAATATTAACAGAAAACACCACGGGTTTATGTCGAATTACAAAGAAAAACTATTAAAGGTTAATACATTTATTTTTGATTATGATGGCGTGCTTACTGATGGAAGCGTGTTGCTGACCAGTGACGGGGATGCCCTGCGAACCGCCAACGTGAAGGATGGTTATGCTATGCAGCTAGCCATAAAGAAGAATTACCGTATCGCCATTATCTCAGGCGGCTATTCCGAATCAATGAAACGCCGCTTCGAAACGCTTAAAATAAAAGATGTTTTCCTGGGCGTTGACAAAAAGATTGATGTGTACAATCAATACCTGGAAACGCATAAGCTGGATAAAGAAAATGTACTTTTTATGGGCGACGACATTCCGGATTATGAAATTATGCTTCAGGTTGGAGTTCCCACATGTCCCGCAGATGCTGTGGAAGAAATCAAAAAAGCCGCAACGTATATTTCGCATCAAACCGGAGGACACGGATGTGTGCGCGATATTATTGAACAGGTTCTAAAAGTGCAGGGAAAGTGGATGAATGATGATGCATACCATTGGTAGAAAAGGAAGTACCTTAAGTACCTGATTTATAAAATGTTTGGCTTTATTCTTTTAATTCCGATTAATGCGCACGATTTTCCACATATTTAGGGTGCCAAACCTTTTTATCATAGCACTCACTTTCCTGATGCTTCGCTACCTGGTGTTTATCCCGGTATATTCGGCTCATTCCATTAATGCCGGAATGGGAACCATCCATTTCATTATAATGATCGTTTCCACTGTTCTTATTGCAGCGGCCGGGTACATCAGCAATGATTATTTTGATGTGGTGAGCGACCGGGTGAATAAACCGGGAAAACAATATATAGGCAAACAAATCACGCCTGGCTTGGCTTTAGCCACTTCACTGTTATTTTCACTGGCTGCACTTATTCTGGCACTATGGCTAAGCGTGGCCATAAAAAGCTGGCTTCCGGCTGTCTTGCTTATAGTTGCCCTGGCAGTTGTGTGGTGGTATGCAATTCATTTGAAAAAGAGTCTTTTGTGGGGCAACCTGGCAGTTTCCTGCATGTCGGCGGGAACCATAGCAATGGCCTGGCTGATCGAAAGACAAGGTTCGCGAATCCCGCCTGAAACCTCAGGAATAATAACACTTATTATCACAGCCATCAGCATATTTGCATTTCTGCTCAGTTTGCTGCGCGAAATACTAAAAGATATTGAAGACGTCGAAGGCGACAAACTTATCAAGTGCCGGTCGCTGCCCATTATAAAAGGTATACCTTATACTAAAACCATTCTGCTTTCACTCTCATTTATTACCCTGGTACTGCTTTTAATTGCACAGGTTTACCTGTTTCAGAATGAAAGAGTGGTCGCTTCGATCTGGCTGCTGATTTTCGTAGTTTTTCCTCTGATCTGGTTCGCAATATCGCTTAAAAAGTCAGAAACAAAAACAGATTATCATAAGTTAAGCAGCTTGCTGAAATGGATTATGCTGGGTGGAATTTTAACTATGGTGGCAGGACAGTTTTAAATTCAATTTACGATTTGCGAATGACGATTTACGAATGACGATTTACGAATGACTATTTACGAATGTATTTTGAAAGTGCAAAGGTTAAAGTGTAAAATGCAAAAGTTAAAAAGGGAAGATAAATTAAAACTCTGAAACTTTGAAACATTGGAACTCTGAAACATTGAATCCCGATAGCTTTCGGGACTGAAACATTTAAGAATGACCAAATAATATAAACGGCTAAAGATGAAACAGGAAATACTCAGGCATTATAATTTATTGCTGGGCTCAAAATCACCAAGGAGGCAGGATTTACTCAAAGCCCTTGGCTTACATTATACTCTTGTAGATATTGATGTTGATGAGGTCTATCCATCCCATCTGAAAGGTGCAGATATTGCGCGGTATCTTTGCGAACTTAAAGCCGATGCCTACAGCCCGGATTTAATACCTGCCGACTCCATCCTTGTTACTGCCGATACCATTGTTTGGCTCAATGGAAAATACATCGGAAAACCTTCAGGAAAAGACGAAGCTGTTGAAATGCTCGAAAAGCTATCAGGACAGCAGCATTCCGTTTATACCGCCATCTGTCTGAAATCAAAAACCAGGAAAGTAGTATTTCAGGCGCATACGCTTGTAAAATTCCGTGAATTGAATCCGGACGAAATCAACTTTTATGTGGATCATTATAAACCTTTTGACAAAGCCGGCTCCTACGGCATACAGGACTGGATCGGCTATATAGGAATTACCGGTATCGAAGGATGCTATTACAATGTGATGGGATTTCCCGTGCAGATGTTTTACTCGGAACTTGAGAAATTTATTGCAGCCGAAAATCAAACCAGCGTGACCTAATGTCGGATAGCATCTTTAAAACAAACAAAATTATCAGAATATGAAAACTTTTCTAACACTTCTTTTACTTTTTACAGTTATGAGATTGAAAGCCCAGGAACAAATCACCTACCAGGAACCACCAAAAGAAATTTATGACCTGATTATGGCCAAGCCGGTACCATCAACCAGCATTGATGATGCCGGCAAATGGATGTTGCTGATGGAGCGTAATACTTTCCCTTCGGTAGCCGAACTGGCCGAGCCCGAATTGCGTATCGCCGGTTTAAGGATTAACCCGGACAATTTTTCTCAAAGCCGCATGACATCGCTGGCAGGGATAAGCCTTAAGGATATAAACACTGTACAGGAATATAAAATTAAAGGTCTGCCTGCAGAAATGCGTGCAACCAGCATTCAATGGAGCCCATCACAAAATAAGATTGCTTTTGCAAATCTCACTAACGATAAAGTTGACCTTTATATTATTGACATTGCATCATTAACTGCAACTAAAATAAATAAGTTGCCCCTCAACATTGTAAGCGGTGGAACATTTGCATGGCTCGACGACAACAGCCTAATATACAAAGCAGCCATTACAAACGCGGAAAAGCCGGGAAAACCACTTGCGCCTACCGGCCCGGTAATCCAGGAAAGCCTTGGTAAAAAGGCTGCAGCCCGCACTTACCAGGATCTGATAAAATCGGGGTACGATGAAGCATTATTCGAATTTTACGCCAAATCGCAGTTGATTTTTACTGACTTTACAACGGAGCGCAAAATTGGTGAGCCAGCTATTTACAGGAGTTTCCAGGTATCGCCTGATAATAATTTCCTGTTGCTTCAAACTATTGACAAGCCTTTTTCCTATACTGTTCCGATGTACGGATTTCCTCATTCGGTAACCGTAACAGATATGAATGGAACCCTTATCAGAAAAATAGCCATGAATCCCTCTACAGAAGGAGTTCCTATTGGTTTTGATGATTCCCCCGATTTCCCGCGTTCGTTTTCGTGGCGAAATGATGAAGCCACAACAGTAACATACGTAAAAGCGTTGGATGGAGGACTGGGCAAATCCAAATCAAAATGGCGTGATGCCGTGATGGCAGTCAGGATAAGTCCTTCTGACAAGGAAAGTGAAGCAAAAGAGTTATTTAAAACTACTATGCGATTCCAGGGAGTGACCTGGGGAAACAGCACTAGTGCCGTTTATTATGAAGAATCATATGCAAACCGTAAATTCCAGATGAACCGATACAATCCTTCAACCGGAAAGGCCGATTCACTGTTTGCAAGGAGTTCGGATGATGCCTATTCGGATATTGGAAATCCGTTAACACAAAAAAATGAGTTTGGTCGACAGGTATTGATTGTACTTAATAACAAAGAACTGATTCTCAGTGCTGATGGCGCCTCTGATGAAGGAGATATGCCGCTCATACAAACTCTTGATATCACAAGTGGGAAAACGCACATACTGTGGAGATGCAAAGCTCCCTATTATGAATACCTGGTTAAAATGATTGATCCTGCGAAACTTACTTTCGTTACTTCCCGTGAAAGCCAGGCAGAAATCACCAATTATTACCTTCATTATACAGTTAAGAAAAAAGCTGTTGAAAAAGCGTTAACCCAATTTATCAATCCATATACCGGACTGGAAGGCGTAAGCCGCCGGAAAATCACATATAAGCGTGATGATGGCATCAACCGTGCCGGAGATCTTTACCTTCCCAAAGGATATGAAGCTGGCCGCGAAGGAGCCTTACCTATATTGATCTGGGCTTACCCTATCGAATATAAATCGGCAGCGGATGCTTCACAGGTCAGGGGTTCGAAATATACATTTACACGTCCGTTTTATGGATCACCGGCATTATGGGTAACGCAGGGATTTGCTGTTCTTGACAAAGCCGAAATGCCCATCGTTGGTGAGAATGACAAGGAACCCAATGATAATTTCATACCACAGTTGTATCTCAATGCACATGCAGCCATACAAGCACTGGTAAAAATGGGCGTTGGCGACAGCACGCGTGTCGCAGTCGGCGGGCATAGTTATGGCGCATTTATGACCGTTAACCTGCTGGCACACACCAATTTGTTTAAAGCGGGGATTGCACGCAGCGGTGCCTATAACCGTACTTTAACGCCTTTTGGCTTCCAGGGTGAAGAACGCACGTATTGGGAAGCACCCGAAGTGTACTACAATATGAGCCCGTTCAGTCATGCTGAGAAAATCAAAACTCCCCTACTACTGATTCATGGCGATTCGGATAATAATTCCGGCACCTTCCCTTTACAGAGCGAACGTTTGTTCAGCGCCATAAAAGGACTTGGCGGGACAGTCAGGTATGTTTCTCTTCCTTTTGAAAGCCACGGCTATTCTGCAAAAGAGAATATTTTGCATATGCTATGGGAAACAGATCAGTGGCTGGAGAAGTACGTAAAGAACGGGGCTAAGTGAATAGTGAATAGTGAATAGTGAATAATGAAGAGTGAAAAATGAAAAATGCAAAGTGAAGAGTGAAAAGTGTGTATTGAGTAGTGAGTAGTGAAAAATGGAAAAATCCCGGTAACTGTATTGTTGCGGGATTTTTTATGGCTTCACATAAGCGGGGAAAATCATTTGAAGATAAAGTTGTAAATTGTACAGTCTTATTTAAAGGATGCAAAGCACTATTGTTTGTTACGATTTTGGTCCTTAATAAGTTGCTATTCAATTATTAGTTTTTGCGAATATATTCCCGAATCGGTAATGACTTTTACAAAATAGATTCCTTTTTGCAACATTGAAATGTCCGATACGTTTGATGAGGAAGGAAGCGAGGTTTCCAAAACTTTCTTCCCATCTAAATCAAATAGTTGCAGTGTTGAATGATTTGAATGTTCAGCCAGATTAACATTTAATTTCCCATCTGCGACCGGATTAGGAAAAACAACAATGTTGCTATCGCTTGCTTTTGTTTCCTGAGCTGTAAGGGAACTTGCAAAATTTGCAAATACTTTATACTGGTATGCCGAAAGAGAAATAGTTGTACCTAAACTAACCGGGTCATTGGTATAAGCGTCAAACCAGGCTGTGTTTGCCATTCCGGCAGGCAAGGTAAAGGTTTTGCCTGTATTCCTGAGATTGGATAAAACAAAAACGGTGTCGGCCCCTGAGACCTTTATAAACGCGCAAACGTCGGAATTATCGTACGAGGTTAATGCTCCCCGCCTGATGGCGACACTTTTATTCCGCAACGTAATTATCTTTTGAATTTCAGGCGTAACGGTTAAATCCTGCGACCAGTTAATAACTGAAGAAGTAAAGGGAAAAGGTATGGAGACAGTGTTTCCAACCTCAACACCGTTGTAGATGAAGGGTACGCTTTTCATATAGGCTGTCACTATAAATGCCGCCAGGGTTCCTGCCTTGCCTCCAAAAAGTGTAAAGGGTGAGCCATCACTGCCATACACATCGTGATTAGTAACATACCGTACTACCTGATTGCCTGTACCTGCATTAACATAATCCGTTGAATTCAAATTATCAATAAGTGTAACCGCTGAATTATTGCGATAAATTGACTTCAGTCCACTATAAAAACCGAAGCTGAAATTATAATCGAAGCCAGCAGTATAATTGGCATTTCTGGTTCCCTCTGCAAACAAAAGCAGTTTATGGGTGTTGATTCCCCTTAAGGATGAAATCGCCTGCTGCCAGAAACTAGTAGGTGGGTTGTCGGCATAATCGAAGCGGAAACCATCAATATTTGTAGTAAATACCCAGTATCGCATCGCATTGATCATAGCGGTAACCATTGCCGCATTTGAAAAATTCAAAGCTGCCACATCGCTGTAACTACCAAGTTGTATAATATTTCCACTTCCATCCTGCAGGTACCAGTCTTTATGTTGAGTTATCCAGGGATGGTCCCACGAAGTCTGGTTCGCAACCCAATCCAGTATAACTGCCATGCCCCGGTTGTGGGCGCTGTCGACCAGCCGGCGTAAGTCATTCAAAGTTCCAAATTCGGAGCCTACAGAAGTTAAATCCTTAATGGAATAGGGCGAATTAAACGATTTCGAACCTGTACCAACAGGGAAAACGGGCATCAGGTAGATCACATTTACTCCCAGCGCTTTAATATTTTCCAAACGGTTAATAACCCCCTGAAAATTGCGTGTGGAACTGAAGCATCGCATATTGACCTGGTAAATTGTGGCATCCTCCGGATCCGGAACATTTGTAAAAGGAGTGCCATATTGAACAGGATCCTGCGGATAGGCTAAAGCGCTGAATAGCACGAATCCAAATAGAAGAGCATGCCGTATAAACTTCGGATATTTCATTACGCATTTTTTTATTTGATTAGGATTGTAATTGCATCTATTCCTAATCTGATGTAGTCAGGTGAAAGACATTCCGGGCATTCATATCATGCAAATTCTATTATCAGCTGAATTTCTTCACCATCTTTATTTACATCAAAAGTAACGTTCTTTTTCAAGCCGACAGGATGAAGGTAACTTACCTCAATTTCTTAGGTTCTTATACCTGCAAAAAGCTGGTGCCTCTTAGTTTTAACCCTTGCTGATGCCAACTTACAGGTAGGTTAACGAAATAATAATTGCCTGATCCGGTTTACTGAAATAAAATTTTGCATCATTATATTTAGGTGGACCAAAATGACCTTTTGCATTATTTGAAACCGCTATCCCCTCTTTGGGCATTCCAATAAAATTGGTATTCAGCTTTTTATTATTATCCTCATCATGAAACACATAAACGGCATAGGTTCCTGATGTAAGATTTGTAAAAGTGTATTCAACCGTGTTGGAAGTAGTTTTTACAAATCCGGATGCAATTGCCTTCTCAGTATTACCAGGGAAACCATCTCCTGAGTTAAATAAGAAAAAACCTATCTGCCCGGTTTTATTCCGGATATTCTTAACAACAACTTTCAGGTTTCCTTTATTTGCCGCGTTCTGACTTGAAACAGAAAGGCTTGCAATTACAATAATTGCGGCAACTATATATTTAAGGATATTCGGAGTAATCCTGTGTTGATTTTTTATGATCAGTAACATCCTTCCGTATTTAAGGTCCATTATTGGTAGTATTCATATTCAATTATATCAGTACCAGAACACGCAGGTGGTCTTGGAATCATTATTTCACTATATTTATATCTCTCAGTTCTTATTAATCTTTGGTTTTCATAAAAGTTCTTTTCAATTAGCCTGCCATCTTTAATCGTTTCAGTTAATTGATTTTCAGGATTATAAATGTATTGTATTTCACAGGTAAACCGCTCTCCCCTATCATAACTACGTTCATATACCAACAAAGTGTCAGCATATTTGTAAACATCAGATCCTGATTTAACATCTTTAAAAAAGAATTCGGTCTTTGTTTTTCGGTTTAAATTATCACGCGTATCTACTTCATAACTTCTTAGTGAGCAATCCAGATAATACGATTTTTGTAACTATTCCGCCCTCCTCCTAAAAGCGCTATTAACTGCCTGCTGTTCATATAATTCAGGATCTGATTGTAAAATTACATTATTTATGATGTTCCTTTGTCTTAAATCTGAGCGTTATTTTGGATCCCTACA
>JBBQSY010000022.1:0-42775 GCA_038213495.1 Bacteroidales bacterium
TTATATCAAGAGCGGCGCAAATCTGAATGTTAATGGAAGCGGTAAAATCGAAATACAACCAGGTGCGTTTATTTGCATTGAATCTGGTTCTTCAATAAACCTAAGCAGTTTTAACAGTGTCATAAACCTCAGGCCCGGATACATAAATGGTGTTAATCCATCAATAGGTATAACGTCAAATTGCGTTGCTTCGCCTGCAACTTACGCCTTCACCGGAAGTGGTAATATAAATACTTACCTGAGTGATATTTTTATCCAAAACGAAACGCTTACCGGCAATCGTTATGTTGCAGGCAATACAATTTCTGCAGGCACCAATGTAACAAACACTAAACCGCAGGGACCGGTAGTTATAAAAAACGGAGCCAATGTAGTATTTGATGCAGATGGTAATATATTATTAGACAAAGGTTTTGAAGTAGAACTAGGTGCTACATTTGAGGCAAAATAAGTCTTCAACAACTTGGAATGCTGGCATTACATTTATTGTTTACGTACTAAAAGCGGGAATGTATCTGTATTCTCTTATTGCCGATGGCAGCGAGGTTGACACGAAAAGGATGATTTTAACGAATTAAATAATACGTTAAGAAAAAACTATCATTTCTATTAATTTTGTTGTTGTGGATCTACAAATTAAATGCTCAGACATTTTGTTTTACTCCTCAAAACTCATCCAATATAGATGCATTCTCTTCACTGTTGAATTGTGCAACTATGACGGGAAATTATACTCTCAGAATTTATATACACGTTTTGCAATGCAAAGGCACTGTCAATACATAATAGTAACCAAAACTTAAATGATATGAAAATGATGAATTTACTTTTAATTATTGTTGTTTTTATGATAGGTTTAGGATGTTCAGAAGAAGAACCTGAACCGTCAAAAGACAAAATTATTGGAACATGGATAGAAAAAAATCCTGAATTATTTGATGGCATCTCTGATACAATTGTTTTTTTAGAAGACGCATCGGTAAAAAAACATTTTTATTTTGATGGTTGGAGTTATACAACTTCTACTGATACAATTTCATTTCAAAAGGATGAAATTATAAAGAAATTTTTGTTTTCAACTGCGGATGAGAACGAAATGGTTATTTACAACTTTATAGATAGGTCAATAACTTCCCAAGTAAAAGATATTCAATTCACTAAAATCAAATAAACTATGAAAACGAATATACTATCCATTGTATTAATTTTTTCCGCCTTTTATTGTTATGCGCAAGAAAATGAAGTAAAAGACTATTACTACTATAAAGGCGAAAAGAAAAACCTCAATATTAGTAAGACAAGACTTGTAGTTTACTTTGAAGAAGATATCAATTTCGAGCAATCAATTGAGAAAACATATAGTGTTTCACGAAAAATCAAAGGAAATGAATCTTTGACAGTTCAACAAAAAAGACCAAAATTAGTTGGTTGTGAATTGAAGATTGATTCAAAAAAATATAACGAAACCTATAATTCTTTGAAAGCAAACTCCAAAATAAAAACAGTTGAACTGGTAGTTGGAGATTCTCTTCCTGTAGCAATTTCAAATTATTTTTATGTGAAATTAAAAAATAATTCCGATTCTATACTTTTATTTCAAAAGGCAAAAGAAACAAATACAGAGGTTGTTAGAAGAGTTGCCTATACCGACAGATGGTTCGTACTTGAAACAAATAGTGAATCCATTTCAAGTTCTTTGACTGTTTCAAATATTTTCTATGAAACAGGTTTGTTTGATAAAGTTGACCCAGGTTTTGTTTTTGATTTTTCACATAATTGCGTGTCAGATACAAGATATTCAGAACAATGGGCTATTGATAATACAGGAATTGATATCAACGTGTGCAATGCTTGGAATATTACTACAGGAAATAACGATATTATCCTTGCAATCATTGACCAAGGTATTGAAAATGGACATATAGAATTTACAGGAACAAATTTTACAGCATCTTATGATGCAGAGGACAGAACATCGCCTGCTCAACTGCATGGCGACCATGGCACTCATGTTTGTGGTATAATAAGTTCGAATCGAAATCAAGCAAGTATTGCTGGTGTTGCACCCGGACTAAGCATTATGGAAGTGAGTCATCCGCTAACCTTAATTTCCACAATATCAGAAGATTTAGCAACAGGGATTAATTGGGCTGTTCAAAATGGAGCTCATATTTTAAGTAATTCATGGGGCGACCAGGGAGGGGCATATTATAATGATTTAAATAGTGCATTATTGGAGGATGCAATAGACAATGCTATTGATAACGGTAGAGGAAGTTTGGGTACTATTGTAGTTTTTGCATCAGGCAACTGGTCGCCAGCGATAGATTATCCAGCTTATTATAGACCCGAAATATTGGTGGTTGGTTCTATTACATCAGCAGGTCAACGTTCAAGTTTTTCAGGATATGGGAATCAGTTAGATATTGTTGCTCCAGGTAGTGCAATCCTTTCAACGATTAGAAATAATCAATATGCAAGTTATAACGGCACCTCAATGGCTACGCCTCATGTAAGTGCTATTGCTGGTATGATATTATCGAGATTTCCTAACCTAACACGTTTACAGGTTGTAAATATAATTGAAGCATCGGCGCAGAAAGTTGGTGGTTATACATATCAAACGACAACAGGTCGCCCAAATGGGACATGGAATAATCAAATGGGACATGGATTGGTTGATGCTTTTGCTGCGGTTCAATGTACAACAACAAATTTTGTCAATCAAACAGTGACGACAAATACAACAGTAAACGGTTGTGATGTAAATGTTCAAAATGTCAATGTTCAGAATAATGCAAAACTAACTATTGATGCTCAAAATAATGCTACCATAAATGGACCTTTTGAAGTACAAATTGGTTCAGAGTTAGAGATAAAATAATGCACATGGCTACAACATCATATATAAAAATATGGCAGTCAGTGCGTTATCGAGCCTCACAGCTCGTATCAAAAGTAGTTGTAACTTGACAGGAAAGTGCTTCGAAACGCCAAACGTTTCATATATGTAACCGTAATAATAGATGCTACAAATAATGTTGCATTAGAGAAAAATTTTGAAGTAAAAGTTGGTTCAACAATAGAAATTAAATAATTAAATAAAAAAAACACAGCCATGAAAAGTATAAATATTTTATTTGGTTTACTGGCTAGTGTAATTTCATGCCAATTTGCATTAAGCCAAGAAATAGATAGTATAAAAATAATACCCACTTCTCCTTCAACATATGATTCTGTAATGTTTTCGACATTTTCGCAACCATTTAGCGGAGATTGTAGTTATGAAATTAAACTTGATAGCACAAGCAGTAATAAAATTTATATTAGTGGTAAGTATGATAGCAACAAAAAATGTCTTACAGACGGAGCAAATGACACAATAAACTTAGGAAAGTTGCCTGTTGGGGCTTACACGATACATTTCTTTTTTATTGATACGTATGGCTTAATTGACACGAATAAATTAATCTTGGATTTTAATGTTTCTCAATATACTGGATTGAATAGATTAGAACAGAAAAAAAAATTAATGCGTACCCCAACCCATGTAATTCATTGCTAACGATTAGAAATCTGTCTACTATTTCAGAACCAAGATTGGTACGACTGTATAATTCAACTGGTCTACAACTTATGGTAAAACATGTCTATAATTGTGATTCAGAAATAACTGTAGATATGAGTAGCTATGAAAGAGGGTTGTATTATATAACGACTAATGATAAGACATTAAACATCAAGGTTATAAAGGAGTAATGCACTGGCTACAACAAATGGTCAGCGACCATAGGGGGCTCTGTGGGTGGTCAAAGTAAGTGGCTCGTAAACCAAACTTGGCTGTAAACTGATAGGTGATCACTACGCCAACCCCTACGACTCTCTACCATCAACCGTTATAGCCAATAAAAAAACGAGCGCGTATCGAAAACAGAGAATGAAAACATAAAATAAATTAGGAGGAATAATTATGAAAAAACTATTTTTTTTTATTGCAACTATTCTATTCCCATTTATAATTTACTCACAAAATTATCAATGGGAAATAACTGGAGAATTTGAGATAAAAGAAAAGAATTTATCCTTTTTATCTTTTAGTGAAAACAACTTGTATTTATATGATTCTACTGAAAACAATATTTATTTAATTGATTCGAATGGTGCATTTCAGGATAGCTTAAACATTGGTTTTAAAATTAATGGGCTTGACGTTTACGAGGATACTGTTTATTTGCAGAAAGAAAAATTGTCAAATAAAAATTCGTCAATCCTTAAAGTAATTTATAACAATGGAGTAGCCAATGATTCCATAACTTGGTCAATAGGAGAGAATGCAGACTATGCTAACTTGTTATGTGTCAATACTAATTATGCAATAAGCTATATTTCTGCTGGTTGGTCTAGCAGTATAGTTCAGATTGATATGTCAGGGAATATTATTAATTCCTTACTTATTTCTGGTTTGGGCAATCCTGTTGATTTTTCATTTATTTCCGAGAATAAATTTTGCCTTATAACAAATACGGGAAGTAGTGAGAACGGTTATTATTTTGAATATGAAATTGGTAGTGAAGATATCCATAATAATGCTTCGATAGAAATACCGATTAAAGACCCTAGAGGAATTGCATTTGTAAACGATAGCGTTTTTTATATTTATTCGGGATTTGAAAGTACAATTTATAAAATTAAGAAAAAGGAATCGGTTACAAATATAGATATGATAAATTGTATTGATAAAGAAGTATTTATATATCCCAATCCAACTAAAGACAATTTTAAAATTGTAACTAATATCAAAATAGATAAAATAGAAATCCTAAATGCTAACGGAGGAAAAATAGATTTTTGCCAAAGTGATGATTTAGTTTATTTAGATAATTTCCCCAAAGGAATTTATTTTATCGTGTTACATTCAAATAACAATACAATAACTAAAAGATTAATAATCAACTAAATAAACTCAATATGAAAAATTCAATAAAAATACTCTTGCTATGCCTGATTTTATTCAATCTATCGAATAACACTTTTAGTCAGGAAATCGAGATTATCAACACGATTACCGTTTCTGTTGATGCTGTCAACGACTTGGAGTACTTTAATGAAAACTTTTACATTCTGTCACAGGGCAATATTATCAGGGTTTCCAAAGAGGGAAAGATTGTAACCAAAGAAAAGACAAAGGAAAACATTAAAGGGATTACAACAAACAAACAGAAAGCAGAACTCAATATCATAAATGAGAATGGAGAGATTAAAAATATGGAAGGTTCTAACCTTTCAAAAATTAATTCTAAAGAAACAAATATAAACCATCATAATGAGTTAGAATTCATCGCAATAACAGACAATGGTTATATTTCTTTTGCAAAAGAGGGATGGTCAAGTCGAATTTCTTTCTTTAACAGTATAGGCAATGAAATGACATCAATTCTATCCCCAGGATTAGGCGATGTTTCTGGCTTATTATATTCAAATGGTAATATTTGGATTGTATCAGATTTGGGAGAAAAGAAAAATGGGATTTTCAGAAATTATGAATTGTTTACTGATTCTATAGTTGAAAAAGAAGTGTTTGAAATCCCAATTAAACAGCCCAAAGGGCTTACTATTGACAAAGAGGGAAACTTTTTTACATATTCGGAGGAAACAAAACAAATTGTAAACTTTAAACTTAAAAAATAATGAAGTCAATAATATTAGCATTAATTACAGTTGTTACTCTGGTAAATGTCAGTTTTTCACAAGAACATTATGCAATACTGATTTCAGCAGGTGATGTGAGAAATGACGATGATTCATATCATTCAGAGTACTGGTACGACTTATTTCTTGCCTATGAAGATTTGATTTTGAATCAGGGTTATACGCATGATAATGTTTTTGTTTTTTATGGTGATGGGGCTGGCGATGATTTTGCAAGTTCTCATGCTCAATATAATATATCCACACATGGGTGGTCTGGGATAGTTGATTTTGATAACAGCTATGCCACTATGAATTCTGAATTTGCAAATATTGCGAGCACAATAACCAGTGAGGATAACCTTTTAATTCGCTGGGTATGTGGACATGGAAGTTCGTCAACTCAAGACAATTACTATGTTTGCATTGACAATGAATGGGGATCAACAACAGAAACGATTACTGAGTCAAACCTAATAACAATGATTAACCAAATCAATAACTACAAAAGACGTAAAATCATTTGGATGACTTGTCATTCGGGTAGTTTGGTTACTGGCACACAGACTTTAAATAACAATAGAACGACAGTAATAACAAGTTGTGCGTGGAATGAAGTTTCATATTCTCATTGCCCTAATTGTTCAGGTGGCTCATGCGGTTGTTCTGATGAAAGTAACGTTACTTGTGAACTAAACTGGGTCATTACAAGTTCACTTTCTGGTTCAGACCCAGTTGGCAATACCTATAATGGCGACAACGATGGTGACAATGTAATTAGTATGGAAGATTTATTTCAAGAAGCAAGTTCAAGCTCTGTAATGAGTTCAACTGCTCAATTGGGTGATAATGGCTCATTAAGCGAAAAAATATTTATCCGGGAGAACTTAACATTGGAAAATATCAATATAACGACAGACCATGAATACTGGGCAGAATCTATAATAATTAGAAACTTAAATATTCAAACTAATTCTGAAGTAGTATTTGAGATTGATGATGAAATAGAATTTGAAAGGAATTTTCAGGTTGACTTAGGAAGTACATTTAAGGTGATAAACAATGAATAAATACAGGCTATAATAAATAGGAATATAATAAATAGGAATATGAGCGGTCGGCACGACCCAGCGATTATTCCCGGTTGAACTACATCCCGGTTAAATTGACGGAATTTTATCTATGTACTTACTGACGGTTTAGTGTTTTCTTCTAGTTGAATATCAAGGAGATGATATGTTTTTCAACTTGCGTAATTCAGGACGAATCGGAAAACAAATTTACGACTAAAAACTCGATAATTTTTAAACAGGGCAGAAAAATAAGGAAATGCATTTATATGTTTCTAAAACGGAATGATAAGGGGAGAATCTTCAAAGGAAGCAATCCCGCAGGGATTTAGTTCAACACGCGGTTGTTAGCGGTAAAAAACATTGCGCAGAAAGTGCTAAAATTGAGCCACATAACATTTAATCAACGGCTTAGCGGGCTGATAAGTTTGTGCTCCGAATTGCGCAACGATTTCTTACCGCGGGAACGTTGGCAGTACCCTTATAATGACATCATGAGTAAAAATGTATTTTTGATTATACTATTCATATTTACCTATAATAAATTCATGTAAAAAATCTTCTAATTATTACATTCAAAAAGGGGATGATTTCGCTAACAGAGAGCAATATGAAAAGGCTATTGAAAATTATGAAAAAGCTATTGATTGCTATAAATTAGCATTGGATGAAAGATTGAATAAAATGTGCCCTAATTACTAAGGCTTCGTATGGTCGGGGAACGAGATTCAATTCCGAAAAATCGGAACAGGCTAAGAATTCCATGTTGCACGAAATCCCTACTTTTTCATAAAAATAACGGTAGTCGCAACAAGCTGTCATATGCCTTTGTGAATTTTAAAGGGAAGGCAAATGTCATCCGTCGTATCAAGTCATTCTTCATTAGTCGGCATTTAGTTAACCCAAAACCGGTACTTTTGCTAAACCCAAAAAGTGAAATATGGAATTTACTGTTTTCTCTGATGATTCGTTTATGCGTGAAGCATTGAAAGAGGCCCGTAAAGCACTTGGCAAGGATGAAGTACCTATTGGCGCCGTAATTGTTTGTGAAAACCGAATAGTAGCCCGGGCTCACAATCTCACTGAACAACTAAATGATGTTACTGCTCATGCCGAAATGCAGGCATTTACGGCTGCATCCGGATTTATGGGCGGCAAATACCTCGAAGGCTGCACTTTGTATGTAACCATTGAGCCATGCGTGATGTGCGCCGGAGCCTCGTTCTGGACACAAATCAGCAGGATCGTTTACGGGGCAAAAGACATAAAGCGGGGCTATTCATTACTAAGTTCATCGGTACTTCATCCCCGGACCAAAGTTACAGGCGGAGTATTGGAAGATGAATGCGGGAAACTGATGAAAGATTTTTTCAGGAAGAAACGATAGCCGGATCAGGTATAAAACCATTGAAGAAGAAGCAGGTTTAATATTCAGATATATCATGGATGACATCATCAGAACCGAAAACTTATCAAAACAGTATGGAGATGTGCTTGCCGTCTCCGATATATCTTTGAATGTCCGGAAAGGAGAAATCTATGGATTCCTCGGGCTAAACGGTGCAGGAAAAACAACAACCATACGTATGCTTCTTGGCATGATCAGGCCTACAGCAGGCTCTGCCTATATTAACGGTGAAAAGGTGTATGCCGACAACACAGATTTATGGAAACATATAGGATCTTTGGTTGAAATACCGTATTCATATCCCGATCTCACCGTGCGTGAGAATCTTGAAATAATCCGCCGTTTGCGTTTCATTTCCGATAAAAAATCCATTGATCATGTAATTGAAAGACTTCGGTTAAGTTCATATGCAAACAGGAAGGCGAAAAACTTATCACTGGGCAATGCCCAACGGCTGGGACTTGCAAAGGCACTTATCCATAAACCCGGCATACTTATTTTAGATGAACCCACCAACGGACTGGATCCGGCCGGAATTTTTGAAATAAGGGAAATGCTGAGTGATATGGCAACAAACCACGGCGTAACCATTTTTATTTCCAGCCATATACTTGGAGAAATATCGAGGTTTGCTACCCGTATCGGGATTATTCATGAAGGGAAACTCTTACAGGAAGTTGATACCAGCCAATTAGATAAGCTTAACAGGAAAAGACTATTGATAAGCGCGAACGACCTGAAAGCAGCACGGTCTGTTCTGAATCAAAAAGGGTACAGCGTATCCGAAACAAGTGAAGGAAAACTGCAAATAAAAGAAGAAAATGCAATTTCAAAACCTGACATCATTGCCACAATAATGGTAAATGCAGGTTGCCCGCCCACGCTACTGCAGGTGGAAGAAGAAAACCTGGAATCGTATTTTCTGAGAACTATCAATGAAAAAGGAGATGCCAGATGAAAAGTTTACTTGCAACGCTTGCAGCTGAATTTATGAAACTCCGGAGATCAAAAATTCTATGGATAACTATCGGGCTTTTTATTTTTGTCCCGTTAATGATGAGCCTGATGTTCTATTTGCAAAATCATCCGGAAATATCCAGGAAGATGGGCATCATTGGCACTAAAGCGTCGGCTTTACGACTTGGGAATTCAGATTGGCCAACCTATCTTGGGTTCCTGACACAAGTTATGGCCGGAATTAGCTTAATCGGATTTGGATTTGTTACCAGCTGGGTGTTCGGTCGGGAATATGCTGACCGCACCGTTAAAGATATTCTCGCATTACCGGTTTTAAGATCATACATCGTTATTTCCAAATTGATTGTTATTGCCTTGTGGTGTATTCTGCTGATTTCAGTATTTTTTATCTCTGGTATCATATTTGGGCGTTTATTCCATTTAACAGGCTGGTCAAATGAAATTATAGTGGAATACACAAAAACATACTGGATAACATTTCTGCTCACTCTGCTTCTCTGCACACCGGTAGCTTTTTTTGCCAGTTATAGCCGGGGTTATTTGCTTCCTATGGGCTTTGTTATTCTTACACTTCTGATGGCAAATCTTACAGGTTTGGTCGGTGTAGGCCCCTATTTTCCCTGGGCTATCCCGGGAATATATAGCGTACCAGCTGGTGCTGATGAAATGCAATTAAGCGTAATAAGTTATCTCATTCTAATATCCACCTCTGCTTTAGGATTTGCCGGCACTCTTGCATGGTGGCGTTTTGCAGATCAGAAATAATAAATAATCTTTATTTAACTGCTTTGAAATTGTACTTTTGCATACCCTGATTTAACCAGAATTAAAGTGAAGAATATCAGATATTTTTGCAATGGCACCAATACCATTGAATGGAATATGGATGAGTGTTCGCATTCAGGCAAATGCTTTAAAAATATTCCATACTATATTGAAAAACAAGGTATTTACAAAATAGATGTATCAGATCGACAATTTAAATCTATTTTGAGCCAACTGGAATTTTGTCCTGAAAAAGCATTAAAACTTCAAGAAACAAAGTAGAATATCATTGAAGTGATATTCTCAAAAATGAATTGGCAAATCGCCAAATAATCATCTGCAAGCAGAGCCATCAGGATAATACCTGAACACTAAAACAAACTTTGGTTCGTTTTTTGACTGTATAAGTAAATTAAAAGCTCATTATGCCCCGGCTCCTTGCCATATTATTTTTATTCAGCTGCCTTTCTGCTTTCCCCCAGTCGCACCGGACTGTACAAAATGCGGCTTTTGTGCGTGGCGAGAAACTGACGTTCCGGGTTGCATTTAATTCGGCTCTTACCGGCAGTATTACAGGTGGCAAGGCTACCATGGAAGTTAAAAATGAGAATAAAATCATTGACAACCGGAGCACCTATCATGTAGTCGGCGAAGGCAAAACTACAGGTTTTATCGAGTTTTTTTACAAAATTCACGACCGGTTCGAAAGCTATTTTGACCAGGATGCGTTAATTTCCCGGCAATTTATACGGCGCACCCGCGAAAACAAATATAAGAAAGACGACCTTGTTATCTTCAGGCAGGACGACCGCCTGGCAGTCAGCCTGACAAAAGTAGCTAAAGTGCCTGCCAATATCCACGACATCATTTCTGCATTCTATTATGCCCGCACTTTGGATATAAGCGACCTTAAACCAGGCGGAATCATTGAAATTCCGTTTTTCCTGGATGACTCCGTGTACCATTCGAAAGTGATTTTTAAAGGGCGGGAAACCGTGGAAACCAAACTGGGGAAATTCCGGTGCATCGCATTTCGGCCAATGGTGGCAACCGGTTACGCGTTTGACGATCCGTACCCGATAACCATTTGGCTAACGGATGATGCAAACCGTCTTCCCGTGCTTATTGATTCCGAACAGGCAGTTGGACGGGGACGGGTGGAACTTGTTTCCTATTCAGGATTGGCAAATCCAATCACGGCAAAATTGCCGGATTAGCACTTTCCTGTGTCTACCTGGCAGGTAAAGGTATTGTATTCAAATCAGTAGTATTGGTTCTGTTTTGATCCTGGTCGATTATATCGTACCTTGTTAGATCATACCGTTTGATGATTCCCTCCACCTGGCTGACCCACAGGGAAGAAGTGGCGTATTTTGCAGCTTTCATGGCTTTGAGCCAAATCAAATAATCCATATCGCCTTTCAGCTTCAAATAATATTTTTTTTCCGAAATCATTTTGCCGAAATAAAGGTATGCGGCTTCATCAGATTCGAATTTGCGGTATGAGTATACGTATCCCGATTTGCTCTTTGATGACCTTACTTTGCTCTTTGTTCCAAAATGATTGTGTTTTATCCTGCAGAGTTTGCTGGTTCCCGCACCACTTTCGTGCAGAGCAATGCCAAGTACAAGGCTGGCCGGCATCGAATAGGAATTCATTACTTCAAGTGCAAGCGAATCAAACTTTGCAATATACATTTCGGCTGCGCTTTGCGCATAAATACTCAAAGAGGAAAAAAGAAGAAATAATAGGGTCAGAATCCGCATGTTGTTTTTAAAAATTGCTGTTTAAAAGTAATCCTTTTTACGGATATTCAACTTATTATGATTCCGATTGTTCATATGGCTGCAAACAGCATTCATGCGGAAAAGTCTGAAATGGCGTCGTTTAGACTTAAAGACCTTGCTGCTGTTTTATTACATTATGGAAAAACGCATTTTAATGCATCTTCTTAGAACCAAAATGCATAATTTTATCTTTTGCACAAAATCATTCTCCTATGAAACCGATATTCAGCATATTGATCCTGTTATTAAGTTTTACCACGATGGCACAGAACCAATTTACCCGCGAATGGCAGCAGGTAGACTCCTTATCCGGTCTCGGCCAATCGCAGACGGCGCTTGACATCGTTAACCGTATTTATGATCAGACAAAAGCAGACAACCAGGCCGACCAGTTCTTAAAAGCATCGCTTTACCGAATGAAACTGGAATCGGACTTCCAGGAAGACTATTTTGAAAAAAGCATAGCACGCACCCGGCTGGAAATTCAATCGGCTAAGGCTCCTGTAAAACAAATCCTGAATTCCGTCCTTGCCGAGCTATACTGGCGCTATTACCAGAACAACCGCTGGCTGATCCTTGGCCGCAGCGAAACTTCCGGATATGTAACAGAAGATATTAAAACATGGGATTTGAAAAAACTGGTTGTGGCTTGTATGGACAGCTATTCATTATCCCTGGCGGATAAGGATATTCTTAAAAATATCACACTTTCCACATACGATCTGATCCTGGAAAAACAAAAGGATTCGGAAAAATTCAGGCCTACCCTGTTTGATTTCCTTGCACATCGTGCCATCGATTTTTATACTTCTTCGGAAGCCGGTCTTACAAAACCTGCTGCTTCGTTTTTAATGGATAGTGCTGAATATTTTGCACCATCCGCTGAATTTTGTGTGTTAAACATCTTTTCTCCCGATACGCTTTCATTTGAATATCAGGCTTTAAAACTTTACCGGGAAATAATTGGAATTCATTTACTGGACAAAGAGCCGACAGCATTAATAGATTCTGAAATCGAACGACTTTCGTTTGTTCACGAAAAGAGTATACTTCCCGAAAAAGACAGCCTTTATACGACAGCTCTAAATAATCTGGAAAGCCGTTACAAAAACCATCCCTCGTCAACGGAAGTTGCCTTTATGCTTGCGGGACAATTATTTGGTGAAAATGATAAGCCGGTTCCTTACACAAATGAAACGGAAACCACCGAAAATAATCCGGAAAACCATAAATGGGACAGGAAAAAAGCCATCGAAATCTGTGAGGCTGCCATTAAACGTTTCCCCTACAGTTTTGGCGCCGACAACTGCCGTTCGTTGATCGAAAGTATCCGTCAGCCTTCATTTTCGATCACAACCCAATATGCCACCGTTTCTTCCGGACCATCCTTGGCATTGGTAAGCTATAAAAATGTTTCACTGGCATATTTTCGCCTGGTTAAAATAAATCCCGAAACCGACCGCGGCCTGAAAGGATTGCAGCAGGAGGTACGTCTCGAAAAATACCTCGCTTTGAAACCGGAAAAATCATGGGAACAATCCCTGCCGGATGACAGTGATTACAGGGATCACTCTGCCGAAATTCGCATTCCGGCCATGCCAAAGGGTTATTATGTGATGCTGGCAAGCACGGATGCTTCATTTAGGAAAGATAACGCTATTGTTACGGCAAATAATTTCTGGGTAACCAATATCAGCTATCTGAGCAGAATGGATAAGGGGAATAATGAGTTGATAGTGCTTCACCGTGATTCGGGGCAGCCGCTGGCCAAAGTGAAAGTACAGACTTTTACCCAGGTGTACATCCCGAATAAGCGCAGGTATGAGAGCAGGGCCGGTGATGTATATGTGTCGGACAAATCGGGAATCATAAATATTCCATCTAAAAATGAAGGCAGAGGCTATAGCCAGTATTACCTGGTTTTTAGTACAAAGGATGACCAATTGATCACCGAAAGTTATTTTTCCAATTATTCATATCCTGAAAAAGAGCCTATACCCATTGTTCAAACGCGCTTTTTTACCGACAGGGCTATTTATCGTCCGGGACAAATCATTTACTTCAAAGGAATCGCGCTGGAACGCAAAGGAGATGATGTAAAAATTAAAACACGCTATACAACGGAAGTCTCTCTTACAGATGTTAACGGACAGGTAGTTTCGAAACAATTATTCACTACCAATGATTTCGGCTCTTTCAGCGGAAACTTTACCGCACCGCTGGGCGTGCTTACAGGCCAGATGACAATCCGTTGCGAAACGGGTGCCCTTGCGGTGCAGGTTGAAGAATACAAACGGCCTAAATTCGAAGTGACCTTTGATGCGGTAAAAGGATCGTACAAACTTGGGGAAGCCATAACGGCAAAAGGGAAAGCAATTGCGTATGCCGGAAGCACCGTTTCCGATGCAAAAGTCCGTTTCCGGGTGGTTCGCCGGGTTCGTTTCCCCAACTGGTGGTGGGGATGGCGCGGAATGCCTGCTTCAGCCGAAATGGAAATTACAAATGGCGAAACGGTTACCGGCAGTGATGGTTCATTCACAATAACTTTCATTGCCATACCTGACCTTTCGGTTGACCGGAAAACGGACCCCGTATTTACGTATACCGTATATGCCGATGTTGCCGATATCAATGGCGAAAGCCACAGCGGCGAAACCGGCATTTCGGCCGGATACAAAGCCCTCCTGGTTAAAACTGACCTGACTGACGATATCAACCTTGAAAAACCGCTGCAGTTTACTCTTGCAACTACAAATCTGGATGGAGAGATAGAGGCAGCATCGGGAAGCATCCTCATTTTTAATTTAATGAAACCCGACCATGTTCTTTATTCGCGCAAATGGGCCCGCCCCGACCGGTTTACAATGACAAAGGCTGAGTTTGAAAAAGATTTTCCGGGTGAGGTTTATAAGGATGAAGACGATGCAAGCACCTGGCAAAATGAGTCTGTTGTGTTCTCGGCCAACTTCAGCACACCTGCGGATTCGCTGATAAAAGTCGGAAGTTCTTTGCCGTCAGGAATGTACCTGGTTGAGATTAAAACCAAAGATTCCTTTGGCGAGGATGTTGTTTATAAAAAATACATAAACACATTCCAACCAAAATCAACAGCTTCCGAGATGGTTTCGCCGGCTTTTTTCACCCTGCTTACGCCCGAAGCGGATCCGGGCGAAGACGTTAAATTTGTTATCGGAACAGCGGTGAGCAAAGCATACATCATTTACGAAATCATTCTTAAGGATAAAATTATAGCTCGCGAAATAATCAAACTGAACAAGGATCAAAAACTGATCAGCATTCCGGTTAAGGAAGAATACCGCGGCAACTTCGGCATCAGCCTGGCTTTTGTTAAAAATAACCGGTCTTTCCTTATCAGCAAAGTAATTAACGTTCCATATTCCGATAAAAAACTGGATATCAGTTTTGCAACTTTCAGGAATAAACTTCTGCCGGGGCAGGAAGAAGAATGGCAAATCACCCTGCGCGACAGCAAAGGCGAAAAAGCCGCTGCCGAAATGCTTGTGGGAATGTATGATGCCTCTCTCGATGCATTTGTACCGCACAGCTGGTCGTTCGATATTTACAATTATTATTTCGGAACCCGATCGTGGAATGACAACCAGTGTTTTGGTATTGCATCCGGCGAACAATACTACAATTTTGTGCCGGTTTATCATCAATCATTTCATGAATATGACCAGTTAAACTGGTTTGGTTTCAACTTCGGGTATTCGCGCGGACGTTTACTCTACAAGAGCATAAGCAGAGGTGCCGCCGATACTCAGTTTGCACCGGGTGTAATGGAAATGGCTGTAAGTGAATCTGTAAAATCGGAAGAATTAAATGGCAATCAGGTTAATGATAAGCTCAGTGGAAAAGTGTCAGGAATCACCATTACAAAAGACGAGCCTGTCCCGGTTTCCGTACAAACTCCATCGCAAGGCATACAGTTGAGAAAAGATTTTAACGAAACCGCATTTTTCTTTCCGCAACTTGCAACCAACGAACAGGGTGAAATAGTTATTAAATTCAAAGCACCCGAAGCCCTTACCCGCTGGAAAATGATGGGTCTGGCATACACCAAAGACCTGAAATACGGGCAGGTGGAAAAAACGCTGGTAACGCAAAAGGACCTGATGATTTTTACCAATGCACCCCGTTTTCTTCGCGAGGGCGATAAAATGGATTTTGCCGCTAAAATTTCGAATATCAGCAACCGCGACCTGTCGGGCACAGCCGAACTGCATTTCTTCGATGCCATTACGATGAAGCCGGTGGATGATATTTTAGGATTAAGCCTGACAAGTATTCCGTTCTCAGTTAATAAAGGACTTAGCTCGCCTGTTAGCTGGAAAATAAGTATTCCCGAAGCTTTGCAAGCCGTTATTTACCGAATTACCGCCACTGCAGGTGCTTTTAGCGATGGTGAGGAAGCTGCCATTCCGGTTCTGACCAACCGCATGCTGGTAACCGAATCCATGCCTTTGCCTGTAAACGGGATGCAGGAAAAGAAATTTACATTCGAAAAGCTGGTAAACTCAGGAAAAGCCAGCTCCACTCTTCGTAATTACAGGCTTACACTCGAATACACCTCCAACCCGGCATGGTATGCCGTGCAGGCATTGCCATACCTGATGGAATACCCTTATGAATGTGCCGAACAGATCTTCAGCCGGTATTATGCTAACAGCCTGGCAACCCACATTGCGAATAGCGATCCGAAAATAAAACGCGTTTTCGAAAGCTGGAAAAACATAACACCCGATGCGCTGAAATCGAACCTGGAGAAGAATGAAGAGCTGAAATCGGTGCTGCTGCAGGAAAGCCCCTGGGTACGCGAGGCTACCAATGAAAGTGAGCGCAAACAACGCATTGCCCTGCTTTTCGACCTGAACCGAATGGCTTCAGAACTGGCATCGGCCACAAAAAAACTCAGTGAAATGCAGAGCTCTAACGGTGGGTGGCCATGGTTTAAAGGAATGCCCGAAAGCCGTTACATCACTCAGCATATTGTCACCGGACTTGGACATCTTTACTACCTGGAAGTCCTGAATCCGGTTGAAAACAATGAAATACGGGAGATGCTGAAAAAAGCTGTCGGTTTCCTTGACGAGGAAGTCAGGCTGAGCTTCGAAAAACTGAAAAAGAACGATAAGGATTACCTGAAAAACAATCATCTGGGTTACGAAGACATTCAATACCTGTATGCAAGGACGTATTTCCTGGCTGATTTCCCTCTTGGAAAAAACAACAATGAAGTGCTTGACTATTTTAAAGCTCAATCCAAAAAATATTGGAAGTCACAGAATAATTACATGAAAGCCATGATGGCGTTGTATCTGAACCGTTTTGGCGACGAAACCACGGCTTCTCTCATCATGCGTTCGCTAAAAGAAACATCTTTGCACAACGACGAAATGGGGATGTACTGGCGCAACGAACAGCGCGGCTGGAACTGGTACCAGGCGCCGGTTGAAACGCAGGCCTTGCTTATCGAAGCTTTTGACGAAGTAAGTGATGATCAGAAATCGGTTGAGGAATTGAAAATCTGGCTGTTGAAACAGAAACAAACCCAGGACTGGAAAACCACCAAAGCCACCACGGAAGCCGTTTATGCTTTATTGCTTCGCGGCACGTCGCTGCTGGCGTCGGATAAGCAGGTTGAAATTACTGTGGGCAATGAAAAAGTTGATCCATATAAACAAGATGGCTCCAAACCTGAAGCCGGAACAGGGTATTTTAAAACCAGCTGGGATGCTGCAGCTATAACACCGGAAATGGGAAAAGTTACTGTCAGTAATCCCAATCCAACAGTAGCCTGGGGAGCAATGTACTGGCAGTATTTCGAACAGCTCGATAAAATTACTCCGGCCCAGACACCACTTAGCCTTTCAAAAAATCTTTTCCGGGAAGTGAATACACCAACCGGTCCGGTGATTGAACCAATAACCGAAAATACGATTGTTAAAACCGGGGATAAAATCGTTGTCCGCGTTGAACTCAGGTCTGATCGCGATATGCAATACATCCATCTGAAAGATATGCGCGCTTCAGCCTTTGAACCGGTTAATGCACTTTCAGGCTACCGCTACCAGGGAGGATTGGGTTATTATGAATCCGTAAAGGATGCTTCGGCCAATTTCTTTATTTACTATTTGCCAAAAGGCACCTATGTGTTTGAATACAAACTGGTTACCACACAAAAAGGCAATTTTTCGAATGGTGTAACTTCGGTGCAATGCATGTATGCACCAGAGTTTTCGGCACATTCGGAGGGGATCAGGGTGAAAGTGGAGTAAGGTTATTTTTTATTTAGGTTTGTTAAACAGGATTACAAATCCTGAATTCTCCGGGTGCGGATTACAAATCCGCACCAGCTGGCCTTGCGGGATTTAGCTTGGCGGGATTTGCAATCCCGCCACAAGGAGTTTCAGATTTGCAATCTGGTCTGATAATTTTTTAAAATTACACGTTCATAAAAACAATTCAAATGGGAATAAGTAGCAAACTCGAATCCGGATCTGTTTATTTCCTCACCCTGACTATAGTTGATTGGGTTGATATTTTTACGAGAGAAGATTATCGTTATATCATCATTGACTCACTAAAATATTGCCAGAAAGAAAAAGGACTTGAAATATTTGCCTGGTGCCTGATGACCAATCACATACATTTGATAGCTTCGGGAAAAGAGGATGGTCCATTTACTTTATCCGATATTCTCCGGGATTTTAAGAAGTTTACCAACAAAGCCATAATCGAAAAGATTAAAGAGATACCTGAAAGCCGACGAAAGTGGTTGCTCGACCGGTTTGAATTTGCAGGGAGGTTCAACAAGAAAATTGAGTTTTACAAATTCTGGCAGGATGGGAATGAGCCTAAAGAAGTATATTCAACTGAATTTCTGCAACAAAAAATTGCCTATATTCATGATAATCCTGTGAGAGCGGGTTGGGTGAATGAGCCTCAGCACTACAAGTATAGTTCAGCGATTGATTATGCCAGTGATAAAGGTTTAATTGATGTGATTATTGCGTATTGATTATTTAGTTTTTCATCATTAGAATTACAAATCCGTATTCCGGAATGAATTAACCCACAAATAGGCAATGCATCTATATTCCCCGGAAACATAACCAGATCCGGGGATGTCACACAGGATTTTCTAAAATGTGCAAATAGTAAGTCAACGATTTGTATTATGCATATATATTGCTGTATATCTTATAGTTAATACTTGTATGAATTGCAATAGAGCCTTTCTGTCAACCCAGTTTTGTTTCAGTATGAGTGGATTTCGGTATCAGGAATAGTGTTTCTTCGTACTTTAAAAAATAAATCATTATGAAAGAAATAGTTATAGTATCAGCGGTGCGGACAGCCATTGGTAATTTTGGTGGTTCCTTAGCCGGGCTTTCGGCAACTGAATTAGGCATTATTGCAGCCAAAGAGGCTATCAGAAGAGCAGGCATCAATCCGGAAGAAATTTCGGAAACGATAATAGGCAATATTCTTTCAGCAGGTCTCGGGCAGAATATCGGCAGGCAAATCGCCATTAAAGCCGGCATTCCCGACACCAAACCTGCCATGACTATAAATAAACTTTGCGGTTCCGGCTTAAGAGCCGTTTCTATGGCAGCTCAGTTTATTATGCTTGGAGATGCCGATGTGGTGCTTGCCGGTGGAACCGAAAGTATGTCGAATGCGCCATATTTGTTGCCGCAGGGCCGCAATGGCTACCGAATGGGGCATGGACAGGTTATTGACAGCATGATCATGGACGGTCTTACGGATTCGTTCAACAATTACCATATGGGGATCACAGCTGAAAATATTGCCGAAAGGTGGAACATCAGCCGTGAAGAGCAAGACCTTTTTGCCTTCGAAAGCCAGCGCAAAGCCGAGCAAGCGCAGTTATCAGGTCGTTTCGCTGACGAGATTGTACCGGTAAGCATTCCTCAACGTAAAGGAGATCCTGTTATTTTTGATACGGATGAGTTCCCGAAACATGGACTCAAATTTGAGAAACTTTCAGCATTGAAACCTGCATTTAAAAAGGATGGTACCGTAACAGCAGGCAATGCATCAGGTATAAATGATGGAGCCAGTATGCTTATCATCATGTCGGGCGAAAAAGCTGCTCAACTTGGCATTAAACCATTAGCCCGGATTTTATCCTATGGCAATGCAGCACTCGATCCGGCCATTATGGGATACGGACCGGTACCGGCCACATTGGCTGCTTTGAAAAAAGCAGGACTTACAATTGATGATATCGATTTAATTGAAGCCAACGAAGCCTTTGCCGCCCAGTCGATAGCAGTAACCCGCGACCTGAAACTCGATCCGCAGAAAGTAAATGTTAACGGAGGTGCCATTGCTCTCGGGCACCCGATCGGTGCTTCAGGGGCCAGAATTCTTACAACATTGATTTACGAAATGAAACGCCGCGGTTCAAACAAGGGACTGGCAACACTTTGCATTGGTGGCGGACAGGGAACAGCTTTAATTATTGAAAACATTAAATAAAAACATAATGAAACGACTTGAAAATAAAGTAGCAGTAATTACCGGTGGTGCCGATGGACTTGGCCGCGCTGCAGCAATGAAATTTACAACCGAGGGTGCCACGGTGATCATTTGGGATATGAATGAAGAAAAAGGTCTGCAGACAATTGCGGAAATCGAAAATACCGGTGGAAAAGCATTCTTCGCCAGGGTAAATACTGCTTCCTACACCGAAGTTGAAACCGCAACAAAAGAAGCCAGTGATAAATTTGGCCGGATTGATATCCTGATCAATAATGCCGGTATCACCCGTGATGCTTCAATCAAGAAAATGACCCCGGATATGTGGCAGCAGGTTATTGATGTGAATCTTACAGGTGTATTCAACTGTGCAAAATGCATCAGTGCTGTTATGGTCGAAAAAGGGTATGGCCGTATTATCAATACTTCGTCGGTAGTTGCTCTATATGGAAATTTCGGCCAGACAAACTATGTGGCTACCAAAGCCGGTGTAATTGGACTCACAAAAACACTTGCCCGCGAATTAGGGCGTAAAGGTATAACGGTAAATGCAGTAGCTCCGGGATTTATTGCAACCGAAATGGTAAAAAAAATGCCGGAAAATGTATTGAAAACCATGGAAGAGAAAGTTCCGCTAGGCAGGTTAGGCGCACCTGAAGAAATTGCTTCGGCTTACCTTTTTCTTGCAAGTGATGAGGCTGCCTATATTAATGGGGCTACACTGAGTGTGGATGGGGGAATCACGATTTAAGGACCAAGATCCAAATTCCAAGCCTCAAGATCAAAGTCTCCAAATACTGGCTTATAAAAAACTAAGTCTGATAACTTTGAACGCCGCGGGCACTTGAACTTTTGAACGCGTAGCATTGAACCCCGTCACTGCGAGGAGGAACGACGAAGCAGGAACGCCGCAGGCATTGAACTTCGAACCTTGAACTTAAAATTACCTTGCTGAATATAAATACACTTCATACATTTAACCTAATTTAACCCTCGCAATGGCATCTTCAGGACAAGTTACAGGAGGCTGGATACTCATCGCACTTTATGCGGCGGCTATTCTTTTCTTCGTGATCCGCGGAGCGATCCGAACCAAAAATATCAGTGATTATGCGGTTGGGAACCTTAATTTCTCACCTTATTTTGTAGGTCTTTCTCTGGCAGCAGCCATGACGAGTGCCGCTACTTTTGTTATTAACCCGGGTCTTATAGCCGCTTATGGCATGAGTGGCGTGCTTTCGTTCGGCCTGGTTTTCCCACTGGCTTCATTAATATCATTGGTTGTTCTGACAAAAAGTTTCCGGCGCCACGGAACCAGCGTAAAAGCGCTCACTTTAGCCAGCTGGATCGGAACCCGGTACAACAGCAAAGGTTATGCGTTGTTTATAGGCTTTCTTTCTGTTTTATTGCTTACGTTTATAGTGCTGATACTGGTTGCTATCACAAAAGTGCTTAGCCATTCGTTGAATATCAGTGAAATATGGATGTTATTTTTCGTGGTAGCTTTTGTGTTTGGGTACATGATGTTCGGCGGCGCCAATTCGATGGTTTATACAAACGCCATACAAGCCATTGTTATGGTGATCGTAGCTGTTATTCTAATTTCTTCGGGTTATCCATATCTAAAAGACGGTTTGTTTTCGTTTTTCGATAAACTTGCAGCAATAAACCCGGTTCTTGTTGAACCAACAAATCCAGGAAGCCCTTTGTTCCGCGATCTTTTTGAAATTATTGTGGCCCAGATGATCGTTGGGGTGGCTGTTGTCTGCCAGCCACATATTATCACTAAATCTCTGCTTCTTAAAAAGGAAAGTGATGTAAACAAATACCTTGTTTCAGCAGTCATAATTCAGGTTCTTTTTTATTCTGTTGTTTTCACAGGACTTTATGCCAGGCTTACTTTTCCGGATCTAACTGCTAACGGGAAACCTCTCGGCATCGACGGTGTTATACCGGCTTATGTAGTTACCGTTTTTTCACAGGGCTGGTTAGCCATCAGTATCGGATTAATAGTAGTTTTGGGCCTGTTGAGTGCCGGATTATCCACCATCGAAGGACTCATACAAAGCCTGAGCACTACCATTACATCCGATATAATAAAACCGTTATTTGGCCGTCACATCAATAATGATCGGAATTACATCCTGATCAACCGCCTGGTGATTGTAGGAATGGCCGTTGCATCTTTCCTGGCTGCGCGCTCACAACTGATCCGGCCTAATCTTAGCGTGGCTATTTTCGCACAAAACGGAGTATATTCCTTTTTCTCCATCGCATTTGTACCCATAGTTTTTGGCATTTTTTATAAGAACACATCCCGTAAAACGGCTGTGGCAGGTTCAGTGACTGCACTGGTAGTGTATTTTCTGGTTTACTATATTATCCCATGGATGATACAAACGCTCGGAGTAAGTTTCGGTTTCTTCGACAGGTATTTTTCAGGTAAAGTTCAAAATCCAGCCATTGCGGCTGCCAGCGCAATACTTGCTTCTGTAATTGTCAGCCTGGCCTTATATTATGCGTACCGGAAATCAAATGCAAAAAAGGTAAATTTGTCAAAAAACACAGCTCAGATATGACACAAGACGAATTGATATACAAGAAAAAGCTTATCAGTATTGAAGATGCCATGCAGTTCATCAAAAGTGATACTGATATTATTTTAGCGCAATGTGCTTCGGAGCCCCAGGGTTGCATGTCGAAATTTCACCTGGCAAAAGATCGGGTTACCGATGTGAAAGTATTTTCGGTACTTACCTTAAAGCCTTACGATTTTTATATAAAGCCTGAGATGAAAGGGCATTTCGAACTGTGCAGCTGGTTTCATGCACCCGGGTCGAGGCAGGCATTGAAGGAAAAAACAGGAACCGTAACTTATGTGCCCAATATGCTGCATCGCGCGGCATCCGACAGGCTTAAAGTCCGCCGGCCACACCTGTTTTTCGGTACCTGCACCCCTCCTGATGAAAAAGGGTTTGTCTCACTTTCGCTGGGCATAACCTATGAAAAAGACATTATTGAAGCTGCCGAGATATCTGTGCTTGAGGTTAATGATCAGCTTCCGCGCACCATGGGCGATACGCTGGTTCATGTAAGCGAGATTTCCTGGTTCGTTGAATATTCGCAAACACCTCCTACCCTTCCTACGCCTGAGCCTGATGAAATTGCGATGCGCATCGGTGAACATATTGCTTATTTGGTTGAAGATGGATCAACGATTCAACTGGGAATTGGCGAAATTCCAAATGCTGCTGCAATGTCGCTGTTAACTAAAAAAGATCTGGGTGTTCACACCGAAATGATGGTCGACAGTATGATGGAGCTATATGAACTTGGCGTTATCACTAATAAGAAAAAGTCTGTTCATAAGGATAAATTCATCTGCACATTTGCCATGGGTAGCCTGAAGCTGTATAAATGGCTGGATAACAATCCAAATGTAGAATTCCTCCGTGGAAAGTATGTTAACGATCCATGCGAAATGAAACATAACAGCCGAATGGTATCTATAAATACCTGTATCATGGTTGATTTTACGGGGCAAGTATCCAGCGAATCCATTGGCATCGACCAGTATTCAGGTACAGGAGGGCAAACGGATACAGCCTCGGCAGCCATTGAGGGAACGGATGGCTTGGGAAAGTCCATTATCGCCTGCCGTTCCACAGCACGTGGTGGAACTATATCCACAATTGTACCTGTGCTTCCCGAGGGAAGCGCCGTAACTCTTCACCGCAGTCATACTGATTACGTGGTAACGGAATGGGGAAGTGTCCGGCTTACAGGGCGCACGGTAAGAGAACGGACCCATTTTCTGGTTTCGATAGCTCATCCCGATTTCAGGGAAAGCCTTCAAAAGAAAGCGGAAGAAATGGGGTATTGGTAGCCTGAATAAGTGCATGGTGCTTGGTGCATGGTGCTTTGTGTCCAGATAAAAAGTTGTGGTTTGAATAATTGAACAGAATAACATTTGAATAAATAAACAATAGAACATTTGAACAATAGAATGTAGAACGATTTTGTTCTTTTTAAATACAAAATTTGTCTTGCTGAGTCGAATTGATAAAATATTTTAAACCACTAAGAGCACTAAGTATCACTAAGCTGACTTGAACAACATTGAACTATTTTGAACAACTTTGAACCCTTTTAAAAATGCTTCCAATAAAAATAATAGGTACTGGTATATATGCTCCGGGTAAAGCAATTTCAAATTCCGAATTGATGAGTCTAACAGGGCTGGAATTCAAAACGGAAAAACTTGAAGATAAACTCGGCGTTTTTAGCCGTCATATGGCGCACCTGCGCGGGATCCCTGAAACTACTGCTGATTTTGCCACAAACGCTGCGCTCAATGCAATTGCTAATGCAGGGATCACAGGGGATGATATCGGGCTTTTTATTGTTGGAACCGACACCCCGGAATACATTTCGCCGGCTACCTCTATCCTTGTACAGGGGCGCATTCAGAAAGCGGAAACCTGGGCATCCACATTTGATGTCAGTGCTTCGTGTGCCAGTTTTACCATTGCTTTCGATAATGCAGCCAGGATAATGGCAACGGATAACACAATTAAATATGCAGTTGTTGTTGGCGTGTATAATATGCCTGCTTTTCTCCGCCCCGACGATGCATTTGGCTACTCCTTGTTTGCCGACGGGGCAGGAGCTGTTGTAATCGGAAGATCAGAGGGAGAAGCTTCGGGATATATTGGCAGTCAACTACTTACCGATGGTACTCAATTTGACTTCATAGGCGTGTATGCCGGTGGCACGAAGATGCCCGTAACAGCCGAAGTAATCAAGAATAATCAACAGGGATTACTAAGCTTACAGCTTTTACCCGGCGATCGCAACGTAAAGCTTTGGCCAAAAGTGGTTACCAAACTGCTGGAGAAATATAAACTCTCCGTTACCGATGTGGATCATTTCATCTTCACTCAGATCAACCATTCAGTAATCACTGAAGTTATGGAGATACTTGGCGTACCCATGACAAAAACAACTACCATCATGGATAAATACGGGTACACCGGATCCGGCTGTGTGCCAATGGCTTTTCATCATGCTGTAACCGAAGGCCGCATTAAGCGTGGCGATCGGGTATTATTTATGGCTTCCGGAGCCGGACTGGCGGTCGGAAGTAACCTGTTCGTTTTTTAAAATCAGCTTTTATGTCTCAATCAACCGATCAAGGCTTTCATGTGGGAATAGTAGGAACAGGTATCTATATCCCTGAACCACGCATGACGGCTGCACAATTATCTGCCGCAACAAATAACCAGTGGAGTGAAGATGCAATCTCTAAAAAACTAGGCATTGTTGAAAAATCCATTCCGGGTCCTGGCGACGGAACACAGGAAATGGGTGTATTTGCTGCTCTGGATTGCCTCAAAAACACTAATACTCCTGCCGAAGAAATCGACCTTATCATTTCCATTGGAGAAGAATGGAAAGAATACCCGCTAACCACAACCGGAATTTATATACAGGATCGTATTGGTGCGACTAATGCCTGGGCTTTTGACCTGCAGCAGCGCTGCTGCACTTCGGTGGCGGCACTTAAAATCGCTAAGGATATGATGTCGGCCGATCCGGACATAAATACGGTGCTGATAGCAGGTGGATACCGTAACGGCGATTTCCTTGATTATACTGACCGTTCTGTTTCGTTTATGTATAACCTGGCAGCGGGTGCCGGCGCAATTTTGCTAAAAAAGAACCTGGGCCGTAATGAATTGCTGGGAACTCATATTATTACTGATGGAACTATGGCACGCGATGCAGGAGTGGAATTCGGCGGAATTGAAAATCCGATAACCTGCGAGAATATTCATATTGCGCATCGCTCACTGCGTGTCTTTGACGAAAAACACATGAAAGAACGTCTGAATGAAGTCTCGATGAAAAACTGGATGACTTGTATCGACAAAGCTTTTGTGAAGTCAGGTGTAAAAAAATCTGACATGGATTTCCTGGCGGCACTGCACTTCAAAAGATCATTGTATTTCAGCCTGGTTGAAGAATTAGGATTGGAACCTGAACAAACTGTATACCTCGAAAACTATGGCCACCTGGGGCAAGTGGACCAGATATTGTCATTACACCTGGCACAGCAGCTTGGAAAGATTTCGGAAGGCAGCATAATTTCCATGATTGCTGCCGGGATAGGCTATGCCTGGGGTGCAAATGTGATACGCTGGGGAAAATATACGGTCTGATACATTTACAAATAAACTATTGTGCTGTTTTACTGCGCTTTAAATAACATCAACAATAACATATACCTTTAAGTCAACCCGGTATATTGTTCTATTAATTCGTAACTTGCTTATCCTTTAAATAATTTTAACCCACTAATTTTAAACCAATCAAAAAAACCATCCAACATGAAAAACAAATCCTTTTTATTTTTAGCTGTTGCCTTTGCTGTAGTTCTTGGATTTTCCTCCTGTACCAAAGATGAGAATGCGGCTCCAAAAATCAAGTCAGCAGCAGTATCGGCTGACAACAAAACAATCACAGTTACATTTTCGGAAGCTGTGTATTCAAAAGCAGATGTTACCGGCGATCTCACCGCTGCTTCACTTTTAGTTACCGCTCCGGCAGCCGTTAAATTCACTTACACCGTTACACATAAAGCCGGAAGTACCACCGCAACCATTAACCTGGTAGTTACTTCGGTTGTTCAGGGTACCGAAAAGTTCACAATCAAGCCTGCCTCAGCCACAGCTATCTACGACAACGAGGGTAAAGCCATGGAAGTTGCAGAAATGCTTGAAACAAATGCAGCTTCAAAAGATTTAGGAATCATGGGTAAATGGCTTTCCGAAGGAGCAAATGTAGCCCCGCTTCTGGTGACCTATTTTAAAGTTCTGAAAGTAACCGCCGAATTCAAAACAGATTATATATATGTTGTAAACCAGTTCAACATCGGCAATACCACAACAACACCCGACCTTGTATTTACGGGAACATATGTAATTGCCAAATCAACAACCGGCAACATTTGGACGATTACCTGTAACCAGGATCTTCCATACACAGCTGTAGCTTCAGGTATTTTCGAAATAAAAGCCAGTCCCGAAGTACTTTGGTATGAGGTGGTTCAGACTTCGGGTACCGCGAATGTTCCGCCAACTCCTGCTCTTGGCTTTGGCAGTTCCAACGGGGGAACTCTCGGTGTATTAAATGTTCAGAAATTTATCCGCGTACCATAATTTGTGCTTTAATATAGAGCAGATATGTATAATAAAAACTAATTAAGGCAAAGTCGCTGTTTAAGAATGAACCGGCTTTGCTTTTTTTCAATCCCTAAAATGTGCTCCATGAATAAGATTACAACAATTTTATTAGTGGCTTTATTAGCAAGCGGGCTCAGTTTATCAGCCCAAACCAGCGGCGAAAAACCAGAGACTGCGGCTAATAAATTCAACCTGTTTAGTGCGGATATGCCATACAATGCCAAAGCCAACAAGGAATTCCAGTTCCTGGCATTTTTTATTACCCAGGGCGTTAATTCCAATATGTATCCCAAAGCAAGCCTGTTCAACGGACAACTGGTCGGCAGGCTTTTCGGGCCAAACTCATCAACCACTTCGGACACCTGTACTTCTAACTATTTCGAGCAACGCATTATTCCTTTTTTTATTTACCAGCCTAAATTGTTTAATGGTAAAGCAATTTTGCGGACATCTTTCGAAATTGACTGGACCTGGGGCGACCAGGCTTATGGTATCAGTGGCAACAAAGGATCTGCCATTAATGCCGACCAGGTTAATATTCAGACTCAGAATATTGAACTGGAGTTAATTCCCGCAAAGAATTTTGCTATTAACCTGGGATTACAACGCTTGTTCGACACACCTTACAATCCGTACCGGACCATGTTCGATAAAATGACAACCACCGGCTACCGGCTTGCATACTGGGGGACAGATGCAGTTGGAATTTCGGCACGCTACGACGGAGATTACCAAAAAGTAAAAGCTGGTTACTACCTGCTTTACGAAAACAATGCTGAAGCCGACGATGATGTTACCTTATCCGAACTGGTTTATCAACGTAAACTTAGCATGAAATGGAATGCGGGCGGTTCAATATACTGGGTCCGTGATCGGGGAAAAGGCCAGGGCGGCGTATCCGTTTTTGGCGAAGGATTGGCAAGTACGCTTGCAGCCTATAACGGATCGTTTGTTTTTGATATGCAGCGTGATTATAAGGCCGATATCGTATGGCTGGGAGCTACCGTGAGTAGAAACCCTGATTTTATGCTTGATCCGTTTCAGTTAACCGGTTTTTTAAATTACAATCTGGGAACCGTACGATCAAATGATAATGGTGTTTATAAAAAATCTTCTGATATTGCTGGCTTTGCCGGAAATGTCAGGGCTGCTTACCGTTACGGAAGAACGCTTAACGACTTTGTGTCGGCCGATTTTATATATGCATCAGGGGATCCAAACGGAATAGATGATAAAAAATATACAGGAGTCATTACCGGAAACAGTTGGGGCATGCCTTCCAATATTTTTGTAGGAACCGGTGGCTACCTTTTGTTCCCTCATGCCAATGTAGTGAACCGGTTCATCCCGGTAGTTTCCGACATTTCCAATATGGGTTATGGTTTAATCGGTGGCACTATGAATATTGCCCACGACCTGATTCCTAACAAATTGAATGTTAAAGCCGGAACTGCGATGGCTGTGAGTCCTGCTAAACCTCAGAATGGAGGCAGAAACCTGGGAACTGAAATAAACGGAGCTGTTTCCTATACATTAGGCCCGTTTATGAGCATCGAAATGCATGGAGCATATATGTGGCTTGGTGATTTTTTCGACAGCCAGGATGATTCGCATGGTTCTTCGATCAACGGAAACTCAGCCACACGACCGGTGAATCCGTACACGGCTTTCATAGTCTATAAATGGTTGATGTTCTGATAATTGATGTAATATTCCGAAAGATGAAAACACCTGTAACTATGAAACTTAAATCATTTATACCCATAATACTGCTGCTTCTTACAGCCTGTTCCGCCCCTTATAAAAATCTTACCAAAATCAGTTCAATGAGCGAATTGAAATACGATTTCCCGGTACACTACGCCAACCTGAATGGCGATATCAAACTGGCCTATATTGATGAAGGCAAAGGCAAGGAAACTATTCTTATGATCCATGGATTGGGAAGCTACCTGCCTGCATGGAAAAAGAATATTGTTGAACTGAGCAAAGACTACCGGGTTATTGCAGTGGATCTTCCGGGTTACGGAAAATCCTCAAAAGCACCTCACAGCGGATTGATGACTTTTTATGCCGGTGTGATTGCCGATCTGATACAGCAACTGCAATTAGGGCCTGTAAACCTTGCCGGACATTCGATGGGCGGACAGATTGCTATGGTGCTTGCGCTTGAAAAGCCGGAACTGGTAAAACGCCTGATACTGGTTGATCCTGCTGGGTTTGAAGCATTTCATGCCGGGCAGAAAAACTGGTTTAAAGACGTTATGACACCAAACCTGGTGCGACTTACAACCGTAGATGCCATTGAAACTAACCTTGCCAGTAATTTTTACCGCATGCCGTCTGATGCCCGTTTTATGATCGAGGATCGAATAGCCATGCGCGATGCCAGTGATTTCGAAAACTACTGCCTTGTGGTTGCCCGTTCGGTTCATGGCATGGTTGATGAGTCCGTGCTTGACAAACTTTCACGAATAAATGTACCAACGCTTATTTTCTTTGGTGAAAATGATATGCTGATACCAAACAGGTATCTCAACCCTGGTTTCACAAGTAAAATTGCAGAACAAGGTGCAAGTCTTATCAAAGGCAGTAAACTGATAATGGTTCCTAAATGCGGGCATTTTATGATGTTCGAAAAGCCGGAAGTTTTCAATACCGAAACACGCAGTTTCTTACAATAATGGTTGATTGGTTTATTAATTGAGAAATGGGAGCCGGATACACTGGTTCCCATTGCTTTTTATAGTAATTTCAACCCAAAATACGGTTCATGAGGTTGAAACTTGTCACTTTCAGCGATTTTGCCAATCATCTCTATCCCCACGAGGCTGATTACCTGTTGAGTATTCAGAAATTCAGCAAAGGCGTGAACCTGCAAATCCTGAATACGCTACACAGCAATTGTCATAATCCGCTTACAGCCAGGGAGTATGATCCGAAAATTGACAAGCGGTCCTATTCCTATATCAAAACATGGATTATCCAGGCTCTCGATAAGGCTGATGTGGATAAATTTTATGAATGGCTCGCCTATACCGAAAAGCAGGTAATGATTGATGCCATCACTCCCGAAGAGGAAAAAGAAATACTATCCTACATCAAAACCATAAATCCCCCGCAGTATTTTTTCCTGCGATTTTACGAATTGCTTCAGTATTTCAGGGATTACCTGCTCATCAGAGTAAGAAACCAGTTTTACAAGCCGATTAACGATTACCTTCAGAAATACGAAACAGACTATCACCGCAGCATGGCAATCAACAATCAGCTAAACCAGGCTGCAGAGGAAATCATTCGTCAGCACGAAACCCTGGACGCTGATCCTATTCATTACAGCGATTTCCTGCAGACCACTTTCAATGATTCCACGCTCGACGGATATACCAGATACAGGGCAGCAGTCCGGCTTACATTTTTATATTATAACTACCGGGAGTTCGAGAACCTGAGGGTTTTGTACGATGACCTTGACAGCCTTTTCAAAACGAATGCCTTCTATTCGAAGCGGCTTCTGGCCAATTATTATTCCAATCGAGCCATGATGCACAGCAAACTGAACGAGCTGACTCTTGCCGAAAAATTCGGCTACCTGTCCATCCGGCAAAAAAATAGTGATTACCTGTTTTACCTTGCAAATCTCTGTGGAGTATTGCTTCGCAGCGGTAAATACGACAAGGCATTAAAACTTATGAGTTCTTCTATTCCCGACTTGAAAAAGACCAATAGTTTTTATAATAAAATCGGGTTTGCCAGCTTTTATACCCGCACACTGGTGTATAACAAAATGGCTAAAAATGCTGTCAGTTATGCTTCTACTTTCCTGGATGCTTACAAGAAAGAGATTTTTGCTACACGCTGGCACTTGTTTTTTGCCGCTTATCTGCAGGCCCTGTTGAGTGCCGAAAAGTACAGCCGGCTCCTGGCTGTGGCCAAAAGATATAGCCTCCTTAACCTGGAGAAAAAATTTATTGATAAAACCGTTTATATGCCTGTGCTGCTTTGGCATAACGAGGTTGCACTTTATATGGAAGGCAAACAGAGTAAAGAAAAACTGGAGGAAGCCATATATTCATCGGCACAGGTGCTGCTGCAAAACAAGTACAAAGCCGGCAGAATCAACGAACTGCTTGATAACCTTTCGGATTCAATTCCTTCGGAAATTGCAGTAATCAGGAGCAGGCTTAATCTTAGAGCGGAACGGTTTTAAAATATGTGCTAAACAAATAAGCTTAATGACAATATTTTTTCTGGCAACAATGTTATTAGTAACAAGTTGCAATAAAGTCGAACATCGTTTATGTGAATCTGAAATAAAGAAATCTATATCTGTTTTGTATGAAAAGAAGATAATACATACTTCATACGATACCCTGTATATAAAATTAGAAAATTTTGAGCTTCGGGAAGATTCTTTAGATGAGATAAAAATCAATGGGAAAATGGTTCATCTCAATTATAAGAAACAAGGAGTTCCTTTAATAAATTTTAAGCAATTTCCATCCACTTATAATGAGAAACAAGTACTAATTATATTTAACATAAGAAGGGGTCGTGGAACTTCGTATGAAGGGGTCATAACTTTCCAGCTAAAAGGTGAACAGTTTGAGTTTATAAGCTGTAATTATGTTTCTTCAGTAGAATAATAGTAATTGGTTCCTGTGCTTTGTGGGATTTGGCCTGGCGGAGCTAAAACATATAAAACCGTTTAAGTTTTATAAAATCTGTTTTTGCTTGGCGGGATTTGAAATCCCGTCACCCGGAGTTTCAGATTTGTAATCTGTTCAATAAAACCCAATAAACCCCTTCAATTTTACGAACACCATCTCAATCCTGAAAAATAAACAAGGCCATTCTTAATGCGGCGGCCAATTTTTTATAATTTAGCCCATTATTTAAAGAGTATGCAGGAAATTTTTAACGATCTAAAAACAGTAATTGAGCAGGGTGTACCGGCTGTATTATGCGTGGTTACCGGAACTACCGGTTCCACACCCCGGAAAGCCGGTTCGAAAATGCTCGTATTCCCTGACGGGTCCATCAAAGGAACCATTGGAGGTGGAAGTATTGAATACCAGGTAATTCAGGATGCATTAAACACGATATCGTGCGGGACACCCTTTTCAAAGGCGTTTCACCTCGAAGATGACCTGAAGATGCATTGCGGAGGCACGATGGAAGTTTATTTCGAAGCTATTGGATGCCTGCCTAAACTTTATATTTTCGGCGGAGGCCATATAGGGAAAGCCCTTGCCGGATATGCTGTCGGTTTGGGATTCCGGCCGTTTGTTTTCGATCAGCGGGAAGGTATTTTCGACGAGTGGAATATGCCCGGCGTTGAAACACAAAATAGTGATTTACTTCAGATTATTGATTCACTGGCTTTTGATAACAATACATACATCGCTATCGTTACACACAAACATGAGTTTGACGAAACGGCACTACTGGCCTGTCTTCCGCATGAATATGCTTATCTTGGAATGATAGGCAGCAAACGCAAAGTTGCCGAAATCAGGAAAAACGCACTTGATAACCATCATTTCATTGAGTCGCAACTCGATAAAGTCGATATGCCGATCGGAATTCCTTTTGCCGCCGAAACACCGGCCGAAATCGCCATCAGCATTGTCGCGCAGATGATCGATGTGAAAAATACACTTAAAAAAGCATGAGTTTAAAAAATGATAAAATTCAGTTTGTGCTGAACGACCGTATAGTGTCGGTTGATTTTAATGCAGATTCTGAATTTACACCTACAACAACTGTACTAAACTACCTGCGCTCGCTGCCTTCGCACAAAGGAGTGAAGGAAGGATGTGCCGAGGGCGATTGTGGTGCCTGCACGGTAGTGGTTGCCGAAAATCATGAAGGTAAACTCACATATAAAACCATAGACAGTTGCCTTGTTTTTCTGCCCATGATCCATGGCAAACAGCTTATTACTGTTGAACATCTTGCCGATGCCGATGCGCTTCACCCGGTTCAGCAGGAAATGGTGAATCACAATGGCAGCCAGTGCGGGTATTGCACACCGGGAATTGTGATGTCGCTTTTCGGCCTTTATAAAAACCATCACAAACCTGACCGTGAAATTATTGAAGATGCACTCACCGGCAATTTGTGCCGCTGTACCGGCTATCAACCCATTGTTAAAGCGGCCGAACATGCCTGTTCGTGTGTGGATACCGATAAGTTTAAAGGTCATGAACAGAAAATTACCGGACTGCTTGAGAAAATCAGCCAGGATAAATCACGAATTCAAATCGAAACTTTAACAAATACTTATTTTAAGTCGCTCACATTAGCGGATGCGCTGGAAGTTAGAGAAAACTATCCCCAAGCCATTATTGTAAGCGGGGCAACAGATACCGCCCTGCGGCAAACAAAAAAAAGGGAATTATTACCCGAAATCCTCGATATTTCAAATATTCCCGAACTGAATTATTTCAAAGAAAAAGGAAATACTTACAATATCGGCTCGGGCCTCACGCTCGAACAACTTAAATTTCACTCTACTGAAACACTCCCTGCTTTGCACAATATGCTCCGGATCTTCGGATCGCTTCAAATCCGGAACCTTGCAACCATTGGAGGAAACGTAGGTTCGGCCTCTCCTATCGGCGATACACTTCCCTTGCTGATTGCGTACAAAGCGCATATTGAGTTGAAATCCATCGCATCCGAAAGAACTTTACGGATCGAAGATTTTATAAAGGGCTACCGGCTGACTGATCTCCATCCCAATGAATTAATAACTGCTGTTCACATTTCCAAACCAGGACCAGGAACAATCATCCGCTCCTATAAAGTTTCGAAACGCAAAGACCTTGATATCTCGACGGTAAGCGGAGGCTTTTCGCTGCAACTTGAAAACGGAAATGTAAAAGAAATCATCCTTGCCTTTGGTGGAATGGCTGACATGCCCAAACGTGCATCTGAAACCGAGAAATTCCTTACCGGCAAATCCTGGATCAGGCCGACAATAGATCAGGCAATGAAAATACTTGTTAAAGAATTTTCGCCCTGGAGCGATGCCCGTGCCGGGGCTGAGTACCGAAACACGGTAGCAGGCAATCTGCTGTTAAAATTCTATGCAGAAACAACCTCAGCGCTATGAAAACTGAAAATCTGAAACACGATAGCGCTGTTAAGCATGTAACCGGACAATCGGTTTACGTTAATGATATTACAGCTCACCAGCCGTTAATTGGCAGGGTTGTTTACAGCCAGGTAGCTCATGCACGCATTAGTCTCATTGATATTAAAGAAGCGCTAAAAACAAAAGGAGTTGCCACCATTCTGACCCATAATGATATTCCCGGTCAAAACCAGATGGGGCCGGTAATTCATGATGAGCCTTGCCTTGCCGAAGACGAGGTTACATTTATCGGGCAAGCCATAGTTCTTATTGCTGCCGATACCGAAGAAGCTGCCATTAAAGCTGAAAAGCTTATCCGTATTGAGTTTGAAGAACTCGAAACGATACTGACATTGCAGGATGCCATAAAAAAACAGGCACTCATCGCACCTCCGCGAAGTATAGAATGTGGAAATGTTGAACAAATTTTTAAATCAGCACCACATATACTTTCCGGCGAACTCGAAACCGGCGCACAGGAACACTGGTACCTCGAAACGCAGTCGGCACTGGCCGTTCCGGGCGAAGGCAGGGAGATGATGATGTATGCTTCGAGCCAGAATCCGGCCGAAACCCAGGCCATTATTGCCGAGGTGCTTGGTATCGCAAAAAACGAAGTTGATGTCGAAGTCCGTCGCATGGGCGGTGCTTTTGGCGGAAAGGAAACCCAGGGAAATCATGTAGCTGCCTGGGCCGCTCTTTTAGCCAATGCTGCAAAAAGGCCTGTTAAAATTCACCTCTTCCGCGACGACGACCAGAAAATAACGGGGAAACGGCATCGTTTCCTGTCGGAATACCGTATAGCTTTCAACCACGAAGGAAAAATACTCGCCTATTCGGTTGAGCTGAACTCCGATGCAGGTGCTGCGACAGACCTCAGCCGCGCTATCCTTGAAAGGGCCATGCTTCATGCCGAAAATGCATATTATATCCCAAACACTAAAATTGTCGGGAAAGCATATAAGACAAATCTTCCGTCGAATACGGCTTTCCGGGGCTTCGGCGGGCCGCAGGGCATGGCTGTTATAGAAACTGCGATCGACCGTATGGCCCGCTTCCTGAAAAAAGATCCTGCCGAAATACGAAAACTAAATTTCTACGGGATTAACGAAAGAAATGAAACGCCTTACGGTGAGGCTATACGGAACAATCACCTGCACGTGATATATGATAAGCTGTTGGCAACATCAGACTATACCGGACGCAGGAATGAAGTTGATGAGTTTAACCGCGGACATGAGTTTGTTAAACGCGGCATTTCGCTCACTCCGGTTAAATTCGGCATTTCCTTTACTACTGCATTTCTCAACCAGGCCGGGGCGTTGGTGCATATTTACACCGATGGAACCATAGCCGTAAATCATGGCGGAACCGAAATGGGGCAAGGACTGAATACTAAAATACACGGAATTGCTGCCAGTGAGTTTGGAGTTTCATCTGAATTTATCAAGATAAGTGCTGCCAGTACGTCGAAAGTGCCAAATGCTTCGGCAACCGCAGCATCCTCGGGTAGCGATCTGAACGGAATGGCAGTAAAAAATGCCATCGAAAAACTTAAATCACGCCTGTCCGTTATTGCAGCTGAGGAACTTTCGGTAAAATCAGGTTCAGGATCATTTAAGGCTGATGAGATTGTTTTTTCTGACAATACTGTTTACGCCCTTGCACATCCCGAAACAAAAATCTCTTTCATCGATCTGGTAAAGCAAGCTTACCTGAAACAGGTGAGCCTGAGTGCCACCGGATTTTATAAGACACCGGGGATATTCTTCGACCGCGAACTCGGAAAAGGAAATCCTTTTTACTATTATTCTTATGCCATGGCCGTTTCGGAAGTGGAGGTGGATGTGCTTACCGGTGAGTCAAAGTTTCTACGAACAGATATCCTGCACGATATTGGCGATTCACTTAATGAGGAAATCGATATCGGTCAGATTGAAGGCGGATTTATACAAGGTGTTGGCTGGGTGACCACCGAAGAGATAAAATGGGACAAACAGGGTCGCTTGCTTACACATTCGCCCGACACATACAAAATCCCAACGGTAAACGATATTCCACATATTTTTAATGTTGAGCTTCTTACCGGTTACCCTAACCAAGGCACCATCCGTAAAAGCAAGGCGGTTGGAGAACCTCCTCTTATGCTGGCTTTTTCGGTATGGCTGGCGATAAAAGATGCGGTTTCTTCGGTAGGAAATCATAATTTTGAACCCTCTTTCTCGTTGCCTGCAACGGCCGAAGTAGTTTTGTTAAGTATTGAAGAAATTAATAAAAAGAAGGCTTTAGGGGTTGGGGGTTAGGTATTAGGGATAGAAAATATTCCTTTGAAATATTTAGGTCAATTTTAAAGCAACCGGAATGGAATCAAACCCCCGAAAAGATGACAGAAGAAGATTTGAAAATATTGAGACGTGACTACCTGAGAAATATCTTTCCATCAGCAACTGTTTCCTTATTTCTGATTTTTATCGCACTGATATATAGCAGTTTAGATAACAAGTTTGGAATTTTCTTCATATTTCTTCCTTCATTGTCTATTGTAATTGGATTTATTGGTTTTCTTTTTATTACCAGACTTCATAGATTAGACCTGAAATTAAAAGTTGTCTCGATTGAAAATGCAATAATCGAAAATAAAGAGTTTAAAGTTGATTATGAGGCAGGGAGTGCTTCTACTCCGGTTAACTTACTCTCTTTCATTTTTATGAAAGACATTTCACAGAGAAAAATGAAAGAAATGCATTTTTACACTATCAACGTAAAAGGAGAGAAGTTAAAAGTGAACAAGGCCGTTTTTGACAAAATAAAAATTGGAGATAAAATCCGGATACGTAGAATAGAAAACACTAAAATATTTCTGGGAGTTGAAATATAATGAATAACAACTTACCGTGATATTTGCAAATTGACAATAACATAGTGAGCCAACAGGCCATAAAAAAGCCGATTTATGAATCCTGGATAAGACCAAATAGTATCATAAATTCTGGTTTCCCTAACACCTAACACCTAAAACCTTATATGGAAAAGATTTTTGAAAAAATCAACGAATTATCACACAAGTACCGTGATTACACGGCACAAAATTTATCAAAACTGATACAGATCAAATCAACCAGCATGTACGAAAAAGATGTACAACTGGAGCTGAAACGGCAAATGGAAGAAGCCGGTTTTGATGAAGTACGCATCGACGGACTGGGAAATGTAATCGGGCGTATCGGCAACGGGAAACGTATCCTGGCAATCGACGGCCATATGGATACCGTGGATGTAGGAAACGAAGCAAACTGGACTTTCGACCCTTTTGGCGGCGAAATTAAAGACGGCTATGTATTGGGCCGTGGTACCGTGGATCAGAAAGGCGGGCCTGCAGCGGCAGTTACCAGCGGGCGCATACTTAAAGAGTTGGGTTTCGACCGCGATCTTACCGTTCTCGTTGTTGGCAGCGTGATGGAAGAAGACTGCGACGGCCTTTGCTGGAAATACATTGTTGAGGAAGAAAACATACGGCCTGATTTTGCCATCAGCACCGAGCCTACGAACCTGAATATTTATCGTGGACACCGCGGCAGGATGGAAATAGTTGTGAAATTCCAGGGACTTTCGTGCCATGGCAGCGCACCCGAACGCGGTAAAAATGCTATTTATATGGCTGCCCGTGCCGCCCTCGAAATCGAAAAACTCAATGAGCGCTTAGGAACCGACGAATTCCTTGGCAAAGGCTCTGTTACGATCTCGGAAATTAAATCCGGAAGCCCATCACTATGTGCTGTTGCTGATTATGCCCAGTTCCACCTTGATCGCAGGCTCACCTGGGGCGAAACCAAGGAATCCGCCGTTGCCGAAATACAAGAAATTATCAAGGATATGGATGCCACAGTTGAGGTATTGCATTACGAAGAAGTTGCCTACACCGGCCTTAAATACGGCATGGAAAAATACTACCCCACCTGGAAAATTCCGGCAGAACATACTGCTGTTACCACTGGTGTTGAAGCGTTTAAGCAACTCTTTGGTAAAGATCCAATCGTAGATAAATGGACCTTTTCGACAAACGGAGTCACGATTAACGGTTATTATGGCATCCCAATCATAGGTTTCGGCCCTGGTAACGAAGTAATGGCTCATGCGCCAAACGAAAAAGTTCCGATTGATCACCTGGAAACAGCGGCAGCATTTTATGCAGCGTATGCTTTCCTGATTTAACACGGAACTTCGGTCCCGATAGCTATCGGGATCCGACTTCTGACTCTTTAGTGCCTTTTTCCCAGTATACATTAAATATCTCCCCAACTAATGAAATCATTCAATCAAATTATCGAAGATCTTAAAAAGCTGAACACAAATTTATTCGCCAACGATTTCCTGTTAACATGGGATAAAACCGAGGACGAACTGAAACAAACCCTGCTGGTTGCCGAAGCATTGAAATACCTGCGCGATCATAATATTTCCACAAAAGTATTTGACTCGGGACTTGCCGTTTCCAATTTCCGCGACAACTCGACCCGTACGCGCTTTTCGTTCGCATCGGCATGCAACCTGCTGGGACTCGAAGTTCAGGACCTTGACGAGAGCACATCACAGATTGCTCATGGCGAAACCGTACGCGAAACGGCAAATATGATCAGTTTCCTTACGGATATCATCGGAATCCGCGACGATATGTTCCTGGGTGAAGGACACACCTATATGCAGGAAGTCGGCCACGCTTTGGATGATGGATTTCAGAACGGCGTTTTGCCACAAAGGCCCGGAATAGTTAACCTGCAGTGCGATATCGACCACCCTACACAAGCAATGGCCGACCTGATGCACCTGGCTAATTATTATGGCGGACTTGAGAATCTGAAAGGCAAAAAAATAGCCATGACCTGGGCCTATTCACCCAGTTACGGCAAGCCATTATCCGTTCCACAGGCTATTATCGGCCTTATGACCCGTTTTGGAATGGAAGTGGATCTGGCTTATCCCGAAGGATATAATCTTATCGATGATGTGGTTGAACTTTCAGGTAAAAATGCGGCAGCTTCGGGAGGAAAATTCCGTGTTGTGAATAATATGGATGAAGCTTTCAAAGATGCAGATATTGTGTACCCGAAGAGCTGGGCACCTTTCTCGGTAATGCAGCGCCGCACGCCACTTTTACATGCCAACGATAAGGATGGTCTTAAAGCCCTTGAACAGGAATGCCTGGCTAACAACGCAAATTTTAAAAGCTGGGAATGCACCGAGGAAAAAATGAAACTTACCAAGGGCGGCAAAGCCCTGTATATGCATTGTTTGCCTGCCGATATTTCAGGAGTTTCGTGTAAAGAAGGCGAAGTTGCAGAAAGCGTGTTCGACCGCTATCGTATCGAAACGTATAAGGAAGCCGGTTTCAAGCCATATATCATAGCATCTATGATCATGAATAGCAAATTCAAAGATGCTGCCGGCATGCTGAATAAACTGAACGACAGAGGCCTGAAACGTATACTGGGATAAAATTCTTAGTAACTGGTATCATCCAGTGTAACTTTTCCCCTGAATGTTTTGTACACGAAAAAGGTATAAAAAGCTACCAGCGGACCACCTATGAGTACAATAATAAGCATCGTTTGCAGCGCTTTTACCGAAGAGGCTGCATTGTAAACGGTTATATTGTATGCCGGGTCGATGGTGGACAACAGCAAAACAGGGTAAAGCTCAACAGCCACCAGGATAAGCAACAGGCTCATGGTGAGTGAGGAAAACATAAACGCCTGTCGGTATTTGCTTTTGCTCACCAGTCTGGGAATATTGGCTATGCTCAGGAATGCCAGCAAAGGCACAATGAACAGGTACGGATTGCTGAGCAAATGATCCGAAAGGTGAGGTATAAAGAGCAGCGTAAATACTGTTGTAAGTATGAAAATAGCTACAAAGAACAGTATGGCCCGCTTGAGCAATGTCGTAACCAGGATAAATAACTTTCCTTCTGTTTTCATGGAGAGGTAAATGGCTCCGTGAACCATAAACAATGCCAGCGATGTAATTCCTACCATAATGGCATATGGATTAAGGAACTGAAGCCAGTTGCCTTCGTATTCAAAATCTTTTCCGATTGCGATGCCCTGCAATACGTTTCCAAGCACTACCCCCAGCAGGAAAGCAAGCATAGCGCTCGAAACACTGTAACACACATCCCAGAGTTTACGCCACCAAAGCATAGGTTCCTTTGAGCGGAACTCAATGGATATTGCCCTGAAGATGAGGAATGCGAGGAAAAGCATGAATGGTATATACATGGCTGAGAAAAGACTTGCGTACAATATCGGAAAACCGGCAAACAGCGCACCGCCGCCAATTACCAGCCATACTTCGTTTCCGTCCCATACGGGTCCGATAGCATTAAGAGCAATCCTGCGGCTGTCTTCATCGCGGAAAAACAAATGCCAGGCTCCCGCCCCCAGGTCGAAGCCATCGAGAATGGCATATCCTGAAAAAAGTCCTCCTACTACCAGAAACCAGAGCGTGGGATAATCTATACCTAAAATCGTTTCCATAATCATTCTTTGTTTATTAGTTTACCTGTGTTCCAGTATTTCGGCTATTTCACGCTGCAGCGGCCTGTCTTCCTCATCTGATTCGTCATAAGGGCCGTGCTTTATTTTTCGGTCGAGCAGGTAAATGAAGAGAGCGAACAACAACACATAAATAAATGCAAACATGATGAGTGAAAACACAATCTGGTTTGCTCCCACCGACTTTGAAAAAGCATCGGATGTGCGAAGCAAGCCATAAACCACCCAGGGCTGGCGGCCCATTTCGGCAGCAAACCATCCTACCTGGTTACCTACCTGTGGTAAAAACACTGCAAATACAAATATCCATAACAGCCAGCGGTGCTTAAAGAGCTTTTTTCGCCACCACAGCCAGCATGCCAGCAAGGTAATGGCAATCATAGTCATGCCAACTGCAATCATTATATGATAAAACTGGAAGACGGCATTTACCTGGGGTACCTGCTCGTTGGCAGGAAAATAATTTATTCCCTTCATTGGCTTTTTAAAGTCGAAGCTGGTGAGGAAACTCAGTCCCCCGGTGATTTTGGGGCCGCTTACCTTTTGATTCTCCTTATCTACCCAACCAAAGAGGTACATATCTGCAATGGCCAGGGTATCAAAGTGTCCTTCGAATGCTGCTAGTTTGGCGGGCTGGTTTTCAGCAACACCCACTGCCGAAGCGTGACCCGTTAATAACTGGGAGAATGAAAAAACAGAAGCTACTACCAGGGCAATTTTAAAGGCTTTCTCCGAAAGTTCGGTATACCGGTTGCGGATAAGGTAATATGCATGAACACTCAGCACAAGGAAAGCGCCTGCCAGGATAGCTCCCACCCAAACGTGCAGAAGCCTGTCGACACTCGAAGGATTAAAAACCATGGCCCAGAAATCGGTAATCTCGGCCCGGGCAGATGTTCCTGTTCCTACAATATGATACCCTGCCGGTGTTTGCTGCCAACTGTTGGCAACAACAATCCAAACGGCTGAAAACATTGAACCCAGCCATACTCCCAGCGTAGCTAAAAAGTGAACCGTCTTGCTTACACGGTTCCAGCCAAACAACAGTATGCCCAGGAATCCGCTTTCGAGTGCAAAGGCAAAAATGCCTTCTGCTGCCAGGGCGCTACCAAACACATCTCCAACAAACTTAGAATAGGTCGCCCAGTTGGTACCGAATTCGAATTCCATAACAATCCCTGTCGCCACGCCAATTCCAAAGGTCAGGGCAAAAATCCGCGTCCAGAAACGCGCCATTTTCTCATAAATCTTATTGTTGGTTTTCAGGTAAAGACCTTCCATAATTACCATTATCAGACCCAGCCCTATGCTTAGAGGCGGGTAGATGTAGTGAAAGGCGATGGTGAAGGCAAACTGAATCCGTGCTAAAATTTCAACTTCCATGTTAAGATTAATTCAAAGGTTAGATTTATACGTGTTTTACTTCCAAAGAGGCGGAATCATCCGGATTTTAAAGGATAAAGTTACAAGTAAATCGGATCAACAACGGTTTAATTGATAAAAAGTAAAAATTTGTTATAAATAAGTCATAGTTAACCACTCAAAAAGTGGAAAGTATGTTAAGATGAACAGTTATATGGTTCATAGAAATTGATAAAAATGAATTCACTTTT